>NZ_JBITEZ010000015.1:0-337576 GCF_044455665.1 Nonomuraea sp. NPDC051191 | reverse complement strand
AACGCCCGAGCCCAGCCCAAGACGAACTTCGCCGCCAGTTCGCCGATCAGAAGCTGGACCAGTTACCCGGCCAAGGTTGCGTGACGGCCCACTAGGCACGATGACCCGCCCCGACGACGGTGAGCCGGCGGTGAGTACGCGGTGAGCCGCCCCCGCCACTGTTGACCTGTCTCCGCGACCGCGGAGCACAGGCCACACACGTGGGGAGCGAACAATGGGCATGCTGACGGGCAGGACGGCGCTGGTGACGGGCGGCTCTCGGGGCATCGGCCGGGCGGTGGCGCTGCGGCTGGCCGCCGAGGGCGCGCTGGTGGCCGTGCACTACGGCGGCGACGACGAGGCGGCCAAGCAGACCGTGGCCCTGATCGAGGACGCCGGCGGCCAGGCGTTCACCGTCCGCGCCCGCTTCGGCGCCGAGGGTGTCGAGGGGGTGGTGGACAGGCTGTTCGAGGGCCTGACCGCCGAGCTGGGCGGACGCGGCCTGGACATCCTGGTCAACAACGCGGGCATCGCCTCGACGGCCCCGATCGCCCACCTGACCCCGGAGGAGTTCGAGCGGGTGATGACCATCAACGTCACCACCCCGTTCTTCGTGATCCAGCGCGCCCTGCCGCTGCTCAACGACGGCGGACGCATCATCAACATGGGTTCGACGGCCAGCCGGATCGCCGTCGTCACCCAGCTCGGCTACACGATCAGCAAGGCGGCGCTGGAGGCGATGGCCCCGACGCTCGCCAACGAGCTGGGCAGGCGCGGCATCACCGTGAACACGGTCGCCCCCGGCGCCGTACGGACCGACATGACGGCGGGCTACACCTCTATCCCCGAGGTGGTGGCCGGGCTGGAGTCCATCACCGCGCTCGGCCGGCTCGGCGAGCCCGAGGACGTCGCCGACGTGGTCGGGTTCCTGGCCGGCCCCGCGGCGCGGTGGGTGACCGGTCAGACCATCGACGTCTCGGGCGGGACGTACCTCGGTCCACTCGCCTGAACAAGCGCCGGAATACTTTGCTCATCCCTTACGGAGAGTAAATATTTCCGGATATAGAGCTTGCATAGCCTGATTTCATGGGAGATATCCCCCACCAGCCGCCACCTCCCGACCCGCCGCACGGCAACGGCGCCGATGGCGGAGACGGTGAAGGCGGCGGCAGCAGCGACGGTGGTGGTGACGGTGGCGGCCTGATCCGCGACGCGCACCAGGACAGGCTGCTGCTCGGCGCGGCCATCAGCACGCAGGCGCACGTGTGCGTGCTCTTCGCCCTGGCCGAGGACGGGCGCCTGCTGATGATGGAGGCCGAGTCGGGGCTCCCCGAGCCCTTCTCGCGCTCGTGGGTCCTGGTCAGGACGACCGACCAGTCGCCGATCGCGCTGGCGGTGCGGCAGCGGCGGCTGGTGTGGGTGCCCGACCGGGAGTCCATGGCCCGCGAGTTCCCGCTCGTGGCGCTGGCCTTCCCGTACGGGTTCGCGCTGGCCGCCGCGCCCCTGGTCGACCGCGACGGCGAGGTGCGGGGGGCCATGATGCTGCTCTGGCCGCCCGCCCCGGCGGGCCGGCCCACCCGGCGGCACCTCGACGTCCTGACCGCCACCTGCGCCGACCTGGCCGAGATCGTCCCACGCGGGGACCGGCCGGTGCCGCCGGGGCACCAGCCGCGCGTGCTGACCAGGGAGCCGCCCGGCGGCGACGACCTCCTGCTGACCTGCCTCAACCGGCTTCCCGAGGGCTACTGCATGCTCGACGTCGAGGGCCGGCTCGTCCTGCTCACCGCCCCCGCCGAGGAGCTGCTGCAGGCCGAGGCCGACGAGCTGATCGGCAAGCGGCCCTGGGACGCCCTGACCTGGCTGGACGATCCGGCCTACGAGGACCGCTACCGCGCCGCGGTGGTCAGCCAGGAGGTCACCTACTTCACCACCCGCAACCCGGGCGGCCAGTGGCTGGCCTTCCACCTCTATCCGGGCCTGGCCGGCGTCACCGTGCGCGTCACGCCGAGCACGATGGCCCGCGACCCGCGTCCCGTCATGCCCGACCAGCTCGCCGCAGCCGACCGGCCGCCGCGCCTGGTCGCGCTGCACGAGATGCTGCACCTGGCCACCACCCTGGCGCGGGCCGTCACCGCCCAGGAGGTGATCAACCTGGTCGCCGACCACGTGATGCCCGCCTACCACGTGCAGGCCCTGGCCATCCTCACATCGAAGGGCGGGCGCACGCACGTGGCCGCCTCCCGCGGATACAGCGAGCAGGCGGTCGAGGAGTACGAGGGACGGCCCATCGTGCAGCTCGCGCCCGATCACCCCCTCGCCGCCGGGGCGCCGGCCTTCTTCGGCACCTGGGCCGAGCTGCGCGCGACGTACCCGGACGCGATCAGGTCGGACGACCTGTCGGCCTGGGCATTCTTGCCGCTGACCGTCGGCGGGCGGACGGCCGGCATGTGCATCCTGGCCTACGACCGTCCCCACCGGTTCACCACCGACGAGCGGGCCAGCCTGACGGCCCTCGGGGGGCTCATCGCCCAGGCGTTCGAGCGTGCCCGCCTCTACGACGTCAAGCACCAGTTCGCGCAGTCCCTGCAGGCGAGCCTGCTGCCGCGCACCCTGCCCGGCGTCCCCGGGCTGGAGGTGGTCGCCCGCTATCTGCCCGCCACGCCCGGCATGGACATCGGCGGCGACTTCTACGACCTCATCCGGCTGGAGGAGAGGGTGGCCGCCGCCGTCATCGGGGACGTCCAGGGGCACGACGTCACCGCCGCCGCGCTGATGGGCCAGGTGCGTACCGCCATCCACGCCCACGCGACGGCGGGGGCCAACCCCGGCGAGGTGCTCGCGCACACCAACCGCCTGCTCAGCGAGCTGGCCCCCGACCGGTTCACGAGCTGCCTCTACATCAGCATCGACCTGGGCCGGGGGACGGCCTGCGTGGCCAGCGCGGGCCACCTGCCGGCACTGCTGCGCCGGCCCGGGGAGCCCGCCCAGGTGGTGGAGACCGCCCCCGGGGTGCTGCTCGGCATCGACCCCGGCACCGAGTACGCCAGCACCCAGCTCGACCTGCCGCCCGGCTCGGTGCTGGCCCTCTACACCGACGGGCTCGTCGAGGTGCCCGGACGCGACCTCGGCGAGGCCATCGGCGGCCTGGCCGCAGGGTTCGCCCCGTCGCCGGACCAGCCGCTCACCGACGTGGCCGAGACCATGATCGGAACGGCGGCGTCCGTCGGCCACCGTGCCGACGACATCGCCATGATGCTGCTGCGCATCGGCCGCCCCTGACGCCGGCCCCTGACGCCGGCCCCGGTCAGGCGCGCCACTCCGGGGTGCGTTCCTGCCGGGCCTGCGACAGGGCCTCCCTGACGCCTTCGGCGTCCTTGTCGGTGGTGTAGACGGGGCTGCCCGGCTGCTGCCGCCACGACTCGTCGAGCCCGCCGGCGTCGACCGGGTCGAAGCCGAGCGCGTCCACCAGGGCCATCACGATCTTCTTGCCGCGCTCGTCGTCGGCGGCCACGGGCAGGGCGATGCGTCCGGGGCTGCCGGAGGGGCGGCCGCCGTGGCCCAGGTGGTCGGCGTAGATGTTGTTGAACGCCTTCACCACCGGGTGGCCGAGCTGCTGCTCGACCCATCGGCTCTCCGGCATCCCGGCCTCGATCTCGTCGATCCTGCCGTCGCGCTGGGGGTAGTAGTTGCCGGTGTCCACGACGGTCAGGCCGCCGGTGACGTCGCCGAACAGGTCGTCGGGCAGCTCGGGCACCTTGCCCTGGGGGATCGTGACCACGACCACGTCGGCTCCCCGGGGCGCCTCCTCGACGGTCACCGGTGTGGCGCCGGTCTCGGCGGCCAGGTCGGCCAGGGTCTGCGGGCCGCGCGAGTTGGCCACCGCCACCTCGTGTCCCAGCTCGGTCAGGCGCCGGGTGAGCGTGCCGCCGATGTTCCCCGCGCCGATGATGCCGATCTTCATGCCCTGCCCCCGGATTGTCCGCCAGCTACTGTTCGCCAGCGTATCGTCACCTGCTGTTATCGCTGGTCAGAGGCCCGGTCGGCGCGCCGGAGCGCCCGGCGACCGGATGGCGGGCGGTAATTCCATCGGCGCCGTTGACATCAAGTGGTCAGCGGTACGCAACTTCCTGGTCGTTCCGCGGCGGAATCCGCGCACGGTGAACCCGCACACTGGATGCCATAGGCAGGCAAACGGACGTTGGAGGGCCGAATGGGAAATTCAGCATTACGATCCGTCTCGCGCGACGCCGAGCGGCGTGAATTCGTCAATCACGCGGGCGGGAATCGTCCGCATATCCAGCTGATATCCGACGAGCCCGGCATCCGGGGGTTGTTCCGCTACCGGCCCGAGGCGGCCGAACCGCTGACCCTGCTCTCCGAGGTGCTGCTGTGCGGGGAGAGCCCGTTGACCCGCGGCGAGCGCGAGCTGATCGCCGCGTACGTGTCGTCGCTGAACCGGTGCCGGTTCTGCTTCCACACCCATGCGGCCTTCGCCGCCGTGCGCGCGCCGGACGGCATGACGCTGGTCGACGAGACATGCGCCGATCCGGCGGCGGCCCCCCTTTCCGGCAAGCTCAAGGCCCTGCTGGCCATCGCCGGCGCGGTCCAGCGAAGCGGGCGGGAGGTCGGCGACGAGCACGTGCGCGCGGCCCGCGAGGAGGGCGCCACGGACCTGGAGATCCACGACACGGTGCTGATCGCGGCGGCCTTCTGCATGTACAACCGGTACGTGGACGGCCTGGCCACGCTGGCCACCGACGACCCCGGCCACTATGCCGACAGGGCCCGCCTGACCAGCGGATACGTGAAGGTGTGGAACGACGAGTCGTTGGCGGAGGCACTGGACGAGGCCGGCTGAGCGGCCCCGTCCGGCGCCGTCGAGCGTCGTGCGGTCAGCCGAAGAACTCGTCCACTGAATAGGGGTCGAGCGGGAAGCTCCAGCGCTCGCTGATCTTCCCGTCGGTGATCCTGAACAACTGCATGCCGCGGTCGTTCAGCGAACGGCCTTCGCGCTCGCCGCGGATGCGCAGGACCGCGGCGACCTGGTCGCCGCCGACGAGATAGGACTCCGGCTCCAGGCGCAACGTGCCGGTGGTGGACTGCAGCAGCTCGGCCAGGTAGCCGAGCACGGCTTCCTTGCCGGAGTAGTCGCGGGCCATCGGGCCGCGACCGGGGACATGGAAGATCACGTCGTCGGCGAGCAGCCGGCGAAGGTCCTCCAGGTCGCCCTTGGCAATGGCGTCGTAGGTATTGCTGGCAACGGTGATGTGGGGATGCTCATCCATGACGACCGCCCAGTCACAAACGGGGTTTAGGTGGCGTCCGTGACATTACGCGCGTCAGTTGCAGGAGACAAGGAGGAGGCGGATCAAAGGAGATCTTGCGCAATTTGCAGGAGTGTGCAGACTAGGAGAAAACCGCATCGCTGGGAGCTTGCATGCCCCATATCGCCCTCGATTCCGACGAGCCAGGGATCCGCGGACTTTTCCAGTTCAGCCCGGAGACGGCCGCACCGATGAACGCGCTGGCCGAGGTCCTCCTGCGAGGCGACAGCACGCTGAGTCGCGGCGAACGGGAACTGATCGCGGCCTACGTGTCGGGGCTCAACGAGTGCCGGTTCTGCACGGCCTCGCACGCCGCGTTCGCCGCCGCCCAGCTCCCCGAAGGGATGACACTGGTCGACCAGGTCCGCGCCGACCCCGGCACGGCCCCCGTCCCGCCCAAGCTCCGCGCCCTGCTCGCCATCGCCGCCGCCGTGCAGCAGAGCGGCAGGGACGTCACCGACAAGCTGGTGGCCGCGGCCAGGGCCGAAGGGGCCACCGACAAGGAACTGCACCACACCGTGCTGATCGCGGCCGCGTTCTGCATGTTCAACCGGTACGTCGACGGCCTGGGCACGCACGCCCCCGACGACCCCGCCGGCTACGACCTGGCCGCGCAGCGCATCCTCGAACACGGCTACACGACCGTCCCACCGGTGGCGGGACAGCAGGGCTGATGACCGAGGAACGCCACCGGTTCGTGATCATCGGCGCGGGACCCGGCGGGCTGCAGCTCAGCTACTTCCTGCAGCGCGCCGGGGCCGACTACCTCACCCTGGAACGCGAGGACGCGCCCGGCGGCTTCTTCCGCCGCTACCCGCGCCACCGGCGGCTCATCTCGCTGAACAAGGTGCACACCGGCGAGAAGGAGAGGGAGATCCAGCTCCGCTGGGACTGGAACTCCCTGCTCAACGACGAGCCCGACCTGATGTTCCCGCAGTACTCCCAGGAGTACTTCCCGCACGCCGACGACCTGGTCCGCTACCTGGCCGACTTCCAGCGCGTCCACGGGCTGCGGGTGCGGTACTCGACGGCCGTCGAGCGCGTGGAGAAGGACGGCGAGGGCTTCGTCGTCCACGCAGGCGGGCAGGTCGTCCGCGCCGACTGCCTGATCGTCGCGACCGGCTGGGGTGGCCCTCACATCCCCGACATCCCGGGCATCGAGCTGGCCACCGGTTACGAGGACGTCCCCGTCAACGGCGAGGAGTTCGCCGACCGGCGCGTCCTGGTCATCGGCAAGGGCAACTCGGCCTTCGAGACCGCCCAGGCGCTGCTCCCGCACGCCGCGGTCATCCACCTGGCCAGCCCGAGCCCCGTACGGCTGGCCTGGACGAGCAAGCACCCCGGCCACGTCCGCGGCCAGTACGGCGCCTTCCTGGACAGCTACTGGTTCAAGACCCTGCACGGCGTGCTGGAGTGCACCGTGGACCGCCTCTGGCGCGAGGGCGGCGCGATCAGGGCCGCGATCACGTACACGCTGGCCGACGGCGAGCAGGCGCTGCTCGACTACGACGCCGTCCTGCGCTGCACCGGCTTCACCATGGACACCGGCCTGTTCGGCGACTCCTGCCGTCCCGCGCTGACGCCCAACGGCCGGATGCCGGCGATCCGTCCCGATTTCCAGTCGGCCGACGTCGAGGGCCTGTACTTCGCCGGCACCCTCATGCAGGCCCGCGACTTCAAACGGGCCTCCTCGGCGTTCATCGACGGCTTCCGCTACAACCTGCGCTCCCTGACCGCCCTGCTCCTCGAACGCTACGAGGGCAGGCCGCTGCCGGTCCGCGAGCTGCCCGCCGACGCCGGCGCGCTGACCGCGTCGATGCTCGACCGGGTCAACCACAGCTCGGCGCTGTGGACCCAGTTCGAGTACCTGTCCGACGCGTACGTGCTGGGCCCCGGCGGCGTCGTGCGCCACTACGAGGACCTGCCGGAGGACTACGCCCGCGAACGCTTCGCCGCCGACGAGCTGTGCCTCACGCTGACCCTGCGCTGGGGGCCGCGCGACCGCGCCGACGTGTTCGCCATCCAGCGCCACCCCACCCCCGAGCGGGCCGACGAGTGCGCCTTCCTGCATCCCGTCGTCCGGGCCTGGCGGCAGGGCGAGCCGGTCGCCGAGCAGCACCTCCTGGAGGACCTCCAGGCCCGCTGGCGCGACCCGGCCCGCCACGCCGAGCCCCTGCGCGCGTTCCTGGCCGCCCGGCTCCAGCCGTAGGCCGCCCGGCCTCAGACGTCGGGGGAGAAGCGGGTCACGAGATCGTCGACCACGTCGGCGAGCGCCCCGCGCCGGGCGTGCGCGGCCCGCTGGCGGTCGGCGCCGCCCCCGTCCTCGCGCAGCGACCGCCATCCCCGCGCGGCCGCCTCCAGGTCGCCGGCGGCCGCCAGCGCGGGCCCGACGTGCTCCAGCAGCCCCTCCACCAGCTCGGCGACCGGCCGCGCCGCCCCCGTGAACGGATCGACGCCGGCCCCGCCGAGCCCGTCCCTGGCTGCCCGCCAGTAGGCCACGCGCAGCAGCTCGCCGGGCACCTCGGGGCCCGGGTCGCCGGCCTCCACCTTGATCAGCGACACCGTGACCAGCGCCCGCACCACCAGCGCGAGGAACACCGACTCCGCCGTGGAGGCGGGCACGTCGGCCACCCGCACCTCCACCGTGGGCAGCCGGGCCGACGGGCGCACGTCCCAGAAGAGCGTCCCGGGGTCGACCAGGGCGCCGCTGTCGGTCAGTGCCGCGACCGTGCGCTCGAAGTGCTCCAGCGACCCGAAGTACGGCGGCGGCCCGGCCACCGGCCACTTGCCCCAGGCCAGCACCCGCCAGCCCGCGTAACCGGTGTCGCGACCGGCCCAGAAGGGCGAGTTGGCCATGAGCGCGAGCAGCACCGGCAGCCACGGCCGCACGTGGTTGCAGACCAGCACGGCCTGCTCCCGGTCCGGCACGTGGATGTGCACGTGACCGGCGCAGATGGCCTGCTCGTCGTGCAGGGCGCGGTAGTTGTCGATGCCGACGCCGTACCGGGGGTGCTCGGTGATCGGCGGCGGGACGACGTCGCCGATCACCGGTGTGCCGGAGGCGACCACGGCCAGGCCCTCGGCGCGCGCGGCGGCGGCCACGACCTCGCGCATCCGCCGCAGCTCGCCGTCCAGCTCGGTCCGGCTCGCGCAGGGCGCCGTCTTGGCCTCCACCTGGAACTGCGTGATCTCCGTGCAGACCCGGTCGCCCAGACCGGCCGCGGCGCGCTCGACGACGGCCGCCGCCCCCGGCGCCACCGCTCGGGTGGCCGGATCGACGACCAGGTACTCCTCCTCGACGCCCATCAGCCGGGCGGTCGCGCCGCCGGAGGCCTGCCGTAACGACTCGGCGGTAGCCGTCATGTCCACTCCACTCCACTGCTGCACTCGACTGCGGGGACGCTGCGTCCGATCTTGCCCTGCCGGGCCCGGCAGGAGGGCCGAATGGCGCACTCGCTCCGGGGGAATGGCTCTCCTGGCCGCACTACCCCCGCATCGAGAGGAGGGCCCGCCCGTGACCGCGACCATGTCCGTGGAGGAGGCCGGGCACGTGTTCGCCACGCCCGCCGCGTACGCCGACGAGACCCGGCTGCACGAGGCCCTGGCGCTGCTGCGCCGCGAGTCGCCCGTGCACCGCGTGGAGGTGCCCGGCTACAACCCCTTCTGGGCCGTCACCCGGCACGCGGACCTGCTGGAGATCGAGCGGAACCAGGCCCTGTGGCTGAGCGCCCCGCGTCCCGTGCTGAGAAGCGCGGAGATCGACGCGCGCCTGGCCGAGCAGCGGGCGCGCGGCACCGGCCTCAAGACGCTCGTCCACATGGACGAGCCCGAGCACCGCGTCGTGCGGGCCGTCGCCGCCGACTGGTTCAGGCCCAGGGCCATGCGCTCCCTGGAGGTGCGCGTACGCGACCTGGCCCGCCGCTACGTCGACCGCATGACCGCCCACGGCGGCTCCTGCGACTTCGCCCGGCAGGTCGCCGTGCACTACCCGCTCTACGTCATCCTGTCGCTGCTGGGCCTGCCCGAGTCCGACTTCCCGCGCATGCTGCGGCTCACCCAGGAGCTGTTCGGCCAGGACGACAGCGACAACCGGCGCGGCGGCACCGCCCAGGACCACACCGCCGTGCTGGCCGACCTGCTGGCCTACTTCCGCGAACTGACCGCCGCCCGCCGGGCCAGGCCCACCGGCGACCTCGCCTCGGAGATCGCCAACGCCCGCGTGGACGGCCGCCCGCTGAGCGACCTCGACGCCGCCTCCTACTACGTGATCATCGCCACCGCCGGGCACGACACCACCAGCTCCACCATCGCCGGCGGCCTGGAGGCGCTCATCCGGCACCCCGGCGAGCTGCGGCGGCTGCGCCGCGACCCCGGGCTGCTGCCGCTGGCGGCCGAGGAGATGATCCGGTGGGTGAGCCCGGTGAAGGAGTTCATGCGCACCGCCGCCGCCGACACGGACGTGCGCGGCACGCCGGTCAGGCGGGGCGAGTCGGTGCTGCTGTCGTACCCGTCGGCCAACCGGGACGAGGACGTGTTCGCCGAGCCGTTCCGGTTCGACGCCGGCCGCGACCCCAACCGGCACCTGGCCTTCGGCTCCGGCGTGCACTTCTGCCTCGGGGCCGCGCTCGCCCGCATGGAGATCCGGGCCCTGTTCGCCGAGCTGCTGCCGCGGCTGGAGAGCGTCGAGTTCGACGGCGAGCCCGCCTGGGTGGCCACCACGTTCGTGGGCGGGCTCAAGCACCTGCCGATCCGCTACACGCTGCGCGAACGGCCGGGCGGCCGGTGAGCGCGCCCACGATTCCGGCGGCCGGTCAGAACAGCGTGGGCGGCTCGGCGGGCATCGGCTCGGGCAGCGGCCGGAGCTCGGGCACCAGGGCGCGCACCTCGTCGTGGAAGCGGCGGGCGAGCATCGGCGCGTCGGCGTTGTCGGGCGTGTGGACGAACACGGTGGGGGAACGGCCCTCGCGCAGCCACCCGGCGACCGTCGCCACCCATCCCCGCCAGCCCTCCACCGTGGCCTCGACGGAGTCGCGGCCCAGGTAGCGGACGATCGGGTGGCCGGTGAGCGCGCGGGTGCGGCGCGGCACGCGCGGCTTCTTCGTCCACGCGTCACGCTCGGCGTCGCTGGTCGGCGGGCTGCGGAACAGCGTCACGGTGTCGAACGGCACCCACTCGGCGCCGGCCGCGGCCAGGACCCGCTCCAGCAGCCCGGCCTGGCGGGCGTCCTCGAAGAAGGCGCGGTGGCGCACCTCCACGGCGTAGCGGTGGGAGCGGGGGAGCCGCCGCAGGAAGGCCGCCAGCGTGCCGAGGTCGGCCGGTCCGAAGGCGGGCGGTAACTGCGCCCACAGGGCGTGCGCGCGCGGGCCGAGCGGCTCGATGGCGTCGAGGAAGGCGTGGAGGTCCTGCTCGGCGCCGGTCAGCCGGTGGTGGTGGGTGATGGACTTGGGCAGCTTGACCACGAAGCGGAAGTCGGGGTCGATCTGGCGGGCCCACGACTCAACCGTGGCGCGGGCGGGGGTGGCGTAGAACGTGGTGTTGCCCTCGACCGCGTCGCACCAGGTGGCGTAGGCGCGCAGGCGCTCTCCCGGCGGGAGCGGATGGGGCAGGAAACGTCCGTTCCACGGTGTGTGCGTCCACATCGCGCATCCCACATGAAGCCGCATGCCTTCGACGTTAGCGGAGCCGCCGGGTGCTCAGGGCCCGCCTCCGATGTACTGGAACGTCACCGTTTAGGCTGGTCGCATGGGCATGGTCGGGACGGTCGGGCTGGTGCTGCATCCCCAGCGCGACTCCAAGAAGGCGATCGACACCATCCTGCGCTGGGCCGCGGACAAGGGGGCCACCGTGCTCGGGCTGCCCGAGGAGGTCGGACGCATCGACTGCAGCGCCGTCCCGGTCGACGCGGTCGCCCTCGTCGAGCGGGCCGACCTGCTGGTGGGGCTCGGTGGCGACGGCACGATGCTGCGCACCATGCGGCTGCTGGCCGGCCGGCCCACGCCCATCCTGGGGGTGAACCTGGGCAAGCTCGGGTTCCTGGCCGAGATCGACGTCGACGAGCTGGCCGGCACGCTGTCGGCCATCGACCGCCACGAGTACACGATCGAGCCCCGGATGGCCATCAGGAGCGAGGTCGCCGGGGTCGGGGTGACGGCGTTCAACGACATCGCGCTGGTGCGCATCCCCGGCGAGGGGCTGGCCGGCGTGTCGGTGACCCCGTCGGGCAGCCCGTTCGTGAGCCTGTCCGCCGACGCCGTGATCGTGGCCACCTCCACCGGCTCCACCGCCTACAGCTTCTCGGCCGGCGGCCCGATCGTCTCGCCCCGGGTGGAGGCGATCCTCGTGGTGCCCGCCGCCGCCCACTCCTCCTTCAACCGGGCCCTGGTGCTGCCCGCCGACGAGGAGGTGACGCTGGAGGTGCTGCCCACCAGCGGCAGGCTCGCCGTCGAGGTGGACGGCCGGGTCGTCGGCCACCTGTGCCCCGGCGACACCGTGACGGTCACGGCCTGGCCCGGGGCGGCCAAGGTGGTCCGCGTCGGCACGACCTTCTACGAACGCGCCCGCCGCAAGCTGCGCGTGGACGGCAGCGCCGAGGTCGGCTGAGCCTCGATTCCGGCTCCAGCTCGGAGGAGGCCACGCGGCCCGTTCAGCGGCGGTGCCGGGCGGGCCGGGTGAGCGGGCCCCCGGTGCGTACGGGCCTGGTGAACTGGTCGGCCGGCGGCTCCCCCTCCCGCCGCGCCCCGCGGGCGGCCACCAGGGCCGACAGCGCGGTCGTGATGGGCACGGCGGCGATCAGCCCGAGCGTGCCCACGACGCTGCGGACGATCTCCTGGGCCACGACCGGCGTGGTCAGCACGTCGCCGAGCGGCTGCGCGCCGATGCTGAACAACAGCAGCAGCGGCAGCGACGCCCCCGCGTACGCCAGGATGATCGTGTTGATCACCGAGGCGATGTGGGCCCGGCCGACGCGCCCCGCGGCCCGGTACAGGCGGGCGAAGCCGTAGGAGGGGTTGGCCGCGGCCAGCTCGCCCACCGTCACCGCCTGCGTGACGGTGACGTCGTCGAGCACGCCCAGCGCCCCGATGATGATGCTGGCCAGCAGCAGCCCCTCGGTGTCGATCGACAGGCTCATGCCCAGGGTCAGCGCGCTGTCGTCGGTGACGCCGTTGAGCCGGGCCAGGCCGAGCGCCCCGTACGACAGCAGCCCGGTCAGCAGGAGGCTGGCCAGCGTGCCGAGCACGGCCATCGACGTGGTCAGGGAGAAGCCGTGGGTGAGGTAGAGCACGGTCAGCATGATCGCGGCCGAGCCCACGACGGCGACCAGCATCGGCGGCTCGCCCGCCAGGACGGCCGGGATGACGAACGTCAGCAGCAGCCCGAACGTCACCGCCAGCCCCACCAGCGCCGTCACCCCGCGCCACCGCCCGAACGCGATCACCGCCAGCGCGAACGCGCCCCCCAGCAGCCACAACGTCGTGGACCTGTCGTGGTCGGAGAGCTGGTAGGCCCCGTCGCCGGCCCGCAGCAGCAGCACGTCGTCACCCGCGGTGAACCGCTGCGCCCCCGGCCCGCCCGGCAGCCGCAGGGTGACGTCGCGGCCGACGTCGGGCCCCGAGCCGACCCGCACGATGGCGTTGCCGCAGGTGGCCGGGTCGGGCACGGGCATCCCTTCCTGGACGGCCGGGCAGCGCCTGAGCGTGACCGACGTGACCGTGCCCTCGACCCGCTCGACCGCCCGCCCCTCCTGGCCGTCCCGGCCGTCCGGCGCGGCCTGCGCGGCGGGCCAGAGCCACACCAGGCAGGCCAGCGTCGCCAGGGCCAGCGGCACCAGCACGGCCAGGCTCGCCACGACCGCCCGGCGCGACGGCGGCGCGGCGGGCGGGCCGTGGGAGTGGCCGTGGCCGTGGCCGTGGGCGTGGAAATGATCGGCGCCCATCGCGTGAAAGATCCTCCTCGGCTTCCGGGACTGCGACAGTAACGCACCCGGCCCGGGGTAGGAGCCGGGTGTGGCGACGCTGGTGGGCACCTCCGGATGGCAGTACAAGGACTGGCGCGGCGTGCTGTACCCGGAGGGGGTGCCGCAGCGGTTGTGGCTGGAGACGTACGCGGCCGAGTTCCCCACCGTCGAGAGCAACAACGCCTTCTACCGCCTGCCCGCGCCGGAGACGTTCGCCGCCTGGCGGGAGCGCACGCCCGCCGGGTTCGTGATGGCCGTCAAGGCCAGCCGCTTCCTCACCCACATCAAGCGGCTGTCCGAGCCCGAGGAGCCGGTCGCCCGCCTGATGAGGGCCGCCGGGGAGCTCAAGGAGAAGCTGGGCCCGGTGCTGCTGCAACTGCCGCCCACGCTGCGGGCCGACGCCGCCCTGCTCGACCGGTGCCTGGGCTGCTTCCCCGGCGGCGTGCGGGTGGCGGTGGAGCCGCGGCACGACTCCTGGTGGACCGGCGAGGTGCGCGAGGTGCTGCTCGCCCGGGGCGCCGCGCTGTGCTGGGCCGACCGGCTCGGCCGGCCGCTGACGCCGCTGTGGCGCACCGCCGACTGGGGGTACGTGCGCCTGCACGAGGGCCTGGCCGCGCCCCGCCCCTCCTACGGCGACGCGGCGCTGCGGAGCTGGGTGAGAAGGGTGGCGGAGGCCGGATGGCGGGACGTCCACGTCTACTTCAACAACGATCCGGGGGGAGCGGCCGTGCGTGATGCCCGGCGATTTGCCACACTCGCCTGATGCGCACGCGTCTGTACAGGAACGGCGTCCTCGAAAAGGAGGGCTTCCCCGTCGAGGAGGTCTCCGACCACGTCGGCGACCCCGAGGCCACCGTCTGGCTCGATCTGTGCTCGCCCACCCCCGAACAGCTCAACCTGGTCGGCGAGGAGCTCGGCCTGCACGAGCTGGCCGTCGAGGACGTGCTCAGCGACCACCAGCGCCCCAAGGTGGACGTCTACGACAACCACCTGTTCATCACCGTGTACGGCATCCACCTCGACGAGGACCGTCTCGTACCCGTCGAGGTGAACGTCTTCGTCACCCGCAACGCCCTGGTGACCGTTCGCGAGAACGACCGCTTCGACATCGACGAGGTGCTCAGGCGCTGGGACGCGTCCTCCCGCCTGGCCTCGCACGGCGTCTCCTTCCTGCTGCACGGCCTGCTCGACTACGTCGTGGACAGCCAGTTCGACCTGGTCCAGGACCTCGACGCGCAGGCCGAGGCCATGGAGGAGTCGCTGTTCGACGACGCGCCGCGCGACGGCAGGAAGCTCCAGCGCGCCATGTACGTCCTGCGCAAGAACACCGCCAGGCTCCGCAAGATCTCGATGCCGATGCGGGAGGTGCTCGGCACCCTGCTCCGCCGCGACCAGGAGCTCGTCGCCGACCCGGTGATGGCCCCCTACTACGAGGACGTCTACGACCACGTCCAGCGCGTCGCCGAGTGGGTGGAGGCGATCCGCGACATGCTCGCCAACGTCCGGGAGACCCGGCTGGCCCAGCAGGGCTTCCGCCTCAACGAGATCATGAAGCGGGTGACGAGCTGGGCCGCCATCATCGCGGTGCCCACCGCCATCACCGGCTTCTACGGCCAGAACGTGCCCTACCCCGGGGCCGGGGACATCTCGGGGTTCTGGGTGTCGTCGGTGCTGGTGGCGGTGGCGTCCGTGGCGCTGTACGTGATCTTCAAGAAGAAGGACTGGCTCTGAGCGGCAGGGCTCAGAAGCGGGGCCGGCAGTCCTCGGCCAGTCTCTCGACCGGCACCGGGCCCAGCTGGCGGCCGTCCCGCGAACGGACGGCCGGCACGCCGTCGGCCACCTCGCGCGGCCCAACCACGAGCTGGTACGGCACCAGCCGGTGCGCCCTGATCCTGGCCCCCAGGCTGCCCCGGTCCGCCGGCGCCAGCTCGGCCCGCAGCCCGGCGGCCACGGCCCGCCGCAGCACGTCCGCGGCCGCCGGCAGTTCGGCGTCCGACAGCGGCAGCACGACCGCCTGAACGGGCGCCAGCCACGCGGGGAACGCGCCGCCGTGCACCTCGATCAGGTGCGCGACCAGCCGTTCGAGCCCGCCGACCACGCTGCGGTGCACCATGACGGGACGCCGCCCGCCCGCGTACGCCAGGTCGAAGCGCTCGGGCTGGTACAGGTCCACCTGGACGGTCGACAGGGTGCTCTCGCGGCCCGCCGGGTCGGCGATCTGGATGTCGATCTTCGGGCCGTAGAAGGCGCCCTCGCCGCGTTCCTCGTCAAAGGCGCGGCCGCGCTCCCCGAGCACGTCACGCAGGATCGCCTCCGAGCGGGCCCACATCTCGGGGTCGTCCACGAACTTGTCGCCGTCGCCGCGCAGCGAGAGCCGGTAGCGGGCGGCCTCGATGCCGAGCTGGGCGTGCGCGGCCTCGATCAGGTCGAGCGCGGCCGACACCTCGGCCGCCGCCTGCTCCGGCGCGCAGAACACGTGACCGTCGTTGAGCTGGATGGCGCGCACCCGGGTCAGGCCGCCGAGCACGCCCGACAGCTCCGAGCGGTACATGCCGCCGAGCTCGGCCACGCGCAGCGGCAGGTCGCGGTGGCTGCGCCCGCGTGAGCGGTAGATCAGCGCGTGGTGCGGGCACAGGCTGGGACGCAGCACGAACTCCTCGCCGCCCACGTTCATGGGCGGGAACATGTCCTCGGCGTAGTGCGCCCAGTGGCCCGAACGTTCGTACAGCTCGCGTTTGCCGAGCACGGGGGAGTTGACGTGCAGGTAGCCGTGACGGCGTTCGAGCTCGTGGACGTAGTCCTCCACTGCCTTGCGCACGGCGGCCCCGGCGGGCAGCCAGTAGGGGAGGCCGGAGCCGATCAGCGGGTCGGTGCCGAAGATCTCCAGCTCGCGGCCGAGTCTGCGGTGGTCGTTCATGATCGTCCTTTTCGCGAAAAGGGCGAACGACCAGCTCCCGGGCGTCCGCCCGGGATGCATGGAATCAGCGCGCCGGGACCGTGTCCGGCGTCGTCGTGACGAGAGCGCGCTGCATGCCGGAGACTCTAACACCGCGGGCGGCGTGAAGAAAATCTTCAACAGCCGGTCAAGGAATGGCAAATGATATAAAAGAGCCGTGGCTGAGATCACCTTGAGCGTGCGCCAGTTGCAGGCGTTCGCCGAGGTCGGCTACCAGGTCGCGGGCGGTGGCGGCGCGCACGCGGCGATGGCGGCGCTGCGCCGGGTGGTCCCGCTCGACGCTTACGAGTTCGTCGCCTTCGACCCCGCCACCGGGCGTCACCACAGCGTCGTCTCCGACGGCCACCGGCGC
Source organism: Nonomuraea sp. NPDC051191 (assembly GCF_044455665.1). Taxonomy (NCBI): domain Bacteria; kingdom Bacillati; phylum Actinomycetota; class Actinomycetes; order Streptosporangiales; family Streptosporangiaceae; genus Nonomuraea; species Nonomuraea sp. NPDC051191. The sequence continues at coordinate 321,011 of NZ_JBITEZ010000015.1, read as the reverse complement.
ATCGACCGCGACGCCGCCGAGGAGTACGCCGCCCTCGACGCCTGCCGCGCGGCCATCGCCGGACGGCGGCCGGTGCCCATGCCGCAGCCGGGCACCGAACGGTACTTCCGCCGCCACCTGGCCCCCTACGGCTGGCGGGCCGGGCTCACCGCGCCGCTGTTCCTCGCCGACGACGGCCGCTACACCGGCCTGCTGCACCTGGCCGCCAAGGACGCCTTCCCGCTGCTCACCAGCGCCCTGGTCGCCGCCGTGAGCCCGATGCTCGCGCACGTCACCGACCTCACCAGGTGCGTGATCGACCCCGCCGGGCTGCCGCCCGACTTCCGCGCGGTCGCCTTCGACCGGCTCGGCGAGCGCCGCGCGGTGCCCGGCCACGAGGTCTCGCGCGAGCTGTGGGACGACCCCGCCATGGCGGCCTTCGCACGGGCGTTCATCGACTCGCGCGAGCTGAGCCGGCGCGGCCTGTGGCTCGACGGCGGCGGACGCTGGCACGAGGTGCGGCTGCTGCGGGCAGGCGTCGGCTACCAGGGGTCGTTGCAGGGCGCGGTCGCCGCCGAACGGCCCTGCCCGCTGCCCTACGACCTGACCGGCCGCGAGGTCGACGTGCTCACCCGCGTCGCGGCCGGCGACTCCAACCCGCAGATCGCGGCCTGCCTGGTGCTGAGCGTGCGGACGGTGACCACCCATCTGGAGCACATCTTCGCCAAGCTGGGCTGCGACAGCCGTACCCGGCTCACGACCAAGGCGCTGGCCGAAGGGTTGTGCCGGCTCGACCTCTGACGCCGCCCGCCCCGGCCCCCTCAGCGGGCCATCCCGGCGGGCACCCGTTCCCGCGTCAGCTCGAACCAGACGGTCGTCGAGCCCCCCTCGCGGACGAACCCCCAGCGGTGGCTGAGCGCCTCGATCAGCGGCAGCCCCCGGCCGCTGGTCGCCTGGGGAGCCGTCCGGCACACGCACGGAGGGCCGTCCGTGCCGCCGTCGGCGACGCACACCCGGACGGTCGTGTCCGAGCTGGACACCGACACCGTGAACGAGCCGCCGTCCCCGGACCTGGTGTGCAGGATCGCGTTCGTGGCCAGCTCGCTGGTGAGCAGCACCACGTCGTCATGGAAGGGATGATCGCGGCCGAGCGCCGCCGTCACGAGCCCCCTGGCCCGCGAGACCTGCGACGGAACCCCCGGGAGCCGCACCGCGAGGTCGCGGGCCCCGGGCGGTTCACCCCCGTCGGCATGGTGCGAGTCCGGTGACGCCACGGCGACCTCCCCCGAATCAGGTGACGTCATGAGACGCCCGAGAGGGGGCCCGGAGATTATCGCGAAAAGGTAGGAATGCTCTTTCCCAAGGTCGCCTGCACGACCGGGCGCGGCGACCGAGTACGCTGCGATCGACGAGTCGTCTAGGCCCGTGGGGGAGCAAAGCGTGCACAGCAGCCTACTCGCCCGGCCGTCGGAGGAGGTCGCGTGAGCAGCCTGGAGGCCGTCTGGGTGGAGCCGTACGACGGGCCCGGGGCGGCGGTCGTGACCGGCGTCTTCGACATCCTGCACGTGGGCCACGTGCGCTACCTGGGCGCCGTGGCCGCCCGCGGGCTGCCTCTGGTGGTCGGCGTGGAGGACGACCCGCGCGTGCGGGCGTGGAAGGGGCCCAGCCGGCCGTTCAACCCGGCGGCGGAGCGGGCCGAGGTGCTGGCCGCGCTGCGCTGCGTGTCCGGCGTCTTCGTGGTGACCGGGCCGCCCGACGCCCATGGCCCCGAGGACTACATCGACCTGCTCGCGCCGATGCGGCCCGGGGCGCTGGCCCACACGGCGGGCGACCCGCACGCGGGCGCGCGGGCCACAGCGGCGGCCATCCTGGGCGCGGAGTGCTGGGAGATGGCGGCCATCCCCGACCGGTCCACGACCCGCATCGTGAACGCGGCGGGCAAGGGCTGAGACACCCCGGCTCTCCGGGAACGGCCGCGGGCGTCGCTGAAACGGGCAGGCGCCATGATCGCGTAATCTTTCCTCTCATGATGGCCGACCTGGTGGCGAAGCGGGTGACGAACCTGCTGGCACCGCAAGTGCTGGTGATCGTCATGCCGCCCGCCGTGGGCCTGCTCGCCCAGGGATGGGCCGGGGCCGCCTGGGGGCTGATGGCCTCGGCGTTCTGCGGCGGCGTGCCGGCGGCGGTGATCGCGATCGGCGTGCGTTCGGGGCGGCTCGACTCCCACCACATCGTCGACCGCGCCCGGCGCACCGGCCCGCTGCTGGCCGCCGTGGCCGCCGTGCTGGTCGCGCTCGCGCTGCTCGTCGTGCTCGGCGCGCCGCGGCTGCTGGTGGCCACCGTGACCGCGATGCTGGTCGCCCTGGCGGTGACCGTGCCGATCACCACCCGCTGGAAGATCTCCTTCCACGCCGCCGTCTCGGCGGGCACGGTGGTGGTACTGGCGCACGTGCTGCCCGCCCTGCCCGTCGCGCTCGCCGGCGCGGCCGTGGTGGCGCTGGTGTGCTGGGCCAGGGTCCGCCTCGCCCATCACACGTCGGCGCAGGTCGCGGCGGGGGCGTTCACCGGCACGCTCACCACGTGGGCGACGCTGGCGCTGTTCGGGGTCTGAGGGGCCGGAACAGCCCGGAATGGCCCGGAATAGCCCCGCCGCCGCGCGGGTTGGCGCGAACATGGATGCCACGAACCGGGGCCGGGTCCGCGTCGAGCGGTCGGCCAAGCGCGTGCGGACCTACCTGGGCGGCCGGCTGGTCGCCGACACGACCCGGGCCCTGCTGGTGTGGGAAGGCCCCTTCTACCCCACCTACTACTTCCCCCTCCAGGACGTCGAGGAGGCGGCGCTCAAGCCGACCGGCACGTCCAGGCACTCCCCGAGCAGGGGGGACGCCGCCGTCCACACGGTCACCTCGGGCACCGGCGAGGCTCCGGAGGCGGCGCTGGTCTACGACGACTCGCCGCTGGAGGAGATCCGCGGGCACGTCCGCTTCGACTGGGACGCGATGGACGCCTGGTTCGAGGAGGACGAGGAGGTCTACGTGCACGCGCGCGACCCGTACACGCGGGTGGACATCCTGCCGAGCTCGCGGCACATCCGGGTCGAGGTCGACGGGGTCACCGTGGCCGACTCGCGCAACGCCCGCATCCTGTTCGAGACGGGCCTGCCCGCCCGCTACTACCTGCCGAAGACGGACGTACGGCTCGACCTGCTGGAGCACACCGACACCGCGACGCACTGCCCGTACAAGGGGACGGCGGAGTACTGGACGGTCAACGGGAAGAAGGACCTGGCCTGGTCCTACCGCACGCCGCTGCCCGAGAGCGAGCGCGTGGCGGGGCTGATCGCCTTCTACAACGAGAAGCTGGACATCTTCGTCGACGGCGAGCGCGAGGAGCGTCCGGCGACCAAGTTCTCCTGAGCCCGTCGGGCGCCCCGCCGGGTGGCGGGGCGCCCGGGGATCAGGCGGCCGAGGATCAGGCGGCCGGGGTCCAGTGCGGGTCGCGGCCGAGGTAGCGCAGCAGGGCGGCAGCCGTGTCGCCGGTGGGGTCGCCGGTGGGGTCGCCGGAGGGGGCGTCCGGCAGGGCCTCGGCGTAGGCGCCCCACGGGCGCAGCGGGTCGACGATCTGCCGGGCGACCTCCAGCAGCGGCCCGGCCAGCTCGGGCGTCAGCGGCGAGGGCTGCCCGGTGGCCACGGCGAGGTCCCAGGCGTGCACGGCCGCGTCGAGCGCGCAGGCCGTCGAGCCCATCCACGGCGACATCCTGTTCGGCGGCACCGGCGTCGGCACCTCGGCGGCGTCGCGGTCGACCGCGGCCCACGCCCTGGCCGCGCGCGTCAGCGCGTCCTCAAGCTCGGCCGACGGGTCCGCGCCCGGTTCGGCGGGCGGGTCGAACGGGTTGAACGCCGGCCCGCCCTCGCCCGTGAGCGTGGCGGCGAAGCCGAGCTGGTCGCCGACCGCGTGCTTGAAGACCTTGGTGACGCTCCACTCCGAGCAGGGGGTGGGCAGGTCCCAGCCGCCGGCCGGGATGCCGCTGACGGCCTTGCGCAGCGCCTCGTGCGCGGCGTCCAGAACGTCCCAGCCGCTGATGTCGTCGCCCATATGGAGCTCCCTTCGGTATGTCTCCACTATAGCAGAACGGAATAGTTTGTTCCACTAGTTGGCGACGGCCATCTCAAGCCCGTCGATCAGCAGGTCCAGGGCCTGCTCGAAGTCGGCGGCCGGGTCGACGCCGCCGCGCGTCCAGCGCAGCAGCCTGGCGAAGTGCGGCAGGCGTTCGGGGTCGAGGGCGCGGATGTAGACGCCCACCTGCTCCTCGCCGGCGTGCCGGCCGGGGGCGCCGTCGAAGCCGCCGGTGGACAGCAGCAGGGTGCCGAACACCAGGGCGTTCACGGCGGTCAGCGCCCGCCAGACGCCGAGGTCGTCGAAGCCCGCCGCGTACAGCGTGCCGACCAGGTCGTCGAGGGTCCTCAGGGCGTGCGGCGAGGTCGGGTTGGACCGGTCGGTCGCCAGCGCCAGCGGGACCACGGGATGGCGGCTGAACGCCCGGTGCATGTTGCGCGCCATGACGCGCAGCCGCTCCTGCCACGGCAGCCCCGGGTCGGCCGGCTCCACCTGGCCGAACACCCGCTCCACGATGCCGTCGACCAGGTCGGCCTTGTTGGAGACGTGGTTGTAGAGCGACATCGCCTCCACGCCGAGCGCCTTGGCCAGCCGCCGCATGGACAGCCCCTCCAGGCCCTCTCTGTCCGCCAGCTCCAGGGCCGCGTCGAGGACTTTCTCCCGGTTCAGCGGCTCGCGCCGTGCCATCGGCTCTCCCTTCGTGCTTGACGGAGCTTACGGTGTACGTGCTCTACTTACGACGTAAGCATACGCCGTAAGTAAGGAGTCGGGATGACCGACGTGATCATCGTGGGTGGCGGGCCGGTCGGGCTGCTGCTGGCCTGCGAGCTCAAACTGGGCGGCGCCGAGCCGCTGGTCCTGGAGGCGGCCACCGGCGAGGAACGCGTGACCCGCAGCCTCGGCCTGCGCTCGCTCAACGCGCGCACCCTGCACTCGCTGGAGCTGCGCGGGCTGGTGGAACCGCTGATCGGGGCCCAGTGGAGGCTGTTCGACGAGCTGGCCACCGGCTCGGCGCCCGACCGTTCGGACATGGTCGGCATGATGACCGAGCTGCTCAAGAAGGGCATGATGCGCGGTCACTTCGCCGGGCTGCCGCTGCTGGAGGAGCACGGCGGCGCCGAGTACGCCATGCTCAAGCAGCACCAGATCGAGGCCGTGCTCGCCGCGCGGGCCGCCGCGCTCGGCGTACCGGTCCGGCAGGGCCGCGCCGTCGTGGACGTCGCCCAGGACGCCGGCCACGCGGTGGCCACACTGGCGGACGGCGAGCGCGTCGAGGCCCCCTACCTGGTGGGCTGCGACGGCGGCCGGAGCGTGGTGCGCAAGCGGTCCGGGTTCGCCTTCTCCGGCACGCCGGCGACCATGACCGGCAGGACGGCCGTGGCCACGCTGACCGGGCCGGGGTCGGTCACCTCGTCCCTGCGCTCGCCCGGCGGGCTCGTCAACCTGTCGCTGGTGCCCGGGGAGATCGCGACCATCGAGTTCGACGGCGGCCCCGGCGACGGTTCCCCCGACAGGGACGCGCCGGTCACGGCCGAGGAACTGGCCGGCAGCCTGCGCCGGGTGACGGGGGAGGACGTCGGGGTCGCGCGGCTGGAGGCGGGCATCCGCTACAGCGACAACACCCGGCACGCCGACTCCTACCGCAAGGGACGCGTCCTGCTGGCCGGGGACGCCGCCCACGTGCACTCGCCCATCGGCGGCCAGGGGCTCAACCTGGGCCTCCAGGACGCCGTCAACCTGGGGTGGAAGCTGGCGCTGGTGGCCCGGGGCGCGGCTCCGGAGAGCCTGCTCGACACCTACACCGCCGAGCGTCACCCGGTGGCGGCCCGCGTGCTGCGCAACACCCGGGCCCAGGTGGCGGCGATGCGTCCGGGGGCGCAGGTGGACGCGCTGCGGGAGGTGCTGTCGGAGGTGATGGCGCTGCCGGACGCCGAGCGGCACTTCACCGGCATGGTCGAGGGCACCGACGTCGACTACGCGCCCACCGCCCCCGACCCCCGCACCGGCCGCTTCACCCCGCCCCTGACCGCCACCCCGCCCCTGACCGCCACCCCGCCCCTGACCGCCACCCCGCCCCTGACCGCCACCCCACCCGAGGGCCCGCACGATCGCGGCCCTCAGGTTCCGGGCGCGGCGGGTTCCGGTGTTCCCGGCGGCGGTCGGCGGGGGAGCGAGAGCCCGGCGGCGGCCGGGACCGGGCGGCCGGTCGCGGAGTTGCTGCGGGACGGGCGGGGGTTGCTGCTCGACCTGTCCGGCGGCGCGGACGCGGCCGAACTGACGGCCGCCCTGGCGGGCCACCACGACCGCGTGAGCCTGGCCGTGGCCGCCCCGCCCCAGGCAGGCGGTGGTGCGCTGCTCGTCCGGCCCGACGGGTACGTGGCCTGGGCGGGCGCGCCAGGAGGGGCGCTCATGGACGCGCTCACCACCTGGTTCGGCCCGGCGTCATGAGCGTCCCCCGGACACGGGCCCGGGGGACGGCCGGGACGGTCAGGTGAGCAGGCGGGTCAGGACGCGGGTGCCGAACTCCAGCCCCTCCACCGGCACCCGCTCGTCCTTGCCGTGGAACATGCCGAAGTAGTCCAGGTCGGGCCGGAGCATGAGCGGGGCGAAGCCGTACCCCTGGATGCCGATGGTGGCGAAGGACTTGGCGTCGGTGCCCCCGCTCATCACGTACGGCACCGGCCGCGCCAGCGGGTCCTCGGCCACCAGCGCCCCCGCCAGCTCGTCGAAGAACGCCGACGGGTACGGCGCGGCGGGCGCCTCCTCCAGGTTCACGAACTCGCGGGTGATCTTCGGGCCCAGCAGCTCGTCGATCGTCGCGAGGAACTCCTCCTGAAGGTCCGGCAGGTACCGGCCGTCCACGTGCGCCGAGGCGGTCGAGGGCACCACGTTGACCTTGTAGCCGGCCTCCAGCATCGTCGGGTTCGCCGAGTTGCGGATCTGGCCGTGGAACAGCTCGCCGAGCGCGCCCAGCCGGTCGGCCTCGGCGTCCAGCCGGTCCAGGTCGATCGGCTGCCCGGTGATCTCCGACAGGCTCTCCAGGAGCGCGGCGACCGACGGCGTCAGGCGTACCGGCCACTGGTGGGCGGCCACCCGCGACAGCGCGTGGGCCAGCGTGGCGACCGGGTTGTCCACGGCGGGCCGCGAGCCGTGGCCCGCCACGCCGTGGGCGGTCACCTTCATCCACGCGGTGCCGCGCTCGCCGACGGCGATCGGGTAGACGCGCCGCCCGCCGGAGTCGACGCTGAAGCCGCCCGACTCGCTGATGGCCTCGGTGACGCCGTCGAACAGGTGCCGGTGCTCGGTCACCGCGTGCCGGGAGCCGTAGTCGCCGGTCGCCTCCTCGTCGGCCAGGAAGGCCAGCACCAGGTCCCGCTTCGGCCGCACGCCGTCCGCCGCCATGCCGAGCACGGCCGCGAGGGTCATCGCGCACGAGCCCTTCATGTCCACCGCGCCCCGGCCGTACACGCAGCCGTCGGTGATCTCGCCGGAGAACGGGTGCATCCGCCACTCGGCGGGGTCGGCGGGCACGACGTCCAGGTGGCCGTGGACGAGCAACGCGTCGGGGGAGTCGCCGTCGATCCTGGCCACGACGGTGGTGCGCCGGGGCGCCGACTCGAACACCACCGGCTCCAGCCCCGCGTCGGCCAGCAGCGTGGCCACGTACTCGGCCGCCGGGCGCTCGCCCGAGCCCGGATTGGTGGTGTCGAACCTGATCAGGTCCGAGCAGATCTCGGCGACGCTCTTCACGCTCTCCCCTTCAGCGTCAGCGGCGGCACGCCGGGCGTCTCCAGGTCGAAGATCAGCCCGTAGAAGGCCAGCTCGGCCTCCAGCGCCGCCACGATGGTCTCTTCCCTGCGCCAGCCGTGCTGCTCACCGGCGAAGGTGAGCAGAGCCCACTGTTTGCCGTGCTTGTCCAGTTCGGCGGTGAATCGCTCAGCCTGGCTGACGTCCACGATCGCGTCCTCCAGACCGTGCAACATGAGGCACGGGCCCGATGCCCGGGCCGCGTTCAGGAGCGGCGAGCGGTCGGTGTACCGCTGCCGCGTCTCGGGCAGCGGGCCCACCAGGCCGTCGAGGTAGCGCGACTCGAAGTCGTGCGTCTCGGCCGCCCAGCTCTCCGGGTCGGTGATCGCGTAGTGCGCGACGCCGCCCGCGAACACGTCGCTGTGCACCAGCGCGGCCACCGTCGTCCAGCCGCCGGCGCTGCCGCCCCGGATCGCGATCCTGGCCGCGTCCGCCCGGCCGAGCTGCACCAGCCCGCGCGCCACCTTGGCGCAGTCCTGGACGTCCACCACGCCCCACTGGTGCCGCAGCCGCTCGCGGTAGGCTCTGCCGTAGCCGGTCGAGCCGCCGTAGTTCACCACGGCCACGCCGATCCCTCTGCTGGTGAAGTAGGCGATCTCCAGGTCGAGCACGACCGGTGAGTTCCCGGTCGGCCCGCCGTGCACGAAGATCACGTACGGCGCCGGGCCCGCGACCCCGGCCGGCGGGTAGAGGTGGGCGTGCACGCCCTCGACCGTCACCGCGTCCGGCGTGGGCAGCAGCGCCCGGTCGGGCAGGGGCTTGGGGGCCGAGACGACCTCGTGCCCGCCGGTGGCCAGATCGACCAGCGTGACCTCCAGCGGCGTGTACGGCGTCGCCCCCACCGCCGCCGCCTTGCCCCCGGCCGCCGACACCGTCGAGGCCCAGTACGTGTGCTCCGCCCCGCCGATCTCCCGCAGGCCGCCCGTCGCCGGGTCGAGCACGCCCAGGCGGCGCTGGTCGGCGGTGCCGTACACGACGACCAGGTGCTCGCCCGCCGGGGCCAGGCAGGCCAGGCCCGGCTTCCAGGCCGCCGCGCCGAACTCCAGCTCCACGGGGGTGAGGTTGCGCGAGGGGGAACCGTCGAGGTGCACGACATGCACGTTCCACCAGCCGGTCGGGTCGGTGACGGCGTACAGGGACTCCGCGTCGCGCCACTCGGCCTGGGCCACCGACTCCTCGGGGCCGCCGGCCACGACCTGGTGGGGGCCCGCGACGCCGTCCGGCGACAGGGGGGCCACGCACAGCTCGGTGCCGTCCCAGGGCATGTCGGGGTGGTTCCAGCCGATCCAGGCGATCCGGGCGCCGTCGGGGGAGAGGCGGGGGTTCATGAGGAAGTGGTGCGTCCGGGCCACGACCCTGACCGGGCCGCCGTCCAGGGGGACCGCCACCAGGTCCCGCACGTCGTCGATCTCCCGCACCGCCCACACCTCGTCACGGCCGGGCGGCAGGTAGAGGTCGCCGTAGCGCGCCGGGCCCTCGGGCGTGAGGGCGACCGGGTCGGCGGCCTTCCCCGGGGAGGCGTCCAGGCGGTAGAGCCGCTGGTCGGACCAATTGGTGAAGACCAGGCCGCCGCCCGGCAGCGGACGCCAGGAGCGGCCGCCGTACTCGATCAGGCGGTTGCGGGCGTTCCAGCCGGGAGGCAGCGCGTCGGCGCGGGAGCCGTCGGGCAGGCGGCGCACCACGCAGCGCCGGCCGCCCTCGTGCGGGCGTGGCTCGTCCCACCACACCTCCACGCCCTCGGGCGTGGCGACGGCCTCCACCCACTGGGGGCCGCCGTCGGTACGCGCCACATCGATCGGTCGAATGCTCATGAAAAATCACCAATTGCCGTTGGTACAGGGAGGCAGGGGATGCCCGGGCGGGTGGAGGACGTACACGATGCCGCCGCTGCCCGAGCTCCTCAGCCACACGTTCTCGAACGCTGCCCGCGGGTACACCCGGCGAACCTCGCCGTCCGCAGGCGCGGCGGGGTCGTTCACGACGACGTCGCCCCCGGCGGTGAAGCCGGTGACGACGAGGATGTGGCCGTTCGTGGAGTAGCCGGAGCCGGGCAGCTCGTGGGCCTTGAACGACAGCGAGGCGATCACCGGGATGCCCGCCAGGACGAACGCCTCCAGCTCGGCCGCAGACAGCAGCCTGGTCACGAAGCCGGTCAGCCCGTAACGCCCCGCGTAGGCCACGTTGAACGGCCAGTTCCCGGTGCCCTGGTAGCCGTCGTCGTAGGTGCCCATGGCGGCGTGGTCCACCGCCGGGGCGGGGTCGTCCGCGCCCACCCAGGCCAGCTCGCCGGGCTCGGGGCCGCGGCCCCAGAAGGCCAGCACCATCGCCACCGAGGCGGGGCTGCACCAGTTCGCGCCGCCGCCGTCCCAGCGCGGGTGGTGCCCGGCGTGCGCGTACTGGGAGTGGCCGGGCACGTCGAGCTCGACCCGCCCGGCCACCCCGGACGCGCTCACCGCGACCGGACGCTGCGGCAGGGACGAGGCCAGCACGCCGAGAGAGGTCATCCGCGCGCCCTCGCCACGCGCGGTGACCCTCGTCTGGAACGCCACGACCGGCCGCCTGGCCACGAACGTGTCCACGGCCACGTCGCCGTCCTCGTCACCCTGGCCGGGCACCGAGGTACGCGGCCCGTGCTCGGACCAGCGGCCCATGACGTACCACTTGGTCAGCGTGCCGGCTTCGGTCCTGGCCCGCAGCTCCACCTCGACCCAGGCGCCCGGCGGGGTACGCGCGGTCCACGAGGGGACGAGCTGGGTGGCCGCGAAGCCGACCCGGTGTTCCTCGCTGGTCCACGTGCCTCCGGGCACGGTGAGACGGGTGAAGGCGACGCGCGCCAGATCGACGGTGAGCACCAGCCATATTGTGGTTTCACACCGGGTGTCGCACATCGGTTGGTTTACGTACCGGCCCGGCCCCGCTCCTGGCGGGTTCGCTCACCAGGAGGGGCCGGTGGGCTCGGTCAGAGGTAGAGGCCGGTGGACTCGTCGGGGCCCGCCGGGCTGATCGCGCGGCCCGCGCGCAGGGCGTACAGCTCCGCGAGGGTCGCCCCCGAGGCGCCGACCCCCTGCGGCGAGCCGAGCCAGGCGACGGCCTCGTCCCGGGTCAGCGGGCCGACCTCGATCTGGGCCAGGCAGCGGCCCGGACGGATCACCGCCGGGTGCAGCCGGGTCAGGTCCTCGTTCGTGGTGATGGCCACCAGCACGTCGCGGCCCTGGCCGAGCAGGCCGTCGGTGAGGTTGAGCAGCCGCGACAGCCCCTGGCCCGCCTGGGCCTTGGCGCCCGAGCTGATCAGCTCGTCGCAGTCCTCCAGCACCAGCAGCCGCCACCGCTGCGTGTCGTCGTCGGTGTCGTAGCCGACCGCCACCTCCATCAGGTAGCCCGGGTCGTTGAACAGCCGTTCGGGGTCGAGCACGCAGTCGACCTGGCACCAGTCGTGCCACTGCTTGGCCAGCGTGCGCAGCAGCGTGGTCTTGCCGGTGCCGGGCTGGCCGTGCAGCAGGATCAGCCGGCCGTTGACGTCGGCGGGCGTGGTCGCCATCAGGCGGCCGAGCGCCGGGCGCACCTGCGCCGAGTAGTTCGTTCCGATCTCGTCCCACGGCTGGGCGGTGATCGGCTTCTCCGACCGGTTGCCGCCGTGGGAGCCGCGCCACCAGAAGCCCATCTCGACGTGGTCGGCGTCGGGCATCGGCTCCTCGGCGCCGTCGATGCTCTCCTTCATCACCGAGGTGGCCAGCTCTTCGCTCACCGCCGTCACGCTCACCGTGGCGGTGCGGTTGCGGTGCCGGATGACCCGCAGCGTCCACCCCTCGCCGCAGATGAGCCGCGACTCCGAACCGTCCTCCACCTGCGCGGTGCGCAGCACCCGCCCCTCGGCCGGCTGCAGCCGGGCGTCCGGGCGCACCCGCTCCAGGTTGGCCAGCCTTGACCAGGGCTGAACGCCGGTCGCGAACGGCGACAACGCCAGGGCGTCGATGACGTCGATCGCCGAGTCGGCGTCGTCGATCCAGATGTTCATCGGCAGTTCGGACGAGGAGTCCGGGCTGGGGAACGGCACCTCCCTGATCACAGACATAGGTAAAGGATCTCCTTCGTGGGCTCGGATGTCGAAGGGTTATGCGAGCGGATCGTTCACTTCTTGCCGAGATCGCCGGTCTGGGTGACCATTCCCAGGCCGGGCACGTCTCGCCAGGTGTAGGTGAGAGTGTCGCCTTTAAGCTCCAGCCAGACAGTACCCGGGATGCAGCCGCCCGTGGTCGCACCGAGGGAGAAAGTCAGCCGGTCGGGGCGCACCTCGGTCAGGGTGATGGTGGCGGTGCAGTCGACCTGGGAGTCCTTCTCCTGCCAGGCCGCCTCCGGCCGGCCGGCCTTCAGTTCGACCGTGTTGTCGGCGCCGTCGGGGTCGAGCGGGTTGGTGGTGTCGGTGTGGCCCGTCCAGGTGCCGGCGAAGGCCGCGGGGATCTTCAGAGCCCCGGTCCCGCCGGTGGTCCGCGCCGTGGCCGTACGGGCGGCGACGGGCGTTTCGGGAGTGGCGGTCGTGGACGGCGGGTCGGACGGCGGGTCGGACGGGGCGGCGGTCGCGGACGGCGGCGAGGTGGACCGGGTGGCGGTCGAGCCGGGCGCACGGGCGGTCAGCAGGACCACGCCGCCGACCACGGCCAGGGCCACCACGATCGCCACGGCCCCGGCGAGGGCGCCGCGCCCCCTGTTCCGGCCCTCCCGACTCTCGCGCGTGTCGGCCACCCCCGGACCGAGGCCGTGCGGGCCTCCCGGAGGCCCGCCCGAGGCGGTGCCGGCAGGCGAGCCGGGGGCGGGGCCGGATGCGGGGCCGGTAGGCGCGCCGGACGCGGGGCCGGAGGCAGGGAGCGGCGGGGTGCCCGGGGCGACCAGGGCCAGCATGAGGGCGCCGGCCGTCGGGCGGCGGGCGGGGTCCTTGGCCAGGGCGGCGGCGATCAGCCCGCGCAGCCGGGACGGCAGCGGCGACAGGTCCGGCTCGGCGTGCAGCACCCGGTGCAGGACCGCCGGCACGGTGTCCGCCCCGAACGGGCTGACCCCCGTGGCCGCGTGGACGATCGTCGCCGCCCACGCGAACACGTCGGAGGCCGCCGAGGCGGGCGAGCCCGCGATCTGCTCCGGCGACAGGTAGGCGGGCGTGCCGATCAGCCCCGAGGTGTGCGTCGCCGCGCCCTCGGCCCTGGCGATGCCGAAGTCCACCACGCGCGGCCCGTCCGGCCCGAGCAGCACGTTGGACGGCTTGAAGTCGCGGTGGACGACCCCGGCCGCGTGGATGGCCGCCAGCGCGGTGGCCGTGCCGACCGCCAGGCGTTCCAGCTCGCCGCCGCGCAGCGGCCCGCGCCCGGCCACCCGCTCGGCCAGCGAGGGCCCGTCGACGAACTCGCTCACCACGTACGGCCGCGAGCCCCGGGTCGAGACGTCGAGCACGCGGGCCGTGCAGAAGGAGGCGATCGACTCCAGCGCGTCGAGCTCGCGCGCCAGCCTGGCCCGCGTCTCCTGGTCGCCCGCGTTGAGCAGCTTGACCGCGACCTGCTCCCCGGCGGGGGAGTGGGCCAGGTAGACCACGCCCTGCCCACCCTCGCCGAGCCGCCCGGCCAGGCGGAAATCGCCCAGGGACGCCGGATCGTCCGGTGTGAGGGGGGTCACCATGGCGGCTACGTTACCGCTCGCCATGCGGAAGCCAAGATCGCCCGGTACCTTGTGTCGTCGGTCTAAATCACTCCTTACACGGAGGTATCGGGGAAGTGTCGAGGGTCACGGTCCGCGAACGGGCGCGGTACTGGTTCGACAACACCATGTCCAGGGGGACGGCGTCGCTCATCGGCTGGCTCGCGGTGGTGTCGGTCGCGCTCATCCTCGTGGTGGCCGCGTTCACGCTCTGGCTCGCGCCGGACGAGCCCGACGGCGTCGGCGGCGCGGGGCAGGTGCTGTGGATCGCCCTCATGCACGCCCTCACCCCCAGCAAGGTCGCCAGCGACAAGGGCTCGCTCGGCTACATGACCGTGATGTTCGCCGGGTCGCTCGGCGGCATCTTCATCGTCAGCATGCTCGTCGGCCTGCTGTCCAACGGCCTCAAGCAGAAGGTGGACCGCCTGCGCAGAGGCCGTTCGCGCATCGTCGAGTCCGGCCACACGGTGGTGCTCGGCTGGTCGGACCAGGTGTTCACGATCGTCACCGAGCTGGTCAAGGCGCACGCCAGCCAGAAGAACTCGGTCATCGCCATCCTGGCCGACCGCGACAAGCTGGCCATGGAGGAGGACATCCGCGAGCACGTCGGCGACCTCGGCAGGACCCGCCTGGTCTGCCGCACCGGCCGTCCCACCGAGCCGCGCGACCTCGGCCTGATGAACCTCACCGCCGCCAGGTCCGTCGTCGTGCTCTCGCCCGAGGGCGAGGACCCCGACGCGCACGTCATCAAGATCCTGCTGGCCCTGGCCAAGCGCGACGGCTCCCACCCGCCCGTGGTCGCCGCCCTGGCCTCCGCCCGCAACCTCGCCGCCGCCCGGCTGGCCGGCGGCGAGGACGTGCACCTGGTCGACTCCGACGACACCGCCGCCCGGCTGATCGTGCAGTCCTCCCGCCAGTCCGGCATGTCCGTCGTCTGCATGGACCTGCTCAACTTCGACGGCGGCGAGATCTACCTGCGCGCCGACGAGGAACTGGTCGGCGCCACCTACGGCCAGGCGCTGCACGCCTACGAGACCGCCGCCGTCATCGGCTTACGCGGGCCGGCCGGAGTCGTGCTCAACCCGCCCCTGGACACCGTCATCACCGCCAAGGACCAGGTCGTCGTCATCGCCCACGACGACTCCCACATCGAACTCGCCACCGGCGAGCCCCCGGTGGACGAGCAGGCCGTCACCGCCACCGGCGCCGCGCCGCCGGAGCCCGAGCGCACCCTCCTGCTCAACTGGAACGGCCGCGCCGAGCAGATCGTGCGCTACCTGGACGGCTACGTCTCCCCGGGCTCGGTCCTGGACATCGCCGCCGACCACCCCGACGCCGGCACCGGCCTGACCGGGCTGCGCACCCTCACCGTCAACGTCAAGGACTGCGACACCACCGACCGGTACGCGCTCGAATCCCTCGGCGTCGGCCTCTACCAGCACGTCATCGTGCTCTCCGACGACCGCTTCAAGCCCCACCACGCCGACACCCGCACGCTCATGACCCTGCTCCAGCTCCGCGACATGCAGAGCACGCTCGGCGAGCACTACTCGATCGTCAGCGAGATGCACGACGAGGGCAACCGGGCGCTGGCCGAGGTCACCGAGGCCGACGACATCGTCATCAGCGACACCGTCATCGGCCTCCTGCTGGCCCAGCTCGCCGAGAACCGCCACCTCGCCGACGTGTTCGGCTACCTGTTCGACTCGCACGGCTCGGAGATCTACCCCAGGCCCGCCGCCTCGTACGTGAAGACCGGCTCCGAGGTCACCTTCGCCACCATCGTCGAGGCGGCCCGGCGCAGGGGCGAGACCGCGATCGGCTACCGCGACAACGTCTCCAGGAACGTCCCGCCGCACTACGGCATCGTGCTCAACCCCGCCAAGAGCGACACCGTCGTCCTCGGCCGGCAGGACTCGGTGATCGTCCTGGCCGAACGCTGATCCGGGCACGGGCCCGGCCCCGGGCCCGTGGGTTAGCGTGTGCGGCGTGAGGACCATCGACTGGGCCGGCGACGCCGTCGAGCTCGTGGACCAGACGCTGCTGCCCGACCGGTGCGTGCGGCTGCGCGTCGAGACCGTGGCCGAGCTCGTCGCGGCGATCCGGCGGCTGGCCGTGCGCGGCGCCCCCGCGCTCGGCGTGGCCGGCGCGCTCGGCGTCGTGCTCGCCGACGGCGACCTCGGCCAGATCGCCGAGCTGCGCGCCGCCCGTCCGACCGCCGCCAACCTCGCCTGGGGCGTCGACCAGGCCGCCGCCCACCTGGGCAGGGGCCGCCAGGCGGTGCTGGCGGCCGCGCTGCGCGTCCGCGACGACGACATCGCCGCCTGCCTGGCCATGGGCGAGCGCGGCGCCGGCCTGCTGGAGGGCGACCGGCTGCGGATCATGACCGTCTGCAACACCGGCGGCCTGGCCGCCGTCGAACGCGGCACCGCCCTCGGTGTCGTCCAGACCCTGCACGAACGCGGCCGCCTGGCCGAGGTGCTCGCCCTGGAGACCCGCCCGCTGCTCCAGGGCGCCCGGCTCACCACCTGGGAGCTGGCCAGGATGGGCGCGCCGCACCGGCTGGTGGCCGACTCGGCGGGGCCGTACCTGCTGGCCAAGGGGGAGGTGGACGCCGTGCTCATCGGCGCCGACCGCATCGCCGCCAACGGCGACACCGCCAACAAGATCGGCTCGTACGCGCTCGCGCTCGGCGCGGAACGGGCCGGGGTGCCGTTCGTCGTGGTCGCGCCCGAGTCCACCATCGACCCCGCCACCCCGACCGGCGACCACATCCACATCGAGGACCGCGACCCCGAGGAGATCCTGTCCGTCCGAGGTGTACGCGTCGCGCCCGAGGGCACTCAGGCGCTGAACCCCGCGTTCGACGTGACGCCGCACGATCTGATCACCGCGATCGTGACCGAACGGCGGGTGATCAGGCCGTGAAATAGCGCGATCCGCGGACCCGCTCACCTCGCTCGCGTTACGCTCGGTCGTCCCGATATCTACTCTCGGAGAGCAGCCGTGGACATAGATCTGGTGTTAAGGCGCGATTGGCAGGCGCGCACGCCCCGCGGCGCCTACACCCAGCTCGACTCGACCAAGGGCGTCAAGGTCCACTACACCGGCGGCAGGGTCGAGCCCGGCATCGTCTCCGACCACGCCGCCTGCGTGTCCCTCGTGCGATCGATCCAGGCGTACCACATGGACGGGAACGGCTGGATCGACATCGGCTACTCCTTCGTGGCCTGCCCGCACCGGAAGGTGTTCGAGGGGCGGGGGCTGCACCATCTGCCCGCCGCCAACGGTCCCGGGCTCAACGCCGGTCACTACGCCGTGCTCGGGCTGGTCGGCAACGCCGGGCTCGTGCAGCCGCCCGACACGATGCTGGAGGCGATCGTCGACGCCGTCCAGTACGTGCGCGACCACGGCGGCGCCGGCAAGGAGATCAAGGGCCACCGCGACGGCTACTCCACCGACTGCCCCGGCGACCCCCTGTACGCCTGGATCAAGCGCGGCGCCCCCCGTCCGGGCGGCGGCCCCACCACTCCGCCCCCGGCCACGCCGCCCTTCCCCGGCCGGCTGCTGAAGTACCCGCCGGTCATGGAGGGCGAGGACGTGCGCACCTGGCAGCGGCAGATGAAGAAGCACGGCTGGGACCTGACCGTCGACGGCGCGTACGGCGCCGCCTCCCGCGACGTGTGCCGCAGGTTCCAGCGCGAGCAGGGCGTCGAGGACGACGGGATCGTGGGCCCGCTCACATGGAGGCTGGCATGGGAGGCGCCGCCCGCCGACGGGTAACCCCCGGATTACTGCGGCGGCCCGGCAGCGCCTACTATCCGTTGCATGGAACTGGCAGCGGGGTTTCCTCCCACCACTCGCGACGACTGGCGGAGACTGGCGGTCGAGGTCCTGCGCAAGTCGGGGGTCGAGGCGGGCTCGCCCGAGGAGGCGCTGTCCACCCCCACCTACGACGGCGTGACCGTCGCGCCGCTCTACGACGCGGGCGACCTGCCGGGCGATCCCGGGGCGCCGGGCGCGCCGCCTTTCACGCGGGGGGCGCGGGCGCTGCCCGGATGGGACGTCCGGCAGCGGCACGCCGTGGCCGACCCCGAGGCGGTCCTGGCCGACCTGGAGAACGGCGTCACCTCGCTCTGGCTGGTCGTCGGCGACGACGCGATCCCGGTCGACGCGCTGCCCGCCGTGCTGAAGGACGTCTATCTCGACCTGGCGCCGATCGTCCTGGAGGCGGGGGAGCGCACGCGGGAGGCCGCCGAGGTGCTGTTCGGCCTGGCCGCCGAGCGGGGCGTCCCGCTCAGCGGGAACCTGGGCGCGAGCGGCGGCGAGGCGGCCGCGCTGGCCGGGCGCTGCGCCGCGTACCCGGGGTTGCGGGCGGTCATGGTCGACGCCACGCCCTACCACGACGCGGGCGCCTCCGACGCCGAGGAACTGGGCTGCTCGATCGCGCGGGGCGTGGCCGAGCTGCGGACGCTGACCGGCGCCGGCCTCTCCGTTGAGCAAGCGCTAGGCCAGATGGACTTCCGGTACGCCGCCACCGCCGACCAGTTCGCCACCATCGCCAAGCTCCGGGCGGCGCGCCGCCTGTGGGCCAGGGTCGCCGAGGTGTGCGGCGCGGCCGAGCACGGCGGGCAGCGCCAGCACGCCGTCACCAGCGCCGCCATGATGACCGCCCGCGACCCCTGGGTGAACATGCTGCGCACCACCCTGGCCTGCTTCGCGGCGGGCGTGGGCGGGGCGGAGGCGGTCACCGTGCAGCCGTTCGACGCCGCGCTCGGCCTGCCCGACGCCTTCTCCCGGCGCATCGCCCGCAACACGCAGTCGCTGCTGCTGGAGGAGTCGGGGATCGGGCGGGTGACCGACCCCGCCGGCGGCTCCTGGTACGTCGAGCGCCGCACCGCCGACCTGGCCGAGCGGGCCTGGGCCTGGTTCCAGGAGATCGAGGCCGCCGGAGGCGTGGAGGCCGCGGGCGAGCTGATCGAGCGGCGCGTCGCCGCCACCCGCGCCCGCCGCGACGACGACATCGCCCACCGCCGCTTCCCGATCACCGGCGTCAGCGAGTTCCCCGACCCCGGTGAGAAGCCGCTGCGCCGCCCGCCCGCCCCCGCCGGGCGGCCCGTGGCCCGCCACGCCCAGGAGTTCGAGGCGTTGCGCGACGTCGCCGACGCACTGCCCGAGCGTCCCAAGGTGTTCCTGGCCACCATCGGGCCGGTCGCCGCGCACACCGCGCGGGCCTCCTTCGCCGCCAACCTCTTCCACTCCGGCGGCCTGGCCACCGAGACCGCCGGGCCGGGCGCCGACCCCGAGCAGATCGCCACCGCCTTCGCCGTGAGCGGCGCCGCCGTCGCCTGCCTGTGCTCCACCGACAAGCTGTACGCCCAGCACGCCCGCGCCGTGGCCACCGCCCTGCGGCACGCGGGGGCGAGACGCGTCTGGCTGGCGGGGAAGGGAGACTACGAGGGCGTGGACGCCTGCCTCTACGCGGGGTGCGACGCGCTCGCCGTGCTCCGTCAGACGTTCGAGGACCTGGAGGTGCTGCGATGATCCCCGACTTCTCCGGCGTCCCGCTCGACGGGGGCCCTGGCCCCGGCGCGAGCGCCGCCCCTGAGGGCGAGGTGTGGGAGACGCCCGAGGGCATCGCGGTCAAGCCTCTCTATACGGCCGCCGACCTCGACGGGCTCGACTTCCTGCGCACCTATCCCGGCGCGGCACCGTACCTGCGCGGGCCCTACCCGACCATGTACGTCAACCAGCCCTGGACGGTCCGCCAGTACGCGGGCTTCTCCACCGCCGAGGACTCCAACGCCTTCTACCGGCGGAACCTGGCGGCCGGGCAGAAGGGCCTGTCGGTCGCCTTCGACCTGGCCACGCACCGGGGCTACGACTCCGACCATCCGCGTGTGGCCGGCGACGTGGGCATGGCGGGGGTGGCGATCGACTCCATCTACGACATGCGGCAGCTCTTCGACGGCATCCCGCTCGACCGCATGTCGGTGTCGATGACCATGAACGGCGCGGTGCTGCCCGTCCTCGCGATGTACATCGTGGCGGCCGAGGAGCAGGGCGTCGCGCCGGAGGAGCTGGCCGGGACCATCCAGAACGACATCCTCAAGGAGTTCATGGTCCGCAACACCTACATCTATCCGCCGGGCCCCTCGATGCGCATAATCTCGGATATTTTCGCTTATACGAGCGAAAAGATGCCGAAATTCAACTCGATCAGCATTTCTGGCTATCACATCCAGGAAGCCGGGGCGACCTGCGACCTCGAACTCGCCTACACCCTCGCCGACGGCGTCGAGTACCTGCGCGCCGGCATCGCCGCCGGGATGGACGTCGACCGGTTCGCCCCCCGGCTGTCGTTCTTCTGGTGCATCGGCATGAACTTCTTCATGGAGGTCGCCAAGCTGCGCGCCGCCCGGCTGCTGTGGGCCAGGCTGGTGTCGCGGTTCGGGGCGGCCAACCCCAAGTCGCTGAGCCTGCGTACGCACAGCCAGACCTCCGGCTGGTCCCTCACCGCCCAGGACGTCTTCAACAACGTCGCCCGCACCTGCGTCGAGGCCATGGCCGCCACCCAGGGCCACACCCAGTCGCTGCACACCAACGCCCTCGACGAGGCGCTCGCGCTGCCCACCGACTTCTCCGCCCGCATCGCCCGCAACACCCAGCTCCTCCTCCAGCAGGAGTCGGGCACCACGCAGGTGATCGACCCGTGGGGCGGCTCCTACTACGTCGAGCGCCTCACCCACGACCTCGCCGAGCGCGCCTGGGCCCACATCGAGGAGGTCGAGGCCGCCGGCGGCATGGCCAGGGCCATCGAGGCCGGCCTGCCCAAGCTCCGCATCGAGGAGGCCGCGGCCCGTACCCAGGCGCGCATCGACTCCGGCCGCCAGCCGGTCATCGGGGTCAACAAGTACCGCGCCGCCGACGACGAGCCCATCGAGGTGCTCAAGGTCGACAACAGCGCCGTACGCGCCCAGCAACTCGACAAGCTGGCCCGCCTGCGGGCCGAACGCGACGGCGAGGCCGTGCAGCGCGCCCTCGACGCGCTCACCAAGGCCGCCGACAACCCCGCGCCCGGCCTCGACGCCAACCTGCTCAAGCTGGCCGTCGACGCCGCCCGCGCCAAGGCCACCGTCGGCGAGATCTCCGACGCCCTGGAGCGGGTGTTCGGCCGGCACGCCGAGCAGGTGCGTACCATCTCCGGTGTGTACCGCGACGAGTCCGGCCCCGCCGAGGCCATCGAGCGCGTCCGCCTGGCCTGCGCCGACTTCGAGCGGCACGAGGGCCGCCGCCCGCGCATCCTGGTCGCCAAGATGGGCCAGGACGGCCACGACCGCGGCCAGAAGGTGATCGCCACCGCCTTCGCCGACCTCGGCTTCGACGTCGACGTCGGCCCGCTGTTCCAGACGCCGGAAGAGGTGGCCAG
The DNA here is from genome assembly GCF_044455665.1 of Nonomuraea sp. NPDC051191. Lineage (NCBI taxonomy): Bacteria > Bacillati > Actinomycetota > Actinomycetes > Streptosporangiales > Streptosporangiaceae > Nonomuraea > Nonomuraea sp. NPDC051191. Next base: position 300,001 of record NZ_JBITEZ010000015.1, on the reverse strand, counting down.
GCAGGCGGTCGAGGCCGACGTGCACATCGTGGGCGTCTCGTCGCTGGCGGCCGGGCACCTGACGCTGGTGCCCGCGCTCCGGCGCGCCCTGGCCGACCTCGACGCCGAGGACATCATGATCGTGGTCGGCGGCGTCATCCCGCCGGGCGACCACGACGAGCTCCGCGCCGCCGGCGCCGCCGCCATCTTCCCGCCGGGAACGGTGATCGCCGACGCCGCCCTCGACCTCCTCCAGACCCTCGGCGACCGCCACTAGCCTTCCGGCGACGTACGGCCGGGGGCCTTGGCGGGCGTCGGAGGGCTGGGCGGGCGTCAGCCGGTGGTGTCGTCGCAGACGGTGACGGCGACGGTGCGCTGGCGGGCGACGGGCGCGGTGATCCGGAGCGTGACGCTGTGGGAGCCCGAGCCCGTCACGGCGGTCGGCGAGGTCAGGTACCGGGGGCCGGACTCGGCGACCGTGGCCGATGAGCGGGCGGTGACCGTGCCGTCGACGATCCAGGCGTACCGGAGGGTGACGGGGTCGCCGGTCCTGGTCACGGCGGCCTGGAGCCGTACCGCGCCGTCCCAGCAGTCGCCGTTCCTCGTGCCGCCGGACGGGCGCAGGGAGGCCAGGGTGAGGCGGCTGGTCGTGGGGGTCGTGCTGGGCGTGCTCTCCGCGCCGGGCCCGGGGCCGGGCGTGCGGGTGTGCTGAGGACGCCGCTTGGGGGTGGGGGTGGAGACGGGCGTGGGGGCGCCGGTGACGTCCGTCACGTGGGTGGCCTTGGGTGTGGGCGTCGAAGGTGTGAGCCACACGATCGCGCCCGCCAGTACCAGCACGGTCACCCCGGAGACCCCGGCCACCACCGCCGTCTTCACCCGCCGCCGCACCCTGACCTTGGGCTGGGGGGTTCGGGGGGCCGAACTGACGTCGGGCGCGGGCGTGTGGTGGGCCGAAGTGACGTCGGGCGCGGGCGCGTGATGGGCCGGACTGGCGTCGGGCACGGGCGCCTGCGGGGTCGGACCTTCGTAGGGCGCGGGGGCCGCCAGGGGGGTTGGCCGGGCCTCGGGGGCGGGGCCCCGCTGGGGCAGGGGTTCCGGGTGCGGCGTTCCGCCGTGGGGGTGGGGCGGGGTGCCCGCGACCAGGCGCAGGCCGGTGGTCCCCGACGCGGCGTCCGGCGTCCCGGACGGCGCCGGGCGGGACGGCGGGGGGAAGGCGTCCTGCGGGCCGGACCGCGCCGGGCGGGACGGCGAGGGGGAGGTGTCCTGTGGGCCGGACGGGGCCGGGCGAGGCGGTGAGGGGGAGGTGTCCTGTGGGCCGCCGAGCAGGTGGCGGAGGACGTCGCCCATGGCCGGACGGCGGTCCGGATCCTTGGCCAGGCAGGCGAGGACCACGCCGAGCAGTGGCTGGGGCAGGTCGCCGGTGCGGGGCTCGTCGTGCAGGATGCGGTTGATCACGGCGGGCAGCGAGTCGTCGCCGAACGGCGGCGTCCCCGTCGCCGCGAACACGATCACCGACGCCCACGCGAACACGTCCGCCGGCGCGCCCGCCTCCCGCCCGGAGAGCTGCTCGGGCGCCATGTACGCGGGCGTCCCCGTGATGTTGCCGGTCGCGCTCACCCCCGTCCCGAACGCCGCCGAGACGCCGAAGTCGGTCACCCGCGGCCCGTCCGACCCGAGCAGCACGTTGGCCGGCTTGAAGTCGCGGTGCGCGACGCCCGCCCGGTGCGCGGCGGCCAGCGCCGTGGCGGTCGCCACCGCCACCCGCCGCAGCACGTCCGCGCCGCGCACCGCGCCGGTCTCCTGCAGGGAGGGCCCGTCCACGTACTCGGTCACGATGTACGGCCGCCCCCGGGCCGAGGCGTCGAGCACCCTCGCGACGCAGGACGGCTCTAGGGCGTGCGCGGCGGTGACCTCCCTGACGAACGGCTCACCCGCGGTGACGCCCTCGGCGAGCACCTTGACGGCCACCGGACCGCCGTCGCGCCCGCGCGCGAGGTAGACGACACCATGGCCGCCCGCGCCGAGCCGCCCGGCCAGCCGGTAGGGTCCCACCGCTGCCGGGTCGCCCTCGCGGAGGGGTTCGACGTTGGGCATGAGGGGAGTGACTCCTGTGACGGCTGTGATCAGAACTCCAGCACCTTACTGGCAAATGTCGGGACTTGTCAGAAGTTAGGCTGATCAGAGCGAAGAAAGGAGCCGACCGGGTGCGCTCGCTGGAGGACTACGCCGAAGGCGTACGGGCAGGCTCCCGTACGTGGATCGCCCGCGCGATCACCCTGGTCGAGTCGACCAGGCCGGACCACATGGCGCTGGCCCAGCGGCTGCTCGTCGAGCTCACCCCGCTGTCCGGCCGGGCCCGCCGGATCGGCGTCTCGGGCGTGCCCGGCGTGGGGAAGTCCACGTTCATCGACGCGCTCGGCACGTACCTCACCGGCCAGGGGCACCGGGTGGCCGTCCTGGCCGTCGATCCGTCCTCGACCCGGACGGGCGGCAGCATCCTCGGCGACAAGACCCGGATGGCCAGGCTGTCGGCCGACCCCGCCGCGTTCATCCGCCCGTCGCCGACCTCCGGCACGCTCGGCGGCGTGACGAAGGCGACCAGGGAGGCCATGGTCGTGGTGGAGGCGGCCGGGTTCGACGTGGTGCTGGTCGAGACCGTCGGGGTCGGGCAGTCGGAGACCGCCGTGGCCGACATGGTGGACACGTTCCTGCTGCTCACGCTGGCGCGTACCGGTGACCAGCTCCAGGGGATCAAGAAGGGCGTGCTGGAGCTGGCCGACGTGATCGCGGTCAACAAGGCCGACGGCGAGCACGAGCTCGCGGCCAGGAAGGCGGCCAGGGAGCTGGCCGGGGCGCTGCGCATGTTGCGCTCGGACCCGCGTTCGGGGCCGCCGCCCGTCCTGACCTGCAGCGGGCTCACCGGGGACGGTCTGGAGGAGCTGTGGCGGCGGATCCTGGCCCACCAGGACTCGCTCGACCTGCCCGCCAAGCGCCGCAGCCAGCAGGTCCAGTGGACCTGGACGCTGGTCCGCGACCGCCTGCTCGCCGAGCTGCGCCACGACCCCGAGGTGGCGGCGATCAGGGCGGAGGTCGAGCGGGAGGTGCTGGCGGGGGAACTGACCCCGTCGCTCGCCGCCGACCGCCTGCTGTCGGTGTTCAAACGGCCCTGACCCGCCCCGGCGGCCGGCCCCTCGGCGGCGGCCCTGACATCTGGCGGCCCTGACATCTGGCGGCGCCGACCCTCGGTGGCGGCCGGACCCCTGTGGTGGTCGCCGGGAGTCTGCACCCCGGAGGAACAGACTTGCGCCCGCGGGAGAAATATCAGTATCCGCAGCGTCATCGCCGATCCGACGGCCTGAGCAGGACATGCCACGATGTCGCGCAACCGACGTGGGGAGAAGCGCAGATGTGTGCGGAACCGATGCTGCCCGAAACGGTCGCGGGGGCCCTGGAGGAGTACGGTCGTCTGCTGGCCGAGCACGGCATCACCTGGGGTGAGCCGGAGATCCACTACGTGAAGTTCTTCGCCAGGCGCAGGGTGCTGCCGCCCTCGTTGTTCGGTACGTTCTGGCGCCTGGCCTTCGAGGAGGTCGCACGCCTGCACCGGGGACAGCCGATCGACCGGCTGGCCGCCCACCTCGCCGAGCCCGACTACGACCGGGTGCTGCGCGACACCCTGGGCGGCGAGCTGCCACCGCACCTCACCGCGCTGCGGATCGGCCCGGACGGGATCGAGCTGCGGGGTGCCCCGAGAACGGTCCTGACCCCCGGCACCCCCGGCACGGGCCCGCGCTGGGTGGGCCAGGTACCGGTCGCCTCCGTGACCGACGCCCCGCAGCCCGCGAAGGCGTCCGCCGTGACCGGCAGCGGTCACCCTGCAGAGGCGACCGCGGTGACAGACGTCCCCCAGCCCGCGAAGGCGTCCGCCGTGACCGGCGGCGGTCACCCTGCAGAGGCGACCGCGGTGACAGACGTCCCCCAGCCCGCGAAGGCGTCCGCCGTGACCGGCGGCGGTCGGGCCGGGCGTGGTGAGGAGGGGATCTTCCTGCTCGTCGACTCCGCCCGCGACGCCCCCTGCCCGGTCACCGTGGACGACGCGCACCGCGAGCTGGCTCCCCGCGGTGCCTGGCTGGTCGAGGTCGACGCCGACAGCGTGATCACGGTCGACGGGCGGCGCGTCCGGCTGGAACCCCTGCTCCGCCAAGTGCCGGCCGCCCGGCTCACCCTGGTGGCGGGGGAGCCGTGCCGGTGGAGCGTCGCCTCGGCGGACGGCCGCGGCTGGTACCCGCCGGGCGTCCCGAGCCGCCACGACTACCACGGGAGGCCGTACTTCCACGGTGACGGCCTCACCCTCGACGTCCCGGCCGAGCCGCTGACGATCACCGTCACCAGGGGCATGGAGTACGCCGAGTCCGCCTTGGAGATCACCCCGGACCCGGGCGGGGAACGCGTGGTCCGGCTCTCCCCGAAGCGGCTCTACGACGCCGCCGCCCGCGGCTGGTACGGCGGCGACCTGCACGTCCACCTCAACTGGGCCGGCGACCTGGTGGGCCTGCCCGCCGACGCGGCCGCCGCCCAGCACGGCGAGGACCTGCACGTGCTCAACCTGCTCGCCGGGAACGTCTCCGGGCCGCGCGTCTACGACCGGGAGGCCCTCGACCACTGGGCGGGGAAGGACCTACCGTGGTCAGACGCCACCCACCTGGCCCGGATGGGCGTCGAGTACCGCAACGACCTGCTCGGCCACGTCTACGCCTTCGCCCCGGAGCGCGCGCCCGGCCGCTTCCACACCGGGTTCGCCGGGGACGCCGACTGGCCGCCGAACGCCGAGGGGCTGCGGGAGCTGCGCGGCCTCGGCGCGGTCCTCGGCTACAGCCATCCCTTCGCCACGCCGCTCGCCGACGGCGATCCGCCCAAGGCCGTCGTCTCGCCGGTGCCGCGCAACTGCGCCGCCCGCGAGCTGGTCGCCGACGCCGCGCTCGGCCTGGTGGACAGTCTCGACGTGCTCACCCACGCCTCGATCGCCTCCACGGCGGCCGTCTACCGGCGGCTGATCGGCGCGGGCAACCGGCTCGCCGTCACCGCCGGGACCGACTCGATGATCTCCTTCACGCGGTCGGACAACCAGTCCAACCCGCCCGGCTGGGCCCGCGTCTACGCCCGGGTGGAGGGCGAGCTGACCGCCCGCGCGTTCGCCGACGCGGTACGGGCGGGCCGCACGTTCGCCACCACCGGCCCCTGGCTGGAGCTGTCGGTGGACGGGCACGGCCCCGGCCACGTCATCGACGCCCGCCCCGGTGACCATGTCCGCGTCACCGCCACCGCGATCGGCCCGGAGGTGGCCGCGGTGCGCATCCGTACGGCCGAAGGCGTGCGCGCGGGCGCGGAACGCCTCCCGGACGTCGACCGGCTCCCGGACGGCGAACACCGCCCGGACGGCGAACACCGCCCGGACGGCGAACACCGCCCGGACGGCGATCAGCGGCTGACCGTGACGGCCGACCTTCGTGTGGACGAGCCGACGTACGTGGTGGCCGAGGTCGTGTGCCACCCGCACGTGCGCACCATGACCGGCACCGGCTACGCCCTCACCAGCCCCGTCTACGTGGACATGGCCGGCCGTAGAGTCGCCCGGCGGGACGACGTGCGCTGGTGCCTGGAGTGGCTGGACCTGCTGGAGGAGCTGATCAGGTCCCACGCCCGCCTGACCGACCCCGCCCAGCTCGCCGACCACGTCGCCCTGCTGGACCAGGCCAGAGAGGTCTACCGGGCCCGCCTGTCCTGACGCCGTCCGCCCTGACGTCGCCTGCCTTGGGCCCCGCCTTGGGCCCCGCCTTGAGGCCCGTCTTGAGGCCCGTGTGCATCGCGATTCTGGCCGTATGTGCTAGGTTTTGGCCATGCGGTCAGAAAATCAGCCGGGCGGCCAGAAGGCGCGCTCGTTCATCGAGGAGGCCAGGCGGGCGCAGATCATCGCCTCGGCCGTGGAGGTGATCGCCGACGTCGGCTTCGCACAGGCGTCGCTGGCGCGCATCGCCCAGCACGCGGGCATCAGCAAGGGCGTCATCTCCTACCACTTCACCGGCAAGGAAGAGCTGATGGAGGAGGTGGTCAACAGCGTCTACGGCGAGATCGCCGCGCACGTCATGGCGCGTATCGAGGGCGTCGAAGGCCCCACCGCGATGTTGCGGACGCACATCCTCGCGGTCGCCGAGCACATGCGCGACCACCGCACGCGGCTCAAGGCCCTGGGCGAGATCTTCTACAACCTGCGCACCGCCGACGGGGAGCCGCGTTACGGCGTCAAGGCCAACGAGGAGCTCTACCAGGCGATGGAGCAGATCTACGCCTACGGCCAGACCACCGGCGAGTTCCGCGACTTCGACCGGCGCGTCATGGCCATCACCCACTCCTCCGCCATCGACAACATGTTCGCCTACTGGGTGGCGAACCCCGACCACGACCTCGACGCGCACGCCGCGGAGCTGGCCGACCTGTTCGAGAGGGCATGCAGGCGATGAGGACCGAGACCGGCACCAGGCTCTTCGCGATCGACAACCTGCGCGTGTTACTGACCGCGCTGGTGGTCGTCCATCACGTCGCCGTCACGTACGGCAACATCCCGATCTGGTACTACAGCGAACCGGCCACCGACCCCTCCGGGGTGGCGCTCGACCTCCTGGTGGTCTTCAACCAGGCGTTCTTCATGGGGTTCTTCTTCCTCATCTCCGGCTTCTTCACCCCCGGCTCCCACGACCGCAAGGGCGGGCGGGCGTTCGTCCGCGACCGGCTGGTCCGGCTCGGGGTGCCGCTGCTGATCTTCGTCGTGCTGCTGCGGCCGCTGCTGACGCTCGGGGACCACGGCATGCCGTTCTGGAAGTGGTACATCGTCTCGTGGGACCCGGGGCCGATGTGGTTCGTCGAGGTGCTGATCGTCTTCGCGCTGCTCTACGCGTGGTGGCGGCGTGCGGGCAGGTCCGACGGGCGGGGAGCCGGCGCGCCGAGCCTCAAGGGGGTCGTGCTGTTCACCCTGGGGCTGGCGGCCGTCACGGTCCTGTGGCGCGTGCCGGTGCCGCAGGGCACGTACGTGCCGGTGCTGGGGCTGCCCACGCCCTACTTCCTGCCGCAGTACGCGGCCATGTTCGCGGCCGGCGTGGTCGCCTTCCGGCGCGGCTGGTTCGAGGCGCTGCCCAGGCGGGCCGCCCGCGCCGGGTTCGCCGTCACGGGCGTGGCGAGCCTGGTGCTGCTCCCGGTGTCGAGCCTGACCACGGGCCTGGTGGCGTCGGCGGCCATGGCCCTGTGGGAGTCCGTGGTCGCGGTCGGCATGATCGTCGGGCTGGCGGTGCTGTTCCGGGAGCGGTTCGCCGGGCAGGGGGCGCGCGGCAGGTTCCTGTCCGAGCACGCCTACGCGGTCTACGTCATCCATCCGCTGGTGCTGGTGGCCGTGGCCTGGGCGGTGCGGGAGCTGCACGCGGCGGCGGTCGTCAAGTTCGGCCTGGTGGTGGCGGTGTCGCTGCCGCTGTGCTGGGCGCTGGCGTACGCGGTCCGGTCGTTGCCGGGGGCCAGGCGGATCCTCTGACCCTCCGGGCCTGACTTTGGGCCTTGCCGGGTCACCGGCGGCGTGTCACCATCGCGCTAACTCTTAGGAAACTTTCCTAAGGGATTCCGTGAAGGGAAGTGATCGGGTGCGACGGAGCCTGACGCTGTCCGCCGCCGCGCTGCTGGTGGCGGGCGTCCTCTCGGTCGTCGTGACGGCCTCGCCGGCCGGGGCGGCGGCCTGCGCGACGGCGTGGAACGCCGCGACGGTCTACAACGGCGGCGCGCTGGTGTCCCGCGGCGGGCACAACTGGTCGGCCCGGTGGTGGACCCTGAACGAGACCCCCGGCACCGCGGAGGTCTGGGCGGACAAGGGCGCCTGCGGCGGCGGCGGCCCGACCGACCCGCCGACCGACCCGCCGACCCCGGGAGGCTTCGTGGTGAGCCAGGCGCAGTTCGACCAGATGTTCCCCAGCCGTAACTCCTTCTACAGCTACAGCGGCCTGACCACGGCGATCGCCGCCTTCCCCGCCTTCGCCGGGACCGGCTCCGACACCGTCAGGAAACAGGAGGCCGCCGCCTTCCTCGCCAACGTCAACCACGAGACCGGCGGGCTGGTCTACATCGTCGAGCAGAACACCGCGAACTACCCGCACTACTGCGACACGAGCCAGCCCTACGGCTGCCCGGCCGGGCAGGCCGCCTACTACGGCCGCGGGCCCATCCAGCTGAGCTGGAACTTCAACTACAAGGCGGCCGGCGACGCCCTCGGCATCAACCTGCTGAACGACCCCTGGCAGGTGGAACGGAACGCGTCCGTGGCCTGGAAGACCGCGCTGTGGTACTGGATGACCCAGAACGGCCCCGGCACCATGACCCCGCACAACGCCATGGTCAACGGCCGCGGGTTCGGCGAGACCATCCGCAGCATCAACGGCAGCCTGGAGTGCAACGGCGGCAACCCGGGCCAGGTCCAGAGCCGGGTCAACGCCTACCAGCGCTTCACCCAGATCCTCGGCGTCGCCCCCGGAGGCAACCTGTCCTGCTGACCGCCCTTCCCGGCAGGTGATCAGGCCGGCGCGCGCCGTTCGGCAGGCGCGCGCCGTTCGGTGGTCTCCAGGTAGCCGCGCAGGGCGCGGCGGGAGCGGGCGAGCGTGTCGATCTGCTCGTCGAGGCCGCGCAGCCGGGCACGCAGGGTGTCCAGCAGCTCGGGGCAGGGCACGAGGTCGGGGTCGGGGCCCGTGACGCAGGGCAGCAGGTACGCGATCTCGTCGGTCGACAGCCCGGCGTCGAGCAGCTTCCTGATCTGGGCGACGGTCAGCACGGCCTCGTCGTCGTACTCGCGGTAGCCGCTGGCGCGGCGGTTGGGCTCCAGCAGGCCCTGGGCCTCGTAATAGCGCAGCTGGTGGGGGCGGACCCCGGTCCGCCGGCTCAGGTCCCCGATCAGCATGGCCGTCCCCCTTGACCTTCATACCGGTCTGAACGTTGACGATTCTCCCATAGCTGCTGGACAACCTCTTTGGGAGAGCGACTGTGATGACGAAGGATCGCCGTACCCCCGTGACCGTCGTGGGCCTGGGCCTGATGGGGGAGGCGCTGGCCGGGGCCTTCCTGCGCGACGGGCGGCCGACGACCGTGTGGAACCGTACGGCGGCCAGGGCCGACCGGCTCGTCGAGCGCGGGGCCGTCCGGGCCGGTTCGGCCAGGGAGGCCGTGGCCGCCGCCCCGCTCGTGGTCGTCTGCCTGACCGGGTACGACGCCGTGCGCGAGGTCCTCGACCCGTTGGCCGACGTCCTGGAGGGCCGGGTGCTGGTCAACCTCACCTCGGGCACCTCCGCCGAGGCCCGCGACACGGCCGGGTGGGTCGCCCGGCACGGCGGCGCCTACCTCGACGGCGCGATCATGACCACCCCCGCCGCCGTCGGGAGCCCGGAGGCCGCCCTCCTCTACAGCGGCCCCCGTTCGGCCTTCGACCCGCACGAACCGGCCCTGCGCAGCCTCGGCGGCGCGACGACGTACCTCGGCGCGGACCACGGCCTGTCGGCGCTCTACGACGTCGGCGTGCTGAGCCTGATGTGGAACATCCTGAACGGCTTCCTCCAGGGCGCCGCGCTGCTCGGGGCCGCCGGGGTGGAGGCGGCGGCGTTCGCCCCGGTGGCGAAGAACGGCGTCGAGACCGTGGCCGGCTGGCTGGCCGACTACGCCCGGCAGATCGACGAGGGCGCGCACCCGGCCACCGACTCGACCCTCGACACCCATGTGGCCGCCATGGACCACCTGGTCCACGAGAGCGAGTCGCACGGCGTGGACGCCGAGCTGCCGCGCTTCATCAGGGCCCTGGCCGGCCGGGCCGTCGCGGCGGGCCACGGCGACCAGGGCTACACGGCCCTGATCGAGCAGTTCCGCAAGCCCTCCGGCCAGTGACGGGACGGCGGCGGCGAGGGGCCCGTCGCCGCCACCCGGGAACTCGCCGTCGTCAGCCGGCGTAGAAACCATGGAGAAGCCCGTCGTCGTCAGTCGGTGTAGAAGCCGTCGAGGAGGTCGGCGTGGCGTTCCTCGACGGCCTTGCGCCTGATCTTCAGGCTGGCCGTCAGCTCGCCCGTCTCCACGGTGAAGTCGTCGGCCAGGATCGCGAACTTCTTGATCGTGGAGTAACTGGCCTGGTCGGCGTTGACCTGTTCGATCGCCCTGCCGACCTCCTCGCGCATGCGCGGGTGCCCGCACAGCGCCTCGGGGTCGGCCGGCAGCGACTCGGCCTCGGCCCACGGGCGCACGACGTCCATGTCGAGGGTGACGAGCGCCGTCACGTAGTTGCGGCGGTCGCCGTGCACGAACACGTGCGAGGCGAACGGGCAGGCGGCCTTGACGCGGCCCTCCAGGTAGGTGGGCGCGACGTACTTGCCGCCCGAGGTCTTGATCAGCTCCTTCTTGCGGTCGGTGATCAGCAGCCGCCCGGCCTCGTCCAGCTCGCCGATGTCGCCGGTGCGCAGCCAGCCGTCCTCCAGCGCCTCCGACGTCTCCCGGGGCAGGCCGTGGTAGCCGCGCATCACGCCGCGCCCGCCGATGAGGATCTCGCCGTCGTCCGCGACGCGGACCTCGGTGCCGGGCAGTGGCGGGCCGACCGTCCCGAACCGCACCGATTCGGGACGGTTGAGGAAGCTGCCCGCCGACGACTCGGTCAGGCCGTACCCCTCCAGGATCGTCAGGCCGGCGCCGTCGAAGAACTCGGCCACGTCCCGTGACAGGGGCGCGGCCCCGGAGATGAAGAAGCGGATCCGGCCGCCGAAGCGCGTCCGCAGCTTGGCGAAGACCAGCCGGTCGGCCAGCGCGTGCTCGACCCGGGTGGTGAGCGGGACGGACGCCTCCCGCTGCCGCGCCCTGCTGACCCTGATGCCGGTCTCCCTTGCCCACTCGAAGATCCGCAGCTTGATCCCGCCCTCGCGGCGCACGGTGGCGACGACCGTGTTGTGGATCTTCTCGAAGATGCGCGGCGCCGCGGCCATCACGGTCGGCCGCAGCGCGCCGAGGTTGTCGGCGATGCGGTCGAGACGGCCGTCGATCGCGGTGGGCACGCCGATGTCGATCATCACGACCTCCAGCAGCTTGCCGAACGAGTGGGACAGCGGCAGCCACAGGAAGTGCAGGTCGCCGGGGGAGATGAGGTCGATCTCGCGGACCGAGCCGGCCGCGAACAGCCAGTTGTCGTGGGTGAGCTCGACGCCCTTGGGACGTCCGGTGGTGCCGGAGGTGTAGATGAGCGTGGCCAGGTCGTCCTGGGCGATGGCGTCCACCAGGGCGTCGTAGTCGCCCTCGCCGCGGCTGACCGAGTCGAGGGTGACCACCCAGCCGTCGTCGCTCGCCGAGCCGTCGACGACGACCACGCCGGTGACGTCGGGCAGCTCCTTCCGCACGGACCTGAGCTTGGCCACCTGCTCGTCGTTCTCGGCGATGACGATCGTGCTGCCGGAGTCGGTGATGACGAAGGCGCACTCGGCGGCCGTGTTGGACGGGTAGATCGTGGTGGTGGCCGCGCCCGTGGAGAGCACGGCCAGGTCGGCGAGGATCCATTCGAGCCTGGTCGAGCAGAGGATCGACACGCGCCTGCCGGGCCCGGCGCCGAGCCCGGACAGCCCCAGTGCCAGCCCGCGGACCCGCTCGCCGACCTCGCGCCACGACAGGGACGTCCACGCGTCGCCCGACGGCACCCGGTAGGCCTCGGCGTCGGGGGTGGCCGCGATCCGGTCGCGCAGCAGGGAGGGAATGCTGGACATGCCTGACCTCCTGAGGGGTGTGCCGCCGACTCTAGGACGAGTGCGCCGGGTCAGTCGATGCCCGTGATCGACCTGCCGCCGACCGGGGGCGGGCCGGCGCAGGCGACCGTCCGGGACGTGCGCACCTCCCACGCGCCGCAGGCGCAGCGCAGGTAGGAGACCAGGCCCTCGGAGGTGCGGTGCGAGGAGACGAGGGTCAGGGCGAAAGGGTCGTGCGGCTCTCCGTGATGCATGACTCCAACCTGATGTAATGGCCTTGTGCATTTCAACACTTACGGCGGCAACGGCGCCGAGCTCGCGGCGGCCCTCGTCAACGCGGACGACTTCAGCCCGGCCGCCGTGCGGGAGACGCTCACCGCCAACGCCATGTGGCGCACGGACGTCACCCCTGCCCAGGCCGCCGAGCTGGCCGCCTGGGCGCGCCGGCTGGCCCCCGTCTTCGGCGAGCCCGACCTCGGCGTCCAGGTCGCGCTGATCAACGAGCTCCTGGAGATCACCGCCTCCAAGCCGCACATCAGCACCCACGACGGCCTGGAGCCCCACCTGCACTTCTTCTCCACCGAGGCCGACATCGTCTCCAGGGCCAAGGACACCACCGCGGGCGGGCTGGCCATGGCCGTGTGCTTCTCCGACGGGCGGCGGCTCGGGCGCTGCGACCGGACGGGGTGTGCGACCGTCTACGTGGACACCTCGCGCAACGGCCGCCGCCGGTTCTGCTCGCTGACCTGCGCGAACCGGGTCAACGTGGCGGCCCATCGGGCGCGGGGCGTTGCCCGTTCGGCGTGAAGTGGGTAGTATGTCCGGGTCGTATCGCCGACCCATGGGGGCAGTTGACGTGAGGATCTGAGGCCGCGGGCACCGCGCCTATCCGCCCGGTCACGGGCTCTGTCGCGCGCACACCTCGACCTCGGCGACCTCTTCGCCCCAGTCTTACCAGCTTCGGCTGCCTGGTTGTCGCGCGCGCAGCGGTGTTCCCGCCAAGTCACGAAATTTCGGGTTTTGTGATGGGAGCCGCCTGATGTCTTTTTCCATTGTCGTCGATCACGTGTCCTTCGGCTGGCCCGATGGGACGATGGTGCTCGACGGTCTCGACGCCGCCTTCCCCGCCGGACGTACCGGGCTCATCGGGACGAACGGGTCGGGCAAGTCCACCCTGCTCAAGGTCATCTCCGGCGAGCTGACCCCGGGCTCGGGTTCCGTCTCGGTCACGGGCGAGGTGGGGTACCTGCCGCAGAACGTGCCGCTCGAAGGCAGCCGTACCGTGTCCGACCTGCTGGAGATCAGCGGGAAGCGGGCCGCGCTGCACGCCGTCGAGAGCGGCGACGTCGCCGAGGAGCACTTCACCGTCATCGGGGACGACTGGGACGTCGAGGAACGCGCGCGCGCCGAGCTCGACCGGCTCGGGCTCGGCCACATCGGGCTCGACCGCACGGTGGCGACGCTGTCGGGCGGCGAGGCCGTCATGGTCGCGCTGGCCGCGCAGATCCTCAAGCGCCCCGCCGTGCTGCTGCTCGACGAGCCCACCAACAACCTCGACCTGGACGCCCGGCGGCGGCTCTACGCCGCGGTCTCGGCGTACGCGGGGGTGCTGGTCGTGGTGAGCCATGACCGGGCGCTGCTCGGCCTCGTCGACCAGATCGCCGAGCTCCGCGACGCCGCCGTCCACCTGTACGGCGGCAACCTGAGCGACTACGAGGAGCAGGTCGCCGCCGAGCAGGAGGCGGCCGAGCGCACGGTCAGGACCGCCGAGGGCGAGGTACGGCGGCAGCAGCGCGAGCTGATCGAGGCCAGGACCAGGCTCGACCGGCGCAGGCGCAACGCGAGGAAGGCGTTCGAGAACAAGAAGGTGCCCAAGATCGTGGCCGGTGGGCTCAAGATGAAGGCCCAGGTGTCGGCGGGCAAGCACCGCGCGCTGCACCAGGAGCGGCTGGAGGAGGCCAGGGGAAGGCTCACCGAGGCCGAGCAGGCCGTGCGGGACGACGCCGAGATCCGCGTCGAGCTGCCCGGCACCGCCGTCCCGGCCGGCCGGACGCTCCTGACGCTGCCCCTCGACCCCCCGGCCACCGCAGCCGGAGGCGAAGGGCTCAAGGCGCTCGACCGGCTGGTGATCCGGGGGCCGGAACGCATCGCGCTGCTCGGGCCCAACGGATCGGGCAAGACGACCCTGCTCGGAAGGATCGTCGAGCACAGCGCGCACGTCCCGGTACGGTACCTGCCGCAGCGGCTCGACGTGCTCGACGACGCCCTGAGCGTGGTGGACAACGTCCGGGCCGTGGCTCCGGCGGCCTCGGTCAACGAGGTGCGCGCCCGGCTGGCCCGCTTCCTGTTCCGCGGTGGGCGGGCCGACCAGCCGGTGGGCACGCTCTCGGGCGGCGAGCGTTTCCGTGCGACCCTGGCCGCCCTGCTGTCGGCCGATCCGCCGCCGCAGCTGCTCCTGCTGGACGAGCCGACCAACAACCTGGACATGTCCAGCGTGCGGCAGCTCTCCCAGGCGCTGGCGGCCTACCGGGGCGCGCTCATCGTGGCCAGCCACGACGTGCCGTTCCTGGAGACGCTGGGGATCACCCGGTGGCTGCGACAGGATCGGGATGAGGGTCTGGCCGAATCGTAATTGACGTTTGGGGATCAATCGGGCAATAGTGTGGCGGGTGGCTTCACCCCGGTTGATCTCCTGCGTTCTCGCCCTGGCGACGGTGACGCTCGCCGCCTGCTCCTCGCCCCCACCGCTGACCGGCGGTGAGCCGAAGGTCAGCGGCGTGGCGGACGGCAAGGGCGGATCCCCCGGCGGCGACCCCACCTCGGGGGCCGGTCCCAGTGTCAGCGCCCTGACGCCGGAGGCGTACAAGGGCGAGCTCGACAACAGGCACAAGGCGATGCTCGGCGCGATCAACGGACTGGCCGGCGCGCGCGGGGTCCAGTCGCTCAACCAGCGCGTGGACAAGGCCGAGCAGGCGCTGAGCGGCGCCGCCGACGCCCTGTCCGCGATCAGCCCGCCCGCGGACGTACAGGCCCAGCACGACGCGTACGTCACCAGCCTGCGCGACTTCGCCACCGAGCTCGGCTCCACGGCGGGCAAGGTCGGCAGCCGCGAGCTGTGCACCTCCTCGGCCGTGCTGAGCGACCTCGGCACCAAGCTCACCGCCCTGAACAAGGCGGGCGAGGCCCTGCAGAGCGCCGGCGACTACCCGGCCGACATCGTCACCGTCAAGGCCGGCGGCAAGCAGAACAGGCGGCTGAAGAACGGCGCGTTCATCCGCAGGGCCTCCCTCGGCGGACGCAGCTCCCTGGAGGTCGACAACGGCGGCAGCCGCGACGCCGTCGTCACGGTGGTCAGGGGCGGCAGCAAGACGTTCAGCGTGTACGTGCGCAAGAGGGCCAAGTTCAAGGTCAGGGGCGTGCCCGACGGCACGTACAAGATTTATTTCACCCACGGCGTGGACTGGGACGGCAAGAGCAAGTCCTTCACCCGTCAGTGCAGCTTCGAGCGTTTCCAGAAGTCGGTGAAGTTCAAGACCACGGTCACCGCCACCCAGATCCTCTGGCACGACTGGCGGGTCACCCTGCACGCCATCACCGGCGGCAACGCCCGCACCGCGACCGTCAACCCCGACGACTTCCCGAGCTGACCCGCTGACAGGGTCGGAACACGCGAAAGGGCCGCGCGAAAGCGCGGCCCTTTTCCGCCTGTCGGGGCGATCAGGTCGAGAACAGCATGCCCACCCAGCTGCGCTGACGGTGGTGGCCGTAGTGGTGGCCGCCGCCGTGGTGGGGAGCGCCCCAGGCCGGCCCGGGGGCGGGAGGCGGGGGAGCGGAGTGGTACTGCGACTCCATGCGCGTCAGGGTCTCCAGCTCGCCGAAGTCGAGGAAGATCCCACGGCAGTTGTCGCACTGCTCGATGTGGACGCCATTGCGCTCATAGGTCCGCATGTTGCCGCGGCACTTCGGGCACTGCATCTAAGTCGCTCTCCTTGGATCCGGGGTCTCAGGCTGAAACCTACCGCGTGCGGCCCCCGTCACGCTCTGACGATTCTGCTGCACGATTCGATTAACGAATGCTCGACCTCGTCCAGTTCCCGGTTCTCGCGCTCGGCGTTGAGGACGGCCACGGCGGCCAGCTGCACGGTCAGCGCCCTGGCCGGCAGGTCGAGCCGCTGCCAGGGATCGTCGCCCTGGCCGAGCGCGGGGCCGCCGGAGGCCAGGTAGGCGCCGAGGAACCGCTCCCAGACGGCCGGTTCGAGCAGGCCCGCCGCGTACCAGGCGGCCGGTCGCGCCAGGTCCCAGGCCGGGTCGCCGACGCCCAGGTCGTCGACGTCGATGAGCAGCCACCGGTCGCGGCAGACGAGCTGGCCCAGGTGCCAGTCGCCGTGGGTGAGCAGGCCCGGCACGGGGACGGGCTCCGGCAGCTCCTTGAACGCGTGCCTGACCAGCTGCTCGACCGGGCCGTCCCCGCTCATCCTGGACACCGCGCGGGCGGCCCGCGCCGGGCCTCCGGCGGGGGGCATCGGCGGCACCAGCGTCAGGGGGACGGCGTGCAGCCGGGCCAGCAGCCGCGCGCCCTCCTCCCAGGGGGCGGACCCGGGATCGTCGTGGGGGACCGGCCGGCCGGCCGGCCAGACGGTGACCGCGCGGCCCGCCGCCGTCAGCACCTCGCCCTCCAGCGGGGCCAGCAGCACGCCGTTGACCGCGGCCGCGGCGGCGGCCCTGAGGCGGGCGCGCAGCGGCTCCACCTCGTCGCGGGCCGAGTGGGCCTTGACCACCACCTCGCCCATCCGTAACACGACCACGTCGGTGCGCGTCTGGTGTCGCACGGGTTCGCCCGTGCCGCCGTACGCCGCGGCGATACCCGCAAGCTCCTCCTCTAGACCCACTCGTACAGACTAGGGGGCGGTATGGGCGGTACGTGCCGCCAGACGCCGTCGCTGGAGCGGGCGAGATGTTCACTCAGACCTGCGGTAAGGCCAGCCGCACAACTTTGTGTGTACCAGGGTGTGCCGCTCACGATCCGTGAGGGCCGTCACTGGCGAATTGCGCGCGGAATGATCTTGCCGTTCCTTCCGGCTCTCCGGCAGGGGTGCCTGCGTGGCGGCGACTGGCTGTGCGGTCGCTTGGAAGACGGTGTGGACGATGTGCTCGTCCCCCAATTGGAGCCGCATCCATCGCCATGCTGCGTCGGACATCCCTGGATACCGCCCGTCTCTGGAACCACCCGGTTTCCGGCGTCCGTACGTCCTGGCACGCCGAGGAACGTCACCATCCGCTCACGCGAAAGCGCCACACATGTCCACTGATTGCCTGTTCCGCTCTCACGTGCATGCAATCGGAGGTCTGAAGAATTCTCGATGAGCTCTACCGCGGCCGACTATCGCCATGGAAATATTCCTTTCGGCTGCCGCGAGGCCTCGATATTCTTCTCTCTTCCAAGGAAACGTAACACTCTTTGATGTTGGTCGCCGAGGATGTCTTCAACTCTGATCAGCACGTCAAATTCGGCCAGTACCAGTAATGATCTCCGGTTGAAGGCGACAAGCTCCATGTCGTTGTCTGCGTGGGGGAGGCTGGCTCCATTGCCGAGATTGAGAAGCCAATAGTCATATCTGCGTTGAAGGTTTAGCGTGCCTAGATATTCAACCATTTGCCCCCATGTCAGCCAGTCGGTGAATCGATCCTGTTCGCTCCCGGGACCCATGAGGGCGCACCTGTATTTTATCAGCCGGATGACGGTCTGGCCGGATCCTGAATTGTAGATGTGCCCGACGCGTCGTGATCTCTTTATATGTGAACTCTCTTGCGCGTATGAGTTGTACGAGATGTTTGGCGTGTTGGTCCTGGAGAGTTGAGAGCGTGCTAGAAGCACTGCCAGGGCCGCGCTCGTGAGTGCCGCACTTGTGGAGAGATCGAGAACGGTCAACTTCCAGGGAAACGAGTCTATTGGCGCGGGGACGAAGTTCTTCTTTATCGTCTCCCAGACCATGCTGGACACCGTGAAAGCCAAGAAGATTCGTGGGCCCATATAGCTCACCCATTGTCGCTTGACTAGCCTCTGTGTTGTTAGTTCCTCTCCTTGACTCATTTCCCTCCAGTGTGGGGAGTCACCTCTTTATGGTTATGGCACCAAGTATCCAGCCTGGTCGCCGCGAGCGCCAGTGTGCCTCCCGTGACCTTTCTGACGCGTGTGAGGTGCCTGACAGATTCCCGTCAGCAGGTTCGTGGTGATGGAGGGCAAACGATGGCCGCGTCAAAGACGCGCCGGTTCGACATCACCACCAGCACTCTGGGCATTGGGCGAGTCCGCACCAGCCAGGTGTGCTTCCGTCTGTCCGTGACGGGCGCGAAACTTTTTGGTAGCAAGAACCCAGACACGCCGTCGCACTGGCAGAAGATGGACTTCCTCGCTTGGGCCCCACGAGCTGATCTGAGGTGGCGACACCTCAGCCTGGACGATACCCATGCTCTGCCCCGGCCTATGTCAAGGCGATGGGAAGCGGGCAGTTCGGGCTCCGGTGCAAACGAAGACGACGAGGACCGCCCGATGGGGATCCTGTCCGAACTGGTCGCGATCCTGCGCGATCACATCAAGTCCTACGGCACTGCCTCGGACGGACGACGGTCTACCGCCGATGGATATCTCCGGGTGTGGCGGGAGGCGCGCCAGTTGGCCTTCATCCCCGAGCAGGTGGAGTCCCCGGCGGCGGGCTGCCCCTACGACTTGCGGCACGCGGCGGCGTCGCTCTGGCTGCGTGCAGGGGTGCATGCCCCGAGGTCGTCGAGTGCGCTGGGGCGCAGCGTGCAGACACTTCTCAAGACATACGCCAAGTGCATCGACGGAAGGCACGAGAGAGCCGACCGGCGCACTCACCAAGCGGTGGAGGCACTTTGAGGGAGCGGACACCGCTACGGAATGGCGCGGAACGGCTGCGCCGGGGGAAGGCTCGCTTCGATCTTCCACTGAAGTTCGTCGAAGGCTCCCACAGGGCGCAGATTCGCGTCGGTCAGACTAGGGGGCATGAGAATCGGTTTCGCCGTACCCCAGTCAGGGCCGTGGGCCACGCCGGAGAACATGCGTCGCGTCGCCGCGCGGGCGGAGGAGCTGGGCTACCACGAGCTCTGGACGTTCCAGCGCATGCTCTACCCGGTCGGGCATCCCATGGGGCCGACCTACCGGAGCGTGCACGACCCGCTGATCACCCTGGCGCACCTGTCCGGCGTGACCGGGACGATCCGGCTCGGCGTGGCCGTGATCAACGCGTACGTGCAGCCGGTCGTGCTGGCCAAGCAGCTCGGCACCCTGCAGACCGTCTCCGGCGGCCGGCTGAGCGCCGGGATCGGGCTCGGCTGGGTGCCCGAGGAGTTCGAGGCCGCCGGCATCGGCATGGAGCGGCGCGGGCGCAGGGGTGAGGAGTTCGTCGAGCTGCTGCACAAGGCGTGGGCGGACGACGTCGTCGAGCATGACGGCGAGTTCTACCGGGTGCCGGCCTCGTACATCGACCCCAAACCGGCGCCCGGCCCGCCGCAGGTGCTGCTCGGCGGCACCGCCGAGGTCGCGCTGCGCCGGGCCGGGCGGCTGGCCGACGGCTGGATCAGCTCCAGCAGGGAGGACCTGTCGGCGGTCGCGGGCCGGATCGGGCTGATCAAGGAGACGATCGCCGGCGCCGGGCGGGACGCGGCCGCGTTCCGCTTCGTGTGCCGCGGCGTCACGCAGGTGCGGCCGGAGGGCCCCGAGGACGGACGCCGGCCGCTGACCGGCACGTACGAGCAGATCCGGCGGGACGTGGACGCCCTGGCCGCCGCAGGCGTCACGGACGTCTTCCACGACCTCAACTTCGACCAGGAGTTCGTCACCGCCGACGCGCGGGAGGCGATGCGCCGCGCCGAGGAGGCCCTGGAGGCGCTGGCGCCCTAACCGCCGTAGGGGACGGTGATGATCTCCAGGTTGTGCCCGTCGGGGGCCGACCAGTAGAGCCCGCGACCGCCGTCGTGGGTGTTGATCTCGCCGGGCCTGCCGTGTCCGGGATCGGCCCAGAACGTCAGGCCCCGGCTCCTGATCCGGCCCCAGATCTGGTCGAACTCCTCCTCGCCGACCAGGAAGGCGTAGTGCTGGGGAGTCACCTTCCCCGGCGCCTGCATCACGTCGAGCGAGACGTCGTTGGCCAGCGTCACGACGCGGAACGGGCCGTAGACCGGCGCGGGCTCCAGGCCGAGCACGTCGACCAGGAAGGCGGCCGTGGCGTCCCGGTCGGTGGCGGCGACGATGGTGTGGTTCAGCTGGACGGGCATGCACTCACGCTACGTGCCGCAGCGCCTCGGCGGCCACCGCGCACCGCAGCTCGCGCATCCCGGGCCGCCCGCGCACGGGGTGGACGGCGTTGGTCAGCAGCACCACGGTCAGCCCGCGCGCCGGATCGACCACCAGCGACGTCCCGGTGAACCCGGAGTGGCCGTACGCGCCGCTCAGCGGGCCCACGATGCCGGGGTCGCCGATCCGCACGCCGAGCCCGTGCCGGAACGCGGCTCCCTCGGCCCCCTGGTCGCGGGTCATCTCGGCCACGCTCGACGGGCTCAGCATCGCGCCCCCGCCCAGCCGCAAAGCCTCCCCGAAGGCCAGCAGGTCGTCCGCCGGGGCGAACAGGCCCGCGTGCCCGGCCACCCCGCCCAGGGCGTGGGCCGTCTCGTCGTGCACCTCGCCGCGCACGCAGCCGGGGCCGGGACGTTCGGGCTTGAACTCGGTCGCCGCGACCCGCTCGACCGGGATCCCGGGGGCGGCTCCCCGCTCGGGCTGCCCCTGGCCTGGGGCCTGTGCGGTGCGTCCGTGGCCGGGGAGCGGGCGGTAGGCGGTGTCCGCGAGGCCGAGCACGTCCGTGATCCGGGCGCGGACCAGGGCGTCGAGGGAGGCGGACGCGGCCAGCTCGGCGATCCGGCCGGCCATCACCATGCCGACGTCGCTGTAGAGGTAGGGGCCGCCGACCGGGCCGGTGACCGGCGTGGTGAGCATCGCGGCCATGCGCTCGTCCGGCCCGGCGTGCGGCAGTTCCAGGTCGACGCGGCGGGTCGGGGTCAGGCCCGCCGTGTGCGTGAGCAGGCGGCGCAACGTGAGCCGCGGGTCGGCCCCGGGGATCCACGCCGCGACCGGCTCGTCCAGGTCGAGCAGGCCCTCCTCGGTGAGCGAGAGCACCACCGCGGTGGTGCACAGCTTGCTGACCGAGGCCAGGTCGAACACCGAGTCCCGGCGCGCGGGCGGCCGCTCGGCGGCGAGCCTTCCCGGCTCACCGCCCCCGCCGCCCTGCCCGCCTGCAGAGACGCCGTCCCGCCCGCCGTCCGGCCCACCGCCTGAGACGCCGGTCGGCTCGGCGTCGGCGTATCTGACCAGTTCGCCGGCCGCCGCGACGGCGGTCACCGTGCCGTGGGCCGCGATCAGCGCGACCGCCGCCGGGCACACCTCGGGCACCGCGGCGGCCAGCAGCCGCTCCAGCCGGTCCGACATCCCCGTTCCCCCCTCGTGAGTCCCGCGTGAGTCCTCGTGAGTCCGCGTGAGTCCTCGTGAGTCCGCGTGAGTCCTCGTGAGGACCTTGTGAGTCCTCGCGCGTCCCGCCCCGGACGTCAGCCGCTGAGCGCGTCGCTGAGCCGCTCTCCGTGCGACTCCAGCAGCGCGCGGGCGGCGTCGGCGTCCAGCCCGTGCTGGATCATCACCACGGCCGTCTTCGCCTGCCCGCCGGACGCCTCCAGCGCCGCGCCCGCCGTCGCGGCGTCGGCCCCGGTGATCTCGCTCACCATACGCAGCGCGCGGGAGGCGAGCTTGCTGTTCATGGCCGACATCTCGATCATCCTGTTCCCGTAGGTCCGGCCCAGCCTGACCATGGAGATCGTCGAGATCATGTTGAGCACGAGCTTCTGCGCCGTGCCCGCTTTGAGCCTGGTCGAGCCCGCCACCACCTCGGGCCCCACCACGACCTCGATCCCGTGCTCGGCGGCGGCCGACAGCGGCGCGCCCGTGTTGCACGACAGCGCGGCCGTCAGCGCCCCCCGGCCGGCGGCCTCGGCCAGCGCGCCCAGCACGAACGGGGCCCGCCCGCTGGCCGACACGCCCACCACCGAGTCGAGCGCGCCCACCTCCAGGTCCTTGATGGCCGCCGCGCCCGCCTCGGCGTCGTCCTCCGCGCCCTCGACCGACCGGGTCAGCGCCTCGTGCCCGCCCGCGATGACGCCCTGCACCAGCGAGGGATCGGTGCCGAACGTGGGCGGGCACTCGCTGGCGTCGAGCACGGCCAGCCGTCCCGAGGTGCCGGCGCCGACGTACAGCAGCCTGCCTCCCTCGGCCATCCGGGCGGCGATCGCGTCGATGGCCGCCGAGATGGCCGGGACGGCCGCGGCCACGGCCTCGGGAACCCCGGCGTCGGCCTGGTTCATCAGTCGGGCGATCTGCTCCGTCGGCAGCCGGTCGATCTGGCTGTAGCGGGGATCGCTCTGCTCGGTGGACAGCTCGGGCAGCGGATCAATCATGACGCTAATTTCCACCCTTTACTTCTCAGTTGTAAATATCTTTCAGAGAATGGATCCATGTCATACGTACGCACCGGAGCCGAACGGCTGGCCGCGGACCCCGCGCTCGCCGGAGGCGCCCGTCTCGGCCTGATCACCAATCCCACCGGCGTCCTGCCCGACCTGACCCCCACGACCGACGCCCTGCTGGCCGCGGGCGTGCCGCTGACCGCGCTGTTCGGCCCCGAGCACGGCCTGCGCGGCACGGCCCAGGCGGGGTCGAGCGAGCGGGACGCGGTGGACCCCGGGACGGGACTGCCGGTCCACGACACCCACGAGCTGTCGGGCGACGACCTCGACCGGGTGGTCTCCGCCTCCGGCGTGGACACCCTGGTCTTCGACATCGCCGACGTGGGAACCCGCTTCTACACCTTCGTGTGGACCATGTACGACCTGCTGGCCTCGGCCACCCGGCTGGGCCTGCGGTTCGTGGTGCTGGACCGGCCCAACCCCCTGGGCGGGACCGTCGAGGAGGGCCCGCTGCTGGACCCGGCGTTCGCCAGCTTCGTGGGCCGCTTCCCGCTGCCCGTGCGCCACGGCAGGACCGCGGGGGAACTGGCCACGCTGTTCGGCTTCGACGCCGACCTGCGGGTGGTCACGATGGAGGGCTGGCGGCGGGACATGGGCTGGGCGGAGACCGGTCTGCCCTGGGTGATGCCCTCGGTCAACATGCCCACCCCCGACACCGCGCTGGTCTACCCGGGCACCGGGCTGTTCGAGGGCACGAACTTCTCCGAGGGACGCGGCACCACCCGGCCGTTCGAACTGGTCGGGGCGCCGTACGCGGACGAACGCTACGCGGCCGTCCTGAACGGGCTGGACCTGCCGGGCGTACGGTTCAGGGACACCTGGTTCACGCCGACGTTCCACAAGCACGCGGGCGTCCCCGTACGCGGGGTGCAGCTCCACGTGCACGACCCGCGGGCCTTCCGGCCGGTGCTGACCGGGTTGTCGATGCTGCACACGGCCCGCGTCCTCTACCCGGACGACCTGGTCTGGAAGGGCGATGACCTCTTCCTGGACCTGCTGTGGGGCTCCGACGCGCTCACGCGCTGCCTGGAGGCCGGGGACGACCCGCGCGGGTTGTGCCCGCCGCCGGGCCGTCCCGAAGGACATCTGCTCTACAGCTGACATCAGGCCAGATCGCGCCGATAGAGCCAGAAGACGCGTTCGGCTCGCGCGCCCACGGCGCGCGAGTAGAACCGCAACGGCCCCACCCATCCGATCTGGGCGCTCTCCTGGCCGGCGGCCCGCTGGTCGGCCAGGCAGCGGCGCAGGAGCACCCCGCCGAGGCCCAGCCCGCGGGCGTCCGGGGCGGTGCCCATCGGGCCGAACCAGGCCGGCCGGGCCCCCCAGGCGGCGAAGGCCAGGACGCGCCCGTCGCGCTCGGCGTAGTGCAGGCCGGTCGCGTTGGCCGCCTCCCAGGCCCACCGCTCGTTCCAGTGCTCCTCGACGAACGCGGCCACGGCCGACCGGTCGGCGTCCGCCGCCCTGACCGTCACCCCCGCCTGCTCCAGCCGCCGCAGGTCGTCCTCGACGGACAGGTCGGCCCGCAGGTCGGCGGTCATGTTCCAGGCGACGTGGTAGCGCTCGAAGCCGAGGCTCTCGGCCAGGCAGGCGGCGGCGGTGTACCGCACGTCGACGCCGGGCCAGGCGTAGCAGGGCGGGTTCCCGGCGAAGCGGGCCTGCCGCACGCCGTGCCCGCGCAGCCACTCCTCGGCCGCCCGTACCAGCGCCCGCCCGTGCCCGCGACCCTGGGCCGAGGGATGCACGGCCAGCAGGTCGACGTGCCCGACCTCGGGGTCCTTCGACGAGACGGACGTCATCACCACCCCGCCGTCGGTCGCCAGCGCCGTCCAGCGGCGCTCGGCCGGCGGCTCGGCCAGGCGCCGGACCAGGTCGGGAGCCTCGGGGGCGTCCAGCGTCAGCGCGGCCTCGGCCACCCGGGCGGCCTCGGCCAGGTCCGCGTCGCGGACGGTGGGCGACATCACACCTCGCTCATCGGGCGCGCGATCACGTCGCGCCGCTCGGGGTAGAAGCACGCGTGCTGTTGCGGCACGCCCTCGGTGATCTGCAGCAGCGGCCGCTCGCTCGCGCACCGCTCGCCGCGGAAGGGGCAGCGGCGGGCGAACAGGCAGCCCTCGTCGGTCTTGCTCTCGTCCAGCGACTCCAGCGGCGACACCGGCTGCGCGCCGGGCTCCTCCAGGCCGTGCAGCACGGGGATGGCCGACAGCAGCGACTGCGTGTACGGGTGCACCGGGTCGGCGATGACCGTGTCCACCGGGCCGCGCTCGACGACCTGGCCGCGGTAGATGACGTAGAGCTCGCCGTCGTCGCCGATGTAGCGGGCGGTGGCGACGTCGTGGGTGATGAACAGCACGCTCACGCCCAGCCGCTCGCGCAGGTCCTTCAGCAGCGCCAGGATGCCCAGCCGGAGCGAGACGTCGATCATCGAGACGGCCTCGTCGGCGACCAGCATCTCCGGGTCGACGGTCAGCGCGCGGGCGATGACCACCCGCTGCCGCATGCCGCCCGAGAGCTGGTGCGGGTAGCGGGCCAGCACCGAGCCCGGGTCGAGGCCCACCATCGACAGCACCTCGGCGGCCCGCTCCTCGATCCACTCCTTCGACCGTCCGGTCTGCCCGGCCCGCAGGCTGAGCGGCGCGTACAGCGTCTGGTGGATGGTCCGGGTCGGGTTGAGCGCCGAGTACGGGTCCTGGTGGATCATCTGGATCTTGCGGAAGTACGGCTGGCGCTTCTTCTGCTTGAGCCCCGACATGGACACGTCGCCGATGACGATCTCGCCCTCGTCGTAGGTCTCCAGCCCGGCGATGATCCGGCCCAGCGTGGTCTTGCCGCAGCCGGACTCGCCGATGAAGGAGGCCGCGCCGCCCTTGGGGATGGTGAAGTCCACCCCGCGCAGCGCCCGCACCTCCCGCCCGGCCAGCACGTTGCCGCGCTGCTTGTACGTCTTGACGATGCCGGTCCCGGTGATCACGCGTGCTCCTTCACGGTCACGGCGTGGCAGGCCACGACCCTCGATCCATGTGCCGCGGCCTGCGGGTCGACGGTGTCGCACACGTCCATGCGCAGCGCGCAGCGCTCCCTGAACACGCAGCCCTCCTTCGGCACCGTGGCCAGCGTCGGCGGCCGGCCGGGCAGCGCCTGAGCCTCGGCGATGTCGCCCACGAGGCGCGGGATGGCCCTGATCAGCCCCTTGGTGTAGGGGTGGCTGGGGGCGCCGAGCACCTCGCGGGTCGGGCCCTGCTCGACCAGGCGGCCGCCGTACATGACGACCAGGCGGTCGGCGACCTCGGCCACGACGCCGATGTCGTGCGTGATGACCAGCGTGGTCAGGCCGCGCTCGGCGTGCACCTCGCGGACGATCTTCAGGATGTTCGCCTGGGTGATCATGTCGAGGGCGGTCGTCGGCTCGTCGAGCACCACCAGGTGGGCGTTGAGCACCAGCGCCAGCATGATGCCGACCCGCTGCCGCATGCCGCCCGACAGCTCGTGCTGGTGCGAGTCGAGCACGCGCGCGCCGTCCAGGCCCATCCGGCCCAGCAGCTCCTTGGCCTCGCGGACCAGGCCGGGCAGGTCCTCCACGCCGTGCGAACGGCCCAGGTCGAGGAGCTGCTTGCCGACCGTCTTGAGCGGGTTGAGCGAGTTCTGGGCCGCCTGGAAGACGTACCCGATGTGCCGGCCGCGGGCCTTGCGCAGCTCCTCGCCGGCGAAACCGGTGACGTCGCCGAGGCCGTCGATCTCGACGCTGCCCGCGGCGATCCTGCCCGGCGGCTGCACCGCGTTGAGCAACGACAGCGCCAGCGTGGACTTGCCCGAGCCGGACTCGCCGACGATGCCGGTGATCGTGCCGGGCTCCAGCGTCAGCGTGACGTCCCGGACGGCGGGCAACTCGCCCGCGGGGGTCTTGTAGACGACCGTCAGGCCGTCGATGCGCACTCCCGGCGCTTGTTCGGCCACTTGTTACTCCTCGCGCAGCCGGGGGTTGAAGATCTCGTCCATGGCGTCCACCACGAGCACGATGCCGAGCGTGAGCAGCAGGATCGCCAGCAGTGGCGCCAGCAGGTAGCCCAGCGCGTTCGGCGTGATCATCGCGCCCGCCTGGAACACGGCGAGGTTGAGCATCACGCCCCAGTTGTCGGACTCGTACGGCAGCACGCCCAGGAAGAACAGGCCCACCTGCGAGTAGACCGCGCCGGTGACCGCGATGAGCATGTTCATCGCGATGTAGGGCGCCATGCTCGGCAGCAGTTCCCTGCCGATGATGTGCGTGGTGGACAGCCCCAGCCCGCGGGCCGCCTCGATGAACCCGCGCTCGCGCAGCGACAGCGTCTGCGAGCGCACCGCGCGCGCCACGCCGCCCCAGCCGAGCAGGCCGAGCACCAGGCCCATCTGGAGGGGGTTGCCGAACTTCCACACGGTCGCCAGCACCAGCAGCAGCGGCAGGCCGGGGATGGTGAGCTTCATGTCGGTCAGCCGCATGAGCACGGTGTCCCAGCGGCCCCGCTTGAAGCCGGAGAACAGGCCGATCGCGGTGCCGGCGACGACCGTGATGATCGCGGTGACCAGGGCGGTGAGCAGGACGTAACGCGAGCCCTTGATCACCAGCGAGGTCACGTCCCGGCCCTGCGGGTCGGTGCCGAACCAGTGGTCCCAGCTCGGCGGCTGGGTGATCGCGCTCGCGTTGCCCGGCAGGTGCTCGGGCAGCAGGATCGGCCCGATCACCGCCATGACGATGAAGCCGGCGATGATGACGACCCCGGCCATGCGGCTGGGCTTGCGCTTCATCACCCGCCACACGCCGTTCCAGAAGTTGCGGCGCATGGCCGACGCGGCCGGCGCGGCCTCAGGGATGAGCGTGGCGCTCACGAGCCCTCCTCTCCGCTGCGCACCCGCGGGTCGATGACCGTGTAGAACAGGTCCGCCACGATGTTGGCGATGATCGTGCCGACCGTGATCAGCAGGAACGCCCCGCCCATCAGGCCGTAGTCGCGGTCCTGCACGCCGCTGATCAGCAGCCAGCCGAGCCCCGGGTAGTTGAAGATCTTCTCGATGAAGACCGCGCCGCCCAGCAGCAGGCCGAGCGAGAGCGCGAGCATGGTGAACAGCGGCAGGATCGCGTTGCGCGCGATGTAGCGGAACACGATCGAGCGCTTCATGCCGCGCAGCTCGGCGGCCAGGATGAAGTCGTCGCCCAGCACGGTGACCACGCTCGACTTCATGGCCAGGATCCAGCCGCCGTAGGCCGACAGCGCGTACGTGACCACCGGCAGCACCGCGTGCTCGGCCAGCGAGCCGAGGTAGCCGGCGTTGAAGCCCGGCTCGAACAGGATGTCCACCGTGCCGTCGGCCGGCAGGATCGGGATGAGCGTCGCGAAGATCACCACGAGCAGCATCGCCAGCACGTACTGCGGGATGCCGTGTAGCAGCGAGCCGGAGATGGCCAGGGCGTCGCCCAGCTTGCCGGTGCGCTTGATGGCCGCGTACACGCCGAGGACGATCCCGACGAGGAAGCTCAGCAGCGTGCCGACCAGCACCGGTAGAACGGTCCACTTGGCCGCGTCGGTGAGCACGTCGAGCACCGGGGTGCCGGGCCGGCTGACCGACATGCCGAGGTCGAGGTGGAGCAGGCCGGTCATGTAGTCGGTGTACTGCTGCCACAGCGTGCCGTCGGGCAGGAAGCCGTACAGGACCTTGACGGCCTGGGCGGCGGCCTCGGGCGACATGCCCTGCTCGACCAGCTTCTCGTAGCGGGCGGCCATCGGGTCGCCGGGGATGTTGTTGATGATGAAGAAGCTGATCGTCGCGACTACGAGGATCATGACGAACCCGCGGGCCAGGTGGCCCGCGAGTCGTCGTGCGATGAGCGCCATGAACTAAGACTTCGCCTTGATCATGCCGAGCTGGATCCAGACGCCCGAGGGCAGGACGCCGGCGCCCATGCGCAGGATCTCGTCGTCGTGCGGCCAGCCGGTGAAGCGGCTGTTGTTGACGAACTGGGTGTTGACGTAGTCCCAGAGCTGGATGACCGGGAGGTCCTGGTTGGCCGCCTTGGCGAGCTGGGCCATGATCGGCTTGGCCTCGTCCTCGGTGGCCGAGTTCAGCTTGCCGGTCAGCTCACCGGGGTTGATCTTGGTGCCGTCGACCTCGATCTCCTCGGGGCCGCCCATCCAGTTGCCGGCCTTGCCGGGCTCGGAGTGCTTGACCTTGCCCGCGACGTTGGTCCAGCCGTTGGAGGCGCCGTACAGGCGCTGGTAGATGTCGTACGGCGCGGGGCCGAGCGCCATCAGCCAGAAGCCCACGTCGTACTTGCCGGCCGCCAGCTCCTCCAGGTAGAGGGGGTAGTCGTTGGACGTGACGACCTCGGCGTCCACGCCGCCCTTGACGAGCTGGCTCTTGATGTTCTCCTGCGCCGACAGCCAGTCGGAGAAGCCGGCGGGCGCGTGCATGGAGACCTTCCACGCCGAGCCGTCGGCCAGCGTCCACTTGCCGTCCTTCTTGGTGAGGCCGGCCTGCTTGAACTCCTCCTCGGCCTTGGCCACGTCGGGCGCGTACGGCTCCAGCTTGGGCAGCTCGTCGGGGATCCACGCCTGCGCGGCCTTCTGGTGGATGCCGCTGGTGGTGACCGCCGCGGTGCCGCCCTCGGGGGAGGCGACCTTGGTGACCTCCTCGCGGTTGATCAGGTAGGCCAGGCCGCGGCGCACGTGCACGTTGTCGTACGGCTTCTTGGACTGGTTGAAGGCCATGCTCACCGCGACCGGCGAGTAGCCCTTGATGACCTCGTTGCCGGCGGCCGCCTTGATCCGGTTCATCACGTCGGACGGCGCGGCGGTGAAGCCGGCGTGGTCGAGCTTGCCCGCGGTGAGGTAGTTCCAGATCTGCTCGTTGCCGGTGTAGTTGAGGAACTTCACCTGAGCCGGCGCCACGTTCGCGGCGTTGTAGAAGTACTTGTTCTTGACCAGCAGCGCCTCGGACGGGTTCACCCGCTCCAGCACGAACGGGCCGGCCGAGGTGTCCTTCGGCGGGGCGAAGGTGAGCACCTTCTCACCGAGGCCGGTGATCGTCTCGCGCGCCTTGTCGGCGTCGGCGCCCTCGCCCCTGGAGGCCTTGAGCTGGTCCCAGAAGTCCGCGGGGAGCACGCTGCTCCACACGTGGGAGGGCAGGACGAACGTGTCGAGCACGCCGCGGGCGAACTTCGGGCTCGGGTTCGCCATGTCCTGGGTGATCTTCAGGGTGTGGGGGTCGACCACGGTCACGTCCGCCGCCGCGCCCGCGGCGCCCGGCGTGATGGAGAACGCCGTGCTGCCCTGGGTGTAGGCGATGCCGATGGACATCTTGACGTCGTCGGCGGTGACCGGCTTGCCGTCGGACCACTTGGCGTTCGGCTGGAGCTTGAGGGTGATCGCCGAGTTGTCCGGCGCGATCTCCCAGCTCTCCGCGATGCCGGGGAGGGCCTGGTTGGGGTCGGTCAGGTGGTTCTTCACCCAGCCCAGCTTCATCGCCGTGTAGCCGGGGAAGGAGTTGCCCTTGGGGTTGTACGGGTTGGCCGGGGCCGTGGCCTCCAGGCCCGGCCTGTTGACGTCGATCGTGGTGAAGAGCCCGCCACCACCACCGCTCGAGCCGCCGGACTTGTTGTTAGTACCACCGCTGCACGCCGCTGTGGCGGTGGCGAGGCCCAGCAACGCCACTACCGCTGCCAGTCGCTTCATCTGCCGCTCCGGGGGATGTCGGACCTGTTGAGGATCTGTAGGGAATTGACCGGACCCTACGGTCGCCAGCAGGCAGCGTCAATAATCTCCAGATGTTGTGAGTGTAATGTAACTTTCCTTCATAGAGGTCCGGCATGGCGCCAATCTCCATCGCGCGACCTCGGACGACGGGTCCTGGGGCCTCAGTCCACGACCAGCACGGCGGCGCCGCTGAGCCGGTCGGCGGCCAGATCGGCCAGCGCCCGATCGGCCGCGGCCAGCGGGTAGAGCGTGGTCGCCACCCGCGGCGGATGGGCCAGCGCCAGCTCCAGGTAGGCCCGCCCGTCGGCCCTGGTGTTGGCGGTCACGCTGCGCAGCGTGCGCTCCTGGAACAGGTGCCGCTCGTAGTTCAGCGGGGGCACGTCGGTCAGGTGGATGCCGGCGATCGCCAGCGTCCCGCCGCGGTCGAGGGCCTCCAGCGCGGGCGGCACCAGGTCGCCGACCGGCGCGAACAGGATCGCCGCGTCCAGCGGCTCGGGCGGCCGGTCGCCCGCCGAGGCCGCGCCCAGCTCCAGCGCCAGCGCCCTGGAGGCGGCCGACCTGGTCACGGCGTGCACCGTGGCGCCCTGCGCGACGGCCGCCTGCGCGGTGAGGTGGGCCGAGGAGCCGAAGCCGTAGATGCCGAGCCGGCCGCCCTGCGGGAGGTCGCAGCGCGCCAGCGCCCGGTAGCCGATGATGCCCGCGCACAGCAGCGGCGCCAGCCGCTCGGCCGGCACGTCGCCGGGCAGCGGATAGACGTAGTCGGCGGGGGCCACGACGTACTCGGCGTAGCCGCCGTCGGCGTCCCAGCCCGTATATGTGGAGTCCGGGCAGAGGTTCTCCGTGCCGCGCAGGCAGTAGCGGCACCGGCCGCACGTCGAGCGCAGCCAGGCCACTCCCACCCGCTCGCCGGAGCCCTCGACCCGGCCCACCACCTGGTGCCCGGGGGTGGTCCGCGGCCGCCGCGGCGCGAGGTCGCCCTCGGCCAGGTGCAGGTCGGTCCGGCACACGCCGCACGCCTCCACCTTGACCAGCACCTCGCCGGGGCCGGGCTCGGGGACGTCCCGCTCGACCGGTACGAGCGGGCCGGACGCCATCGGCCCCGGCCGGTCCACCACCCAGGCGCGCATCACGAACCCGACAGGCGCTCGTAGGCCAGCGAGGCGTACAGCGCGGCGCCGTCGGACAGCACGGAGTCGTCGAAGAGGGCGTCCGGCGAGTGGTTGTAGGGCGCCGTGGCCGGGTCGCGGTCGGGCGGGCAGGCCCCCAGGAAGACGAACGCGCCCGGCACCTCCTCCAGCACGTACGAGAAGTCCTCCGACCCCATCACCGGCTGCGGCGCCACGAAATAGCGGCCGGGGCCGAACAGCTCGTCGGCGGTCGCCGAGACGAACCCGGCCTCGCCCTGGTCGTTGACCGTCACCGGGTAGCCCATGCCGAACGACGTCTCGACCCGGAGCCCGTGGGCGGCCGCGATGCCCTCGACCACCTCCACCAGCCGCCGCTTGACCAGCACCCGGTGCTCCTTGCTGAACGTGCGCACGGTCGCCTCGAAGCGCGCCTCGTCGGGGATCACGTTGTCGGCCGAGCCGCCGTGGAAGGTGCCCACGGTGATCACCACGGGGTCGAACACGTCGAACGTGCGGGTCACCATCGTCTGCAGCGCCGTCACCATCTCGCAGCCGGCCGCGATCGGGTCCTTGGCGCGGTGGGGGCTCGACCCGTGCCCGCCGCTGCCCTTCACCGTCACGCAGAACACGTCGGCCGCCGCCATCATCGGGCCCGGCCGGGAGGCGAACAGCCCCGGCGGCAGCATGGCCGACACCACGTGCATCCCGTACGCCGCCACCGGCCGCGTGCCGGCCGCGTCGAGCACGCCCTCGCCGATCATGTGCTTGGCGCCATCGTGCCCCTCCTCGCCCGGCTGGAACATGAAGATCACGTCACCGGCGACGTCCTCGCGCCGCGCGCTGAGCAGCCGGGCCGCGCCGACCAGCATGGCGGTGTGCAGGTCGTGGCCGCAGGCGTGCATCTGGCCCGGCGTCTGGGAGATGTAGGGCAGGTCGTTGCGCTCGGCGACCGGCAGGGCGTCCATGTCCCCGCGCAGCAGCACCGCGGGACCGGGACGGCCGCCGCGCAGCACCGCGGTGACCGAGCTGAGCGTCTTGCCGGTCGTGATCTCCAGGGGGAGCCCGTCGAGCGCGGCCAGCACCTTCTCCTGCGTCCTCGGCAGATGCAGTCCGAGCTCGGGGGTGGTGTGCAGGGAGTGGCGGAGCTGGATGAGTTCGTCCCGCATGTCCAGGGCGGATTCAGTGAACGACATGATGAACATTGTTCATGTGTGCGGCGAGAAGTCGACAAGGCTCGCTCGATACCATGAGCGGGTGACTCAGCGTAAGCGGATCGACTCCTGGTTGTCCGACATGGACGGCGTCCTCGTCCACGAGGGGCGGCCGATCCCCGGTGCGGACGAATTCATCAAACGGCTCAAGGAGTCCGACAAGAAATTCCGGGTCCTGACCAACAACTCCATCTACACCCAGCGCGACCTTTCCGTACGGCTGGCCGGCGCCGGGCTCGACGTGCCCGCCGAGTCCATCTGGACCTCCGCCCTGGCCACCGCCCAGTTCCTCGACGACCAGCGCCCCGGCGGCTCGGCGTACGTGATGGGCGAGGCCGGCCTGACCACGGCCCTGCACGAGGTCGGCTACGTCCTGACCGACCTCGACCCCGACTACGTCGTGCTCGGCGAGACCCGCACCTACAGCTTCACCCAGATCACCCGCGCGATCCGCCTCATCGAGGCCGGCGCCCGCTTCATCGCCACCAACCCCGACCCGATCGGCCCCTCCACCGAGGGCTCGCTGCCGGCCTGCGGCGCGGTGGCCGCGATGATCACCAAGGCGACCGGTGTCGAGCCCTACTTCGTGGGCAAGCCCAACCCCCGCATGATGCGCAGCGCGCTCAACGCCATCGAGGGCCACAGCGAGACCACCGCCATGATCGGCGACCGGATGGACACCGACATCGTCTCCGGCATGGAGGCGGGGCTGTTCACGATCCTGGTGCTGACCGGCGTCACCCAGCGCGACCAGATCGACCGCTTCCCCTACCGTCCCTCCCTGGTCGTGGAGTCGGTCGCCGACCTCGTCGACCTGATCTGAGCCCGGCGGGGAGCGCGAGCAGGGTGACAACTCTTCTCCCGGGGCGCGAAGGATCGCGGCGCGGGAGAAGAAAACCACTCCCGGCGTCCGCCGTCCGGCGGCGCGGCGCCCGTCCGGCTGAGATCCTTGGTGGCGGAAGGTGACTTACCGATTTCGGGGAGGCAGCGATGTGGCGTGACGAGCCCGGGGAGAAGGACGCGCAGGCCGCGCAGGAGCTGGCGACACTGCGCGTCGAGGTGACCGAGGAGCTCAGGTTCGTCCGGACGGCGATGGCCGAGGAGTTCAACTCGCTGCGCTCGGAGATCCTCGATCTGAACATCAAGCTGGACCGCTTGTTGCAACGCGTTGGCATTTAGGACAACCAGGTAGACACCGCATCACATGTCCTTCAGGTAGCCTAACCTACGGTCCCGTAACCTGAAGGAGAAGATCTTTATGGCGATGTCTCAGACGGAACTGCTGCACGAGCTTGAGCCTGTTGTCGGCGTGGAGCTCGATCGCCACAACTCCACGGCCAAGGAGTGGTTCCCGCACGAGTACATCCCGTGGAGCGAAGGACGCGACTTCGACGGCATCTACGGCGGCAAGGCGTGGGAGGAGGGCGACTCGAAGATCCCCGAGGCCGCCCGCATCTCGCTCATCGTCAACCTGCTCACCGAGGACAACCTGCCCAGCTACCACCACGAGATCGCCACCACGTTCGGCCGCGACGGCGCGTGGGGCACCTGGGTGCACCGCTGGACCGCCGAGGAGGACCGCCACGGCACCGCTCTGCGCGACTACCTCACCGTCACCCGGGCGGTCGACCCGGTCGCGCTGGAGCGGGCCCGCATGCACCACATGGAGCAGGGCTTCACCACCGCGTACGGCACCATGCTCCAGCAGCTCGCCTACGTCTCCTTCCAGGAGCTGGCCACCCGCATCTCCCACCGCAACACCGGCAGGGCCTCCGGCGACGAGGGCTGCGAGCGCCTGCTCGCCCGCATCGCCGCCGACGAGAACCTGCACATGCTCTTCTACCGCAACCTGCTCAAGGCGGCCTTCGAGCTCGACCCCAACCAGACCATGCGCGCGGTGACCGAGGTCGTCACCACCTTCCAGATGCCCGGCACGGGCATGGAGGGCTTCGCCCGCAAGGCCATGATCATCGCCAATGAGGGCATCTACGACCTGCGCCTGCACCTCGACGACGTGCTCATGCCCGTGCTGCGGCAGTGGGCGGTCTTCGACAAGACCGGGCTCGACGCCGAGGGCGAGCAGGCCCGCGAGGAGCTGTCGGCGTTCCTGGCCAAGACCGAGGTGACCGCGGCCCGCTTCGTCGAGCGCCGCGACGAGCGCCGCGCCCGCGCCGCCGCCAAGGGCTGACGCCAGGGGCCGGCACCGGGGCCGGCGCGCCGCCGCCACCCGCGCGGCGTGGCATGATCCCTCCTCATGGAGCTCCTGGGCACGCTGTTCGTCTCGCTCGCCATCCTGGTGATGATCCTGTTGCTGGCGACGGCGGCCCAACGCCTGCTCGGGGTCAGGTTCGGCGCGTTACGCACCTTCCTGGCCGCGATGGTGGCCTGGGGCCTGGCCCAGCCGATGCTGACGCCGGTGATCGCCTCGTTCGGGCCGGTCGACCCGCAGACCACGCCCGACGCGGGCGCGCTCGGGATGCTGCTCCTGGTCGCCATGTGCATGGTGCTCATCCCGATGGTGATCCTGGTGCTCGCCGAGGCGCTGGTGCCGCCCGGCTCGGTGCCGGGGCCGCTGGAGGTGCTGCGCTCGCTGCGCGGACGGATTCGCCGGGCCAGGCGCTACTCGCAGATCACCAGGATCGCGTTCCGGCACGGCCTCGGCCCCTACCTGCGGGGCCGCGGCGACAGCCTGGACGACAGGTCGGGCAAGGTGCGCCTGGCCAGGTCGCTGCGCCAGGCGCTCGACGACGGCGGCGTCACCTTCGTCAAGCTCGGCCAGGTCCTGTCCACCCGGCGCGACCTGCTGCCGGCCGAGTTCATCGACGAGCTGGGCCGCCTTCAGGACCACGTCGCCCCCGCGCCGTGGGAGCGGATCGAGCCGGTGCTCGCCGCCGAGCTGGGCGGGCCGGTCGAGGAGGTGTTCGCCGCCTTCGACCGTACGCCGCTGGCCGCCGCCTCCATCGGCCAGGCCCACACCGCGCGCCTGCACACCGGCGAGAGCGTCGTGGTCAAGGTCCGCAGGCCGGGCATCGAGCGCGTGGTGGCCCAGGACCTCGACATCGTCCGCCGGCTGGCCGCCACGCTGGAGTCCAGGACGCGGTGGGGGCGTTCGCTGGGGTTGCGCGACCTGGCCGAGGGGTTCGCCACCGCCATCCGCGAGGAGCTGGACTTCCGCGTCGAGGCCGCCAACATGGCCGCCGTGGCCGCCTCCGGCAGCGGCGGCGTCACCTACCCCGAGCCGTTCCCCGCGCTCTGCACCGAACAGGTGCTGGTCATGCGGCGCCTGTCGGGCGGCCCGGTCACCGCCGCCGCCCCCGAGCAGGGCCCCGGGCTGGCCCGCGACCTGCTCGACTGCCTGCTCAGGCAGATCCTCGTCGAGGGCGTCTTCCACGCCGACCCCCACCCCGGCAACCTCATGCTGCTCGACGACGGCACGCTCGGCCTGCTCGACTTCGGCTCGGTCGGCCGCCTGGACGCCTCCGTCCGCTCGGCCCTGCAACGTTTCCTGCTCGCGATGAACCGGCAGGACCCGCTCGGCGTCACCGACGCGCTGCTGGAGGTGGTGCCGCGGCCGGAGGAGATCGACGAGGCCGCGCTGGAGAGGGCGCTCGGCCAGTTCATGGCCCGGCACCTCGGGCCTGGCATGGACAGCGCGCAGATGTTCACCGACCTGTTCAGGATCGTCTCGGAGTACGGGCTGTCCATCCCGCCCGAGGTGGCCGCCGTCTTCCGCGCCCTGGCCACGCTGGAGGGCACGCTCGTGCGCCTGTCGCCCGGCTTCAACCTGATCGGCGAGGCCCGCGCGTTCGCCGGCCGTTACCTGGCCGAGCGGGCCGGGCCCGAGTCGGTCAAGGAGGCCGTCGGGCAGGAGCTGGCCGCGCTGCTGCCGATGTTGCGCCGCCTGCCCCGCCGGGTCGAGCGCATCGCCAGCGCCGCCGAGCACGGCAGGTTCAGCCTGAACGTCCGGCTGCTGGCCGACGACCGCGATCGCCGCTACGTCACCGGACTGGTCCACCAGGTGCTGCTCACCGTGCTCGGCGCCACGGCCGGGCTCATGGCGGTGCTGCTGCTCGGCATCGAGGGCGGCCCCGTCGTGATCGGCACCACGAGCCTGTACCAGCTCCTCGGCTACAACCTGCTGGTGATCGCGGCGATCATGGTGCTGCGGGTGCTCGCGTTGATCTTCCGGCGCCCGCCTGACCAGGAGCGTCACCGGCGCTGAGCCGAAGACAGAGCCGCTTTTGACCTTGAGCTGGTCTTGGACATCCCAGGCATCGGGAAGTTTCCAGGTGACACCGGAACGCCTGGGGAGCATAGGTGAAAATCATCGGGATCGCCGCCAGTCTCCACGCGGGGTCATTCATCAACAGATTGCTGGACGCAGCGGGCGGCGAACTGCCGGAGGGCGTCCGGTTCGAGATCTGGACGGGGATGGGCGACGTCCCGCCGTACCAGCCGGGCAAGGTGCCGGTGGCGGCCAGGGAACTGCTCGGGCTGGTCGCCGGGGCCGACGCGGTACTGCTGACGGCCCCCGAGCACAGCCTGCTGCCGATGGAGCTGACGTACACGCTGGAGTGGTTGTCGGCCGGGGACGTGCTGTCCGGCAAGCACGTGGCGGTGATGAGCGCGAGCGCGCGGGCGTGCGGCGCGATGTGGGCGCAGGCGGAGCTCTACAAGCGGCTCCAGGGCGCGGACGCGGTCGTGATGGGCGCCGAGCTGGTCATCTCGCCGGCCTGCCCGCATTTCGACGACGACGGCCACCTCACCGACCCCGTGCTGCGCGGTCAGGTGCGCGCGGTGATTGGGCAGCTCTGCCCGGCGGGCGTCAGGGAGCCGGCGTTCTCCCTCTGAGCCCGCGCGGGGTTCAGTGCGGGTCGCGGCGCAGGCGCTTGACGTCGGAACGGAGCTTCTTGCCCGCGATGCGGCGTTCGACGGAGCCGCGGCTGGGCTTGGTCGGACGGCGGCGCTTGGGCGGCGGCGCGACGGCCTCCCTGAGGCGCTGGGCCAGCCGGTGACCGGCGGCCTCCCTGTTGCGCAGCTGGGAACGGTACTCCGAGGCCACGACGGTGATCGTGCCGGCGCCCAGGCGGTCGAGCGCGCGGGCCTTGAGCGCGGGCGGGATCGCGGTGCTCGCGGCCACGTCGAAGACCAGCTCCACGCGGCTGTCGGTGGTGTTGACACCCTGGCCGCCCGGACCTGAGGAACGGGAGAAACGCCAGACGAGCTCGGCGTCGGGGATGACGATCGAGTCGTTGACGATCAGCGGGCCGGGCATGGGTGGGGCTCCTGTTCCAGGTGGATGCGCCTTGTCGAGGTCATTGTCACCGTATATGAGCGACGTATACCGTACGCAACGGCATTTTCAATGTTTGCCCTCACTGCGAATATGGAGAGAACATTCCGCGGGAGGGGCTAATTCCATGGACCCGAAGTGGGTCGCCCAGGCGGCGCTCACCGTTGGACTCGCGGTGGTCTCCGCCGTCGCCTTCCTGCTGCTGCGGTGCCAGGGGAAGGGGCGGCCGTTCGGGCCCGCCGGGCGGCGGCTCGCGGTCGCCATCAGCCTGCTCACCGGCGGCCTGTCGGCCACTGTCGCGCTGGCCGGGCACGCGCTGCTGAACGACTCCCTCGCCACCGTCCTGGGCGCGGTCGCGCCGAGCGGCCTGTGGCTCAGCCAGATGCGGGCCAGGCAGGACGAGCGGCGCTCGCTGGCCCGGGAGGCGGCCACGTTCTGGCTGGTGTCGCTGCTGGCCCGGCTCGACCAGGCGATGGCCGAGGACGAGCGCGTCTGGTGCGAGAAGCGGGTGGACCCGTCCTGGAACGTCTACGAGCTGAGCCTGGCCGCGGCGCGCTACCACGAGCGCATGCGCGACCGCCTGTCGGCCGACGACCGGCGGCGCGAACGGGTGCACGCCCGGCTGGACGCCGTCGAGCGCAGGCTGGACGTGGCCGCCCTGATCGAGGACGGCGCCGCCCGCTCGAAGGTGGCCACCGCGCTCACCCTCTCCCGCCACACCAAGACCCCCAGGTACGAGCGCTATCTCGGCAACCTCAACCGCCTGCACGGCGTGCTGCGGCACGACGCCGAGAACGACGTGCTGCGCCTGCTGGCCGCGGCCTACCGGGCCGGCTACCGCTCCCTGCCGGGGTACGTGCCGCCGTCACGGGCCCGCGCCGGCGAGCACATCATGCGAGCACGCTGAACGGGCGCGCTGAACCGGCTCAGGTGAGTGCCGTGGGGGAGCCTTCGGCGTCGCCGAGCGTGAGCTCCAGGCGGGCGCCGAGCGCGTCGACGACCGCGCCGAGCGTGCGCAACGTGAGGTTCTCGTCGCCGGAGAGTATCTGGCTCACCCGGCCGGGCGAGACGCCCAGCGACGCGGCGAGATCGGCCCGGGTGATCTTGTGCTCCCGCATGTACCAGGTGATCTCGTCGACGACCTCCTGGGCGAGACCGCCCACCTCGTCGCGGGAGTTCCGGCGGAAGGCCATCTCGGTCTCGCTCTCGACGCTGTCCGTCCTCGTGACTCCACTTTAGCTCTACCTAAACCTTTAGGCAAGCCTAAACCCCGACCGCTCTTGACGCGCGTGGACGAGCGGCGTATGCCAATATCCGCGGAAGATCGAGCGGTCAGGGGTGGGGGAGGCGCTGTGACGGCCATCGTGGGCGTGCACGGGATCGGCAAGTACAACTATTTCCTGGAGGCCGGCGGGTCGGCCGCCGGGGCCGCCGAGGCCATGCGCCTCAAATGGGACCGCTACCTGCACGCGGCGCTCGGCGGCGGGACCGGCGCCTACTTCAGCGAGGTCGCCTACTTCTCCCACCTCCTGCGCGACCCCAAGCCGGGGGAGAGCTCCCCGCAGGCGGCCGCGCGGGTGGAGGCCGCCACGCAGCAGGTGCTCGTCGAATGGGCCAAGGACCTCGGGCTCGGCGAGCACGTCACCGGCGCGCTCAAGTCGTTCACCGGGTGGCTGCTCGGCAGGCTCGACACCAGGTCCGCGGCGTTCGCCAAGCTGTTCGCGCCCGAGGTCGCGGTCTACCTCACCGACCAGGAGAGGCGCGAGCGGTGCCGGCGGGCCGTGGCCGACGCCATCCGCAGGAACCGGCCCAGGGTGGTGATCGCCCACTCGCTCGGCAGCGTCGTGGCGTACGAGGCCCTGTGGGCCAACCCCGACCTGCCCGTGGACCTGCTCCTGACGCTCGGCAGCCCGCTCGGCATGCGCAACGTCGTCTTCGAGCGCCTGCTGCCCGCCCCCGTCAACGGCCTCGGCGAGCGCCCGAAGAACGTCGCCCGCTGGGTGAACATCGCCGACAAGGACGACATCGCCGCCATCCCGCCCGCGCTGCGCGCCAGTTTCACCGGCGTGGACGTCGAAGAGCTGGTCAACCTGGACTGGATCGACTTCCACACGGCCGAGAAGTACCTGGGTTGCCCGGCGCTCGACCCGCATCTGCGACCATTCCTTGCATGACGTGGATTGTGTTCGACTACGGCAGCGTCCTGTCCCTTCCCCAGTCCGAGTCCGACAACGAGGCCATGGCGCGGGCCGTCGGGGCCGAGCCGGAAGGTTTCGCACGCGGCTACTGGGAGCACCGCCTGGAGTTCGACCGGGCGAGCCTGAGCCCCGTCGCCTACTGGTCGGCCGTGCTGGGCCGGGCCGCCACCCCGTCCGAGGTCGCCCGCCTGGTGGCCATGGACGTCGCGAGCTGGGCCTACCCCGACGAGGGCACGGTCGCCGTCCTCGGGGAGATCCTCGACGCGGGCGGCGGCGTGGCGTTGCTGTCGAACATGCCCGTCTGCATGGCCGACGGCCTGGACGAGCTGCCCTGGATCGCCGCCATCGGCCACCGCTTCTACAGCGGCAGGATGGGCCTGGTGAAACCCGACCGGGAGATCTTCGACGAGGTCGCCCGCGAGCTGGCCGCCGACCCGTCCGAGATCGTCTTCGTCGACGACCGCGCAGAGAACGTCGAGGGCGCCGAGCGCGCGGGCATGACCGGCGTGCTGTTCACCGGCGCCGCCGCGCTCCGCAAGTCCCTGCGCGAGCTGCCCCGCTGACCGCCCGCCGGGACGACCGCCGCTGTTCACCCACGCTTGACTCGCCTGTCACGACGGGGTCAGCGCGGGCGGACATACCTGGAGCGTGGACCGCAGAACGTTCCTGACAGCGGCGGCGGCCGGCCTCCTCGCGCCCGGCGCCGTCACCCCGCCCGCCTCCGCCACGACACTCAAGTCCGACCCGTTCACCCTCGGCGTGGCCTCCGGCGACCCCTCCGCCGACGGCTTCGTCCTGTGGACCCGGCTGGCCGTCGACCCGCTGAGCGGCGACGGCCGCGGCGGCATGCCCACGCGCGACGTGGAGGTCGACTGGCAGGTCGCCACCGACGAGCGCTTCTCCTCGGTCGTGCGGTCGGGCACCGTGACCGCCCGGCCGCGCGACGCCCACAGCGTGCACGTCGAGCTGGAGGGCCTGGAGCCCGGCCGCGACTACTTCTACCGGTTCAGGAGCCAGGGCCGGCTCTCGCCCGCCGCCCGCACCAGGACGACGCCCGCCGGGGAGAGCCCGCTCACCTTCGCCGTGGCCGCCTGCGCGCACTACGAGCACGGCTACTACACCGCCTACCGCCGCCTGGCCGAGCAGGAGCCCGACCTGGTGGTCTTCCTCGGCGACTACATGTACGAGTACGGCCCCAGCGGCTACACCGCCCTGGCCGGACGGGTGCGCACGCACACGCCGGGCAAGTGCGCCACGCTCGCCGACTACCGGCTGCGGCACGCCCAGTACAAGAGCGACCACGACCTCCAGGCCGCCCACGCGGTCGCGCCCTGGCTGGTGGCCTTCGACGACCACGAGGTGGAGAACAACTGGGCCGGCCCCGTCTCCAGCACCGGCGCGCCCGGCTTCGCCCGCCGCCGCGCCGACGCCTTCCGCGCGTACTACGAGAACATGCCGCTGCGCCGGGCCAGCCTCCAGGGAGCCGTGCTGCGCATCAACCGGCGCGTCTCCTGGGGGACGCTGGCCCGCTTCCACCTGCTGGACACCCGCCAGTTCCGCGACGACCAGGCCTGCCTGGACGGGGTGCGGGCCGGTTGTGACGAACGGCTGTCCGACCGGCGCACGCTGCTCGGCTCGGCCCAGTGGCGGTGGCTGGAGGAGGGGCTGAGCGGGTCCGGAACC
This sequence comes from Nonomuraea sp. NPDC051191, assembly GCF_044455665.1. Taxonomy (NCBI): domain Bacteria; kingdom Bacillati; phylum Actinomycetota; class Actinomycetes; order Streptosporangiales; family Streptosporangiaceae; genus Nonomuraea; species Nonomuraea sp. NPDC051191. The sequence continues at coordinate 258,422 of NZ_JBITEZ010000015.1, read as the reverse complement.
CGGTGGAACCTGCTGGGGCAGCAGATCCTGATGGCCCAGCGCGACTACAAGATCGGGCCCGGCCACGAGGTGAACCTCGACTCCTGGGACGGCTACGCCGCCGAGCGCACCCGCCTGCTCGGGTCGCTGTCCACCACCTCCAACCCCGTCGTGCTGACCGGGGACGCCCACATGCACCACCTGGCCGACCTCAAGGCCGACTTCGACGACCCGGACTCGCCGGTGGTGGCGAGGGAACTGGTGACGTCGTCGATCGCCAGCGACGGTGACGGCTACCGGGACCGGACGTGGATCGCCGAGGCCCTCCAGGAGAACCCGCACATCTCCTTCATCGACCAGCGGCGGGGATACCTCATGGCCCGGCTGACCCGGGACGAGCTGTCGGTGGACTTCCGCACGCTCGACCACATCTCCCGCCGCGGCGCGCAGGCCCGCACCGCGCACCGGCTCACCGTCCCGGCCGAACCGGCCCGCTCGGCGGCGGGGCGGGCCGCCGTCCGTCCCGTGCCGCGCCACGGCTGAGGGACGGCGGGGGCTTCGTGGGGGGCGGCTGAAGGTTTGCTGGGAGCGGGCTGGGGATCGGCTGGGAACCGCCGGTGCCGGATGGTCGGACGGTCGCTCAGGCGCCCGGCCAGGTCGCGTCGGGGAACTCGCCGGTGGCGGTGCCGGACATGACGACCTGGTCGCGCTCGTCGAGACCTGAGGTGATCTCGACGTACTGGTCGCCGCGGACGCCGGTGGCGACGACCTTCGCGGCGTCCTGCCCGCCCGAGCGTACGGTGACGACCTGGGCGCCGTCGGAACGGCTGCGGACGGCGGCGGCCGGGACGTAGATCGCGTCCTTGGTCTCGGCCGTCGTCACCGAGACCGTGGCGGTCTGGCCGAGCATGAGGCCCGTGGGCGGCTCGTCGAAGGCCAGGGTGACGGAGTAGCGGACGAGCTGGTCCTCGACGGTGGCGGTCGGGGCGATGGCGGTGACCGTCCCGCTGTGATGCTCGCCGGGGCGGGTGGCCAGGGTGACGGTGGCCTTCTGGCCGAGTTTGAGGCGGTTGACGTCCGATTCGGTGACCATGGCCTGGACCTGGAGTTCGTTCAGGTTGCCGAGGCTGATGAAGGCGCCCGTGCCGGCCGTGTCGCCGACCGCGCCCGCCACCGACAGGACGGTGCCCGAGGCGGGGGCCACGATGCGGGTCGCGCGTACGGCGTCGGCGGCCTGCTCCAGGGCGGCTTCGGCGCGGTCCACGTTCGCGGCGGCCTGGTCCTCGGTGATCCCGCCCTTGGCGCCGGTGCCCGCGTTCGTGCCGGTGCCGGGGTTCGTGCCGGTGGTGGCGGTTCGGGCGGTGCTGCCCCGGGAGGTCGTGGCCCGGGAGGTCGTGCCGGGGGAGCAGGAGCCGGTGGGGCGGGGGGAGGACGTTCTGGGGGTGGCCTTCGCCGTGGGCCTGGCGCTCTGGGACGGGGTCGGGGTGGTCGTCGGCCTGGTCGTGGCGGGGGGTGCGGGGGTGGACGGCGTGCCGGGGGAGGAGGTGTGGCCGCCTCCCGGGGTGCCGTCGCCGGGCGGGGTCGCCGTCACGGTCACGGTGGCCGTCACCGTGGCCGTCACCGTGGCGGTCACCGTGGCGGTCACGGTGGCGGTCTCGGTGACCGTCGCCGTGGGATGGGGCTCGGGGGTGTTCTCGGTGGGGGTGGGCGTCGGCGTCCTGCCGGGGGTGGGGGACGTGGTGGGGGTCCTGGTGTTGGCGAGAGGCCCGCCGGGGGTGGGGGTCGCGGCGGTGTTGTGAGCAGTGGCCTCGCCGGGGCTGGTGGGGGTGGCCGGGGTGCTGGGAGGGGTGGTCGGGCCGAGGACGCCCTCGCCCTTGGGGCTTCCGCTGCTCGGGGTGGGCTTTGGGGAGGCCGACGGGGTGGGGCAGGCGGCGGAGTTCGGCGACCCGGGGGTCCCGGGGGTGCCGGTGGCGGCTGGGTTCGGTGAGCCGGGGGTGGCGGCGGTGCGGGTGGACGGGGTGGACGGGGTGGACGTGGTGCCGGTGGCGGTGGACGTGTCGAGGGCTTCCTGGGCGGCGGCCAGGTCGGCCTTGGCGGCCGCGTACGCCTCCCGCGCCGCCCGCCCGTCGATCCTGGCCAGCACCTGCCCCTTGGTCACCTTGGCCCCGACCTTGACGTACACCTTGGTCAGCGGGCCGGACGAACCGAACGCCAGGTCCCGGCGGGCCCCGTCCACGGTGTTGCCGGCGGCGCTGACCAGGGCCGTGACCTGGCCCCGCTGAGCGGCGGCGAGCCGTACCCGCACGGCGGGAGGGGCGTCGTCGCGGAGTGCCAGCGCCAGGCCCGACCCGGCGACGAGCACGGCCAGGGCGAGCCCGCCCAGCGCGAAAGTCGGTCTCATGACCGCCCATCCTGGCCGACCAGGTTCGCGGCAGCCTGCGAGCAGCCTGAGAGTTCCCTGTGTGGCCCGGCGCGGGCCCAGGTTGTCAGCGAACGTTCAGCTCCGTCACGGCTGCGGCGCAGGCTGGTGTGCAAGGGTCACCGGCTGTGAAGGTGTCGACAACGCGCAGAGCGCTGATGACCAACGGAGCACTGGGCGTGCTCCTGCTGGGCGGTGCCGCGCTCGCCTACGTCCAGCTCGGCACGGACCGTGCGGCGGGCGAGACGGTCGTGCGCACGGTGAGCGCGAGCCGCGGCTCGGTGACCGCGTCGGTGTCCGCGTCGGGCGCGGTGGCCAGTTCCAAGACCAGGGCCCTGTCGTTCGGCACGAGCGGCACGGTCGAGCGGATCTACGTCAAGGCCGGGGACAAGGTCGACAAGGGCGACATCCTGGCCAGGCTCGACGACTCCGCGGCCCAGGAGAGCCTGTCGGCGGCCAAGGCCACGTACCAGAGCGCGATCGACGAGGGCACCGGCACGGCCGCCCTGTACGCCTCCTACGTCAAGGCGCGCAACGCCTACCGCGAGGCCGAGCGCACGGTCGCGGCCACCGTCCTGCGGGCGCCGTTCAAGGGCACGGTCACGGCGGTGAACGGATCCGTCGGAGGCACCGCCTCCGGCTCGGGCGGAAGCGGAAGCGGAAGCGGGAGTGGGAGTGGAAGCGGCCAGAGCCAGTCGCAGGGCCAGTCCCAGAGCGGCGGCACGGGGACGGGCGGGTTCGTCGACCTGGCCGACACCGGACGCCTCCAGCTCGTGGGCACCTTCACCGAGTCCGACGTCGGCAAGCTCAAGCAGAGCCAGAAGGCCACCGTCACCTTCGACGCCCTGCCGGGGGTGACCGCGGACGGCAAGGTCACACAGATCCAGCCGGTCGCGACCACCAGCAACAACGTCGTCCAGTACCCGGTCACGGTCACCTTCACCAAGGTGCCGTCCCAGGTCAGGCTGGGCCAGACCGCCACCGTCGAGGTGGTCGTCGGCCAGGCGGACGACGTCGTCACCGTCCCCTCCACCGCGGTCTCCACCAGCGGCGGTCAGACCACGGTCACCCTGCTCAGGAACGGCCGCCAGGTCAGGACCGCGGTCGAGGTCGGCGTCCAGGGCACGGCGCTCACCGAGATCAGGTCGGGGGTGTCGGAGGGCGACCAGCTCGTGCCTCCGGCGACCGGCACGCAGAGCGGCACCAACCAGCGCGGCGGGTTCGGCGGCGGGTTCCCCGGCGGCGGCATGCCGGGAGGCGGGCGATGACGGCCCCGGCCACCGCGACGGCGGCCCCCGTCCTGCGGGTGAAGGACCTCGTCAAGGAGTACGGCGAGGGCGACGCCAAGGTGCGCGCCCTGCGCGGCATCAGCCTGGACGTCGAGCGCGGCGACTACCTCGCCATCATGGGCGCCTCCGGCTCCGGCAAGTCCACCCTGATGAACATCCTCGGCTGCCTCGACGTGCCCACCTCGGGCACGTACCAGATCGACGGCTCGGATGTGGGGCGGCTGGCCGAGCGCCAGCTCGCGATCCTGCGCAACCGCAGGGTGGGGTTCGTCTTCCAGTCCTTCAACCTGATCCCGCGCATGAGCGCGCTGGCCAACGTCGAGCTGCCGCTCGTGTACGGCGGCGTCGCCCCGGCCGAGCGGCGCTCCCGTGCCCTGGCCGCGCTGGAGCAGGTCGGGCTGACCGACCGGGTGCGGCACGAGCCGAACCAGCTCTCCGGCGGCCAGCAGCAGCGCGTGGCCGTGGCCAGGGCGCTGGTCACCGCGCCCGCGCTGCTGCTCGCCGACGAGCCCACCGGCAACCTGGACACCGCCTCCACCCGCGACGTGCTGCAGATCCTCGACCGGCTCAGCCAGTCGGGACGCACGATCGTGCTCATCACCCACGAGGACGACGTGGCCGCGCACGCCAAACGGGTGATCCGGCTGGTGGACGGCGAGATCGTGGAGGACCGCCGCCAGGCGCCGGTCGACGGACAGCCCCCGAGGACGGCGGCCAGTGAACCAGCTTGAGATCCTCCGCTTCGCGCTGCGCGGCCTGCTGGCCAACAAGATGCGCAGCGCCCTGACCACGCTGGGCATCCTCATCGGCGTCGCCGCGGTCATCCTGCTGGTGGCGGTCGGCGAGGGCTCCTCGCAGAGCATCCAGAAGAACATCCAGCGCCTCGGCGCCAACACGCTGACGATCTCCCCGTCCTTCTCCGGCGGAGGCGGCGGAGGGGGCTTCGGCGGGCGCGGGCCGGGCGGTGGCGGTGGCAACACCGGGCCGCGCACCCAGGCCAGGCAGCTCAGCCTGGCCGACGCCAAGGCGCTGACCGACCGGACGCTCGCGCCGTCGGTCAGGTCCGTCTCGCCGGTGGTCGACGCCTCCTCCTCCACCGCCGCGTACGGCGCCGCCAGCCACACGATCGCGCAGTTCGTCGGCACCTACCCCAGCTACTTCGAGGCCATGAACAAGCCCGTGGCCAAGGGCACGTACTTCTTCAACGACGACGTGCTGGCCGCCAGGAAGGTCGTGGTGCTCGGGCAGACGGTGGTGGAGGAGCTGTTCGGCACGGTGGACCCGATCGGCCGGCAGGTCAGCGTGTCCGGGGTGCCGTTCACGGTGGTGGGGGTGCTCAAGGAGAGCGGCTCCACCGGCATGCAGGACGCCGACGACGTGGCCGTCGCGCCGCTGCCGGCCGTGCAGCAGAGCCTGAGCGGGTTCGGCTCGCTCGGCTCGATCGTCGTGCAGGCCACCGGCGCGGAGGCCACCACGGCGGCGCAGTCGGAGGTGACCGCCATCCTCAACCAGCGGCACGGCATCACCGACGGCAACGCCGACTACCGCGTACTCAACCAGGCCACGCTGCAGGAGACGGTGAGCGAGGCGACCGGCACGTTCACCGTGCTGCTCGGGGCCGTGGCGGCTATCTCGCTGCTGGTGGGCGGCATCGGCATCACCAACATCATGCTGGTCACCGTGACCGAGCGGACCCGCGAGATCGGCATCCGCAAGGCGATCGGCGCGCCGCGCGGCGCGATCCTCGGCCAGTTCCTGATGGAGGCCACGCTGCTCAGCCTGGTCGGCGGGCTGCTGGGGGTGCTGGTGGCCTTCCTCGGCACCAGGTTCACCGTGGCCGGCATCGAACCGGTCCTCGTGCCCTCGTCCGTCGCGCTGGCGCTGGGCGTGTCGGTGGGGATCGGGCTGTTCTTCGGCAGTTATCCCGCCAACAGGGCGGCCAAGCTCCGGCCGATCCAGGCCCTGCGGCATGAGTAAGGAGAATGACATGGACAGGCTCGACTCCTCGCCCTTCCCCGACGACCTGGGGGAGGAGCTCGCCGTCCAGCCGCGCAAGGGCGTCTCGAAGCTGACGCTCGGGCTGGCCGCCGGGGTCCTGCTGGTGGCGGGCGTCCTCATCGGGATCCAGGCGGGCAAGCTGTTCGGCACGTCCACCGGGACGCCGGCCGCCGCGCAGCTCCAACGTCAGAACGGCCAGTTCCCCGGCGGCGGCTACGGCCAGCGCGGCTACGGCGGCCAGCCCGGCGGAGGACAGCCGGGCGGCGGCCAGAACGGCGGCTTCGGGCAGCGCATGGGCGGCGGCACGATCGGCACCGTCGAGAAGGTCGACGGCGACAAGCTCTACGTCAAGACCATGGACGGCTCCACGGTGACGGTCACCACCAGCGACCAGACCACGGTCCAGATCTCCAAGCCCGGCAAGGTCGCCGACCTGGCCGCCGGCACCACGATCGTGGTGCGCGGCCAGCAGTCCGGCGACGGCTCGGTCACCGCGACCACGATCACGCAGGGCACGCAGGGAGGGGGCCCGCGATGAGCGGACCCGAGGCCAGGCTGCTGGTGGTCGACGACGAACCCAACATCAGGGAGCTGTTCTCGGCCAGCCTGCGCATGGCCGGGTTCGAGGTGCTGACCGCCGCCGACGGGCGGGAGGCGCTGCGGGTGGCCGAGGAGAGCACGCCCGATCTGGTGATGCTCGACGTGATGCTGCCCGACATCGACGGCCTGGCGGTCGCGGGAAGGCTGCGGTCCCGCGGCCGCCGGGTCCCGGTGCTGTTCGTCACCGCCAAGGACACGCCGGAGGACCGGATCGCGGGCCTCGGCCTCGGCGAGGACTACGTGACCAAGCCGTTCAGCCTGGAGGAGGTCATCGCCCGGATCCGGGCCGTGCTGCGCAGGACCCGCAGGGGCGCGCCGCCGCCCAACCGGCTGAGCGTCGCCGACCTGGAGCTGGACGAGGAGAGCCACGAGGTCTGGCGCGACGGCGTCCCGGTGCGGCTGTCGCCGACGGAGTTCCGGCTGCTGCGGTACTTCATGCTGAACGTGGGCCGGGTGCTGTCCAAGACGCAGATCCTCGACCACGTCTGGAACGGCGACTGGCGCACCGACGTGGGCCTGGTCGAGTCGTACGTGTCCTACCTGCGCCGCAAGATCGACAACGGCGACCGCAAGTACCTGCACACGCTGCGCGGGGTCGGCTACATCCTGCGTCCGCCCCGCATATGAGGAAGCACCTCGCCCGCGCCCCGCTCTGGCTGCGCCTGGTCTCGGCCACGCTGCTGCTGGTCACCCTCGCCATCACGCTGACCGGCCTGTTCGCCGTGCGACTGCTGCGCGGGTACCTGGTCGAGCGGGTGGACCGGCAACTGGTGGCGGCCGGCGCGCCGCGCGACATGCCGCCGCCGCCCGAGGCCTGGCCGGTCGGACGGCAGCCGCAGCGCTTCTTCGGGCTGTTCCACTCGGTGCTGGTGGACGCGGGCGGCGCCACCGTACGGGTGATGAGCGAGTCCACCGAGGAGCACACGCCCAGGCTGCCCCGGCTGACCGGCGCGGACGTCGCCGCGCGCGGCGGGCGGCCGTTCACCGTCGAGTCGACGGCGCCCGGCGGACCGGACTGGCGGGTGGTCGCCGTGCCCGGCCGCGACGGCGGCAGCCGGATCATCGCCATCAGCCTCGGCGACGTCGAGGGCACGGTACGCCGGCTCGCCCTCATCGTGGCCTTCGCCGGCGGCGGCACGCTGGTCGTGCTCGGCGTCGCCTGCTACTGGCTGGTCCGGCGGAGCCTGCGCCCGCTGCGCGAGATCGGCAGCACCGCCAGGGACATCGCGGGCGGCGACCTGTCGCGCCGGGTGCCGATGTGGGCGAGCACCACCGAGGTCGGCAAGCTCGGCCGTTCGCTCAACGGCATGCTGGCCCAGATCGAGGCGGCGGTGCGCGAGCGGGAGGCGGCGGCGGAGTCGGCGCGCGAGTCGGCCACGGCGGCGCGGCGTTCGGAGGAGGTCATGCGCCGGTTCATGGCCGACGCCTCGCACGAGCTGCGCACGCCGCTGACCTCGATCAGGGGGTTCGCCGAGCTGTTCCGGCTGGGCCAGGAGAAGGACCTGGCCGAGGCCGTGCGGCTGCTGAGCAGGATCGAGGGACAGGCCGCGCGCATGGGGCTGCTGGTGGAGGACATGCTGCTGCTGGCCAGGCTGGACCAGCGGCGGGAGCTGGCCCGGCGGCCGGTGGACCTGCTCAGCCTGGCCGCGACCGCGGTGATCGACGCCCAGACGCTCGCCCCGGACCGGCGGATCGAGCTGGTCCGCCTGGACGGCGGCGAGGGCGAGGTGCTGGTGACCGGCGACGAGTCGCGGCTCGGCCAGGTGCTCGGGAACCTGGTGAGCAACGCGTTGCAGCACACGCCGCCGAGGACGCCGTTCGAGGTGCGCGTCGGCGTGGACGGCGAGCGGGCCGTGGTGGAGGTGGCCGACGAGGGGCCGGGGTTCCCGCCGGAGGTGGCCGAGCGGGTGTTCGAGCGGTTCTACCGGGCCGACCCGGCGCGCGGGGTGGGCGGGGCCGGGCTGGGGCTGTCGATCGCGGCGACGCTGGTGGAGGCGCATGGCGGCGTCGTCATGGCGGAGGGGGAGCCGGGCAAGGGCGCCCTGTTCCGCGTGCTCCTGCCGTCCGAGCCGCCGCCGGGGCGGGCCGCCGCGGGGTCCGGGGGTCAGCCGAAGGTGTAGCCGTACAGGCCGGCGCCCTGGGAGACCTGGCGCAGCGGGCCCAGGCGCAGGCCGGGCTCGCGGACGCCGGGGGCGTACATGACCAGGCCCTGGTCGGGGGCGGCGATCAGCAGCCCGTCCAGGGGGCGTCCGGCGGCCAGCGCGCGGAAGCGGCCGCCGCGCCCGCCGGGGAGCGTGGCCAGCGAGGCGCCGAAGTCGCGGCCCCTGCCCTTGATCAGCAGGTTCCCCACCCGGGTCAGGCCGCCCGACGCGCGCCCCTGGAGCACCTGGACGGCGTGCTCGCCCGGCACGCCGACGGCCAGCTCGTCCCTGCCGTCGCCGGTGAAGTCCCCGGCGGCCAACGCCGCGCCGAACCGGTCGTAGTAGCGCGGCTCGCCCTTCAGCGAGCGTTGCGACCACGCCTCGCTCCCGTGGGTGCGCAGGCCGGCGCGCGAGCCGTACAGGACGTCCACGGTGCCGTCGCCGTAGTCCATGGCCCGCTGGTTCGCGCTGAGGCCCTCGCCGGGGACGCCGATCGCCAGGTCGTCGCGGCCGTCGCCGTCGAAGTCGCCGGTGGCCAGGGCCGCGCCGAAGGCGTCCCACTTCTCCGCGGCGCCGGCGATGCCGGGCGAGCTCTGCGTGAGCAGCCGGGCCCGGCGGGCGCGCGGGTCGAGCACGGTCACCGAGCCCTGGCCGTCCAGGCGCACGCTGTCGGCGGGCGCGCCGACGGCCAGCTCGTCACGGCCGTCGCCGTCGAAGTCGCCGGCCGCCAGCGCCGCCCCCCACTGGTCGGTGACGTTCGCCGTCTGCCGCACCCACGACGTCTTCTGGGTGACCCGGTACGTCGCGCGCCCCTTCGTCCAGTAGACGGTGACCGAGCCGCCCGAGGAGTGGCTGGGGGAGCCCACGGCCAGCTCGTCGCGGCCGTCGCCGTCGAAGTCGCCGGCCGCCAGCGCCGCGCCGAACCGGTCGCTGCCCCGCCCGGCCGGCGCCAGCTCCTCCCCGGCGACCAGGCCGCCGGGGGAGCCGTCGAAGATCTGCACGACGCCGTTGCCGTCCGCGCCGGGCACCCGTGCCCCGTCGAACTCCTCCGACACCCCGACCGCCAGGTCGGCGCAGCGGTCGCCGTTGAAGTCGCCGACGGCCAGCGCCGAGCCGAAGGCGTCCCCGGGTTCCGCGCCGGGCTGGGTGAGCTTGACGGTCCGGCCCGAGCCGTACATGACGGTGACCGATCCGGCCCTGGAGTCGTCGTAGGGGGCGGCGACGGCGATGTCGGCGCGGCCGTCGCCGTCGAAGTCGAGGGGGTGCCCGCCGCACGCGCGGGCGGCGGCGGGGCCGGTGCCGGAGACGAGGGGGACGACCAGGCAGGCGGCGAGCAACGCGTTCATACGGACAGTCATCTCCGTTGTGGTCGAACCCGGACTTAACGCCACGAGAACGGGCCAGGAGGGCACGATGCACATCCGCTTCGGAAGGGACTTTCGGCCCGTCCGGCCGGGGGTGGGAGCGTGCCAGGATAGACGGGTGGACATCGACCTCGCTGATCTGGACTTCTGGCGCAAACCGCTTAAAGAGCGGAATGAGGCATTCGCCCGGCTCCGGCAACTGGAGCACCCGGTGTTCTTTCCGGAGAAGAAGGTGCCCCTCCTCCGCTCCGGCAAGGGCTTCTACGCCCTCGTCCGGCACGCCGACGTGGTCGAGGCCAGCCGCAACGCCAAGATCTTCTCCAGCGAGCCCGCGGTGACCAACCCCGAGCCGCCCGGCTGGGTCAAGCAGGTGTTCGGCGAGTCCATGGTCAACATGGACGACCCCCGCCATGCCCGCCTGCGCCGCATCGTGACGCGCTCGTTCAGCCCGAAGATGCTGGCCGGGCTCCAGAGCGACATCGAGGCCGCCTGCGCCCGCATCGTCGACGACGTCGTCGCCGACGGCCCGCGTGACTTCGTCACGCAGGTGGCCGCCAAGCTCCCCATCCACGTCATCTGCGACATGCTCGACATCCCGCAGGAGCTGCGCGCCAAGGTCCACCAGCACGTCGACGTCTCCACCGCCTACACCGGCGTGCGTCCCAGCCTGGCCCGCAGCGTCCAGATGGCCGGCCAGAACATGCTGGCCCTGCTGGCCCTGCAGCGCATGGTCATCAAGCTCGGCCACGAGCGCGTCGCCGAGCCCAAGGGCGACCTGGTCTCGCTGCTGGTCAACGCCAACCCCGACGGCGAGAAGCTGACCGACAAGGAGCTCGGCTCGTTCTTCTCGCTGCTGCTGGTGGCGGGCAACGAGACCGCCCGCAACACGATGGCCCACGGCATCCGGCTGCTGACCGAGAACCCGGCCCAGCGCGAGCTGCTGACCTCCGACTTCGACGCCCACATCAACGGCGCCATCGAGGAGATGGTCCGCTACGTCTCGCCCATCATGCAGTTCCGCCGCACGGTCACCGAGGACTACACGCTGCGCGGGCTGGAGCTGAAGCAGGGCGACAAGGTCGTGCTGTTCTACGGCTCGGCCAACCGCGACGAGTCGGTCTTCCCCGACCCCGACACCTTCGACATCACCCGCGACACCAAGCCCCACGTCGGGTTCGGCGGGCCGGGCCCGCACTTCTGCCTCGGCGCCAACCTGGCCAGGCAGGAGATGCGCACGATGTTCAGGGAGCTGCTGACCAGGCTGCCCGGCATCCGCTCGGTCGGCGAGCCCGACCTGCTGCTGTCGAACTTCGACAACAGCGTGCGCGGTCAGGCGTTCACGTACTGACGGCCTCGGGCTCTCCGGCCAGCACGTTCGTCCTGATGGTGAAGAAGGTGATGGCCGCGGCGACCGCCATCATGCCGCCACTGATCAGCATGGCCGTCCGGAACCCGGCGTTGAACACCGGCGGGTTCTGGAACGCGTCGCCCACCAGGCCGACCAGCGGCGGCACGGCGGCCACCGCCAGCAGGCTCCCGGTGCGGGCCACCGCGTTGTTGACGCCGCTGGCCGTGCCGGCGTAGCGCTCGTCGGCCGTGGCCAGCACCGTCGCCGTCAGCGGCGCGACCGCCGCCGACAGGCCGAGCCCGAAGACGGTCACCGCGGGCAGCACCAGCAGCGGGTAGGAGGCGTGCGGGCCGATCATGCTCATCAGCATGAACCCGGCCCCCGCCAGCAGGATGCCGATCGTCATCGGCCAGCGCGGCCCGAACCGCCGGGCCGTCTCCCCGGCCCGCGACGACAGCAGCATCATGAGGATCGTGGTCGGCAACATCGCCAGCCCCGCCGCGATCGGCGAGAACCCGGACACCACCTGGAGCTGGATCACCAGCAGGAAGAACACCACGCCCATGGCGGCATACATGATCAGCGTGACGACGTTGACCGCCGTGAAGACGTGGTTCCTGAAGATGGCGACCGGCACCAGCGCCTGGGGCGACCGGCGCCGCTCGGTCACCACGAACGCCGCCCCGAGCAGCACCCCCGCGATCAGCGGCACCGGCGCGCCCTTCTCGATCAGCCCGTACGTGATCCCGGCCAGCGCCAGCGCCGCCAGCAGCGACCCCAGGACGTCGAAGCGCCCGGCCGCCTCCTCGTCGCGGCTCTCCGGCACGTGGCGCAGCGTCACCAGCACCACGACCAGCGCGAACGGCAGGTTGATCAGGAACGCCCACCGCCAGCCCGCCGTCTGCACCAGCCAGCCGCCGAGCAGCGGCCCGATCGCGCTGGCCACGCCGCCCAGCCCGGACCAGACGCCGACGGCCCGCGGCCGGTCCTGCTTGACGAACGACGCCTGGATGATGGCCAGCGACCCCGGGGTGAGCAGCGCGCCGCCGACGCCCTGCAACGCCCGGGCCCCCACCAGGAACTCGATGTTCGGCGACAGGCCGCACAACGCCGAGGCCACGGCGAACCACACCGTGCCGATGAGGAAGATCTTGCGCCGCCCGTAGCGGTCACCCAGCGAGCCGCCCAGCAGGATCAGGCCCGCCAGGGTGAGGGTGTAGGCGTTGACGGTCCATTGCAGGCCGTCCATGGCCGCGTGCAGCTCCTTGCCGAGGAACGGCAGCGCGACGTTGACGACGGTGCTGTCGAGCAGGGCCAGCCCGGAGCCGAGCACGGTCGCGCCGAGGATCCACCGCCCCCGCGCCGACCTGACCTGGACGTGCCCGTTCTGTCCCATCTGACAATCTTGTCACCGGCTCCGGCGGCCCGCGACGGCCACCCCGGTGTCGCGGTCCTACGGGCGCGCCCCGAGGGCCCGGAGCACGAAGCCCGCCACCGCGTGCTCGGCCGTCTCGACCGTGACCTCGCCGCTGATCAGCGGCACCCGCTCGGCCCCGATGACGGCCAGCACCATGCGTGCCGTCGCCCCCACCTCCGGCACCTGGAAGTCGCCGGACCGCACGCCGTCGTCGAGGATCTCCACCAGCACCCGCTGCATGGGCGCGACGTGCTCGGCGAGCTGCTGGTAGGCGTCGGGCCCGAGCGCCGCGCCGAGGTCGGCCGCGCCCGGGTGGGGGTGGGCGAGCAGCCCCGCGAGCTGGAGCCGGACGAAGGCCCGCAACCGGTCGGCGGGCGAGGCCTCCTCGGGCAGCTCCCGCTCGTAGCTCTCGATGAAGTAGCTGGTCACGCGCTCGGTGAAGGCCAGCAGCAGGGCGGCCTTGTCGGGGAAGTAGTTGTACAGGACCGTGCGGGTGATGCCGGCCTCGTGGGCCACGTCCGTCAGGGAGATGGCGTCGATGCCCTGGGCCCTGGACAGGCGTGAGACGGCCTGCAGGATGCGGTCGCGCGTCTGGGCGCGATGCTCGCCGATCGTGGCGGCCGAGATGCGGGGCATAGGCCCATGGTAGGCCGGATCGCCCCCGGCGCACCCGGGACGGCCCCTGGGGGCCGGGTCAGCCCCCTTCTCGGGACCGGCTCAGGGTTTGCGGCGGTCCGGTGCCGGGTCGCCGGTGACGGCGCGCCGGGCCAGGTCCCACAGGCGTTCCAGGGTGGCCAGGACGGGCGGCGACTCCGGGCCGAGCAGCCTCGCCCAGGCGCCCGCCCCGTTGGGCAGCGTGCTGGCCCCGCCCGCCGGCCCGCCGGCCGTCGCCGTCTCGTGCAGCGCCCCGGCCAGCTGGTCCGCGGGCACGGCGGAGGTGATCACGTACAGGGTGGACAGGACGCCGTGGTCGCCGAACATCGCCGGGCCGGTGACCGGCGCGCGGCCGGGCACGAGCCTGATCGGGTCGGCGAACAGCAGCCGCCCGTCGGCGTCGTGGACGTCCAGGTCGTTGCAGTACGCGGTGTAGGCGTGCCGCTCGCCTCGGGCCAGCCGCCCGGCCAGCACGGTCTCGCCGAGGATCACCGTGGCGCCGGGCCCGGCGTTCACCAGGGTGCGCTGGTAGAAGCGGGACCCGGCGAAGGGGATCACCGGGTCCGGCAGGTACTCCAGGTAGCCGTCCGGCCCCACGGTGAGCGTGAGGAGCTGGGTGGCGTAGTCCTGCTCCATCCGGTAGATCTTGGTGGCCGCCTGCGTGGTGACGTGCACGGACGCGCCCGCGCCGCAGGTCACGTCGATTCGGTGGCGGTCCCCCTGGAGCATGCCGCCGCCGGTGGACATCACCATCAGGTACGGCAGGTCCGGCCGGGCCGGGTCGTAGTAGTGCGGCCGCATGATCTGCAGCGGCGCCTTCTGGTAGTGGCCGGTCAGCTCGGTACGCCCGCCGCGCCGCTCGAACGCCAGGTCCAGCACGCCGACCTTGCCGGGGCTGCCGACCGGCAGGGTGTCGGGCACGTCGGCGTACCGGGCCACGTCCGCCGGGACCGAGTCGATCGTGTAGTGGCCGGCGGCCAGCCGGTCTACCGGGCCGGCGAGCATGCCGTCGCGCCGCTGAGGACGAAGTCGGCCACCTCGGCCACGCCGGTGCCGCGCAGGGCGTCGGTGAGCACGACCGGCCGCCCGTCGCGGACCCGGTCGGCGTCGCGGGACATCACCTCCAGGTCGGCCCGCACGTACGGCGCGATGTCGATCTTGTTGATGACCAGCAGGTCCGAGTCGGTGATGCCGGGCCCCCGCTTGCGCGGCATCTTGTCCCCCTCGCCGGTGTCCAGGACGAAGACGTAGACGTCGGCCAGGACGGGACTGAAGGTGAGGGTCAGGTTGTCGCCGCCGCTCTCGAACAGCAGCGTGTCGATGTCGGGGAAGCGCTCCAGCAGCTCGGCCCCGGCGGCCAGGTTCATCGTCGGGTCGTCGCGCACGGCGGTGTGCGGGCAGGAGCCGGTCTCGACGCCCACCACCCGCGCGGGGTCCAGCACGCCGTCGAGGGTGCGCCGGACGTGCTGGGCGTCCTCCTGGGTGTAGATGTCGTTGGTGACGACGGCCACGTTGCGTCCCCGTTCGAGCAGGACGGGCACCAGCGCCTCGATGAGGGCGGTCTTGCCGGAGCCGACCGGCCCGCCGATCCCGATCTTGAAGACGTGGTCCATGGCGGTGCCCGAGGGCACCTCGACGGCGGGGTGCGGGTGGTGGTGATGCATGTGCGCGGCCTCTTTCTCAGGTGGCTGTCATCAGTGGCGCTCCGGCGGCTCTCCGCCGGTTCTGGGCGTGGGGCTCTCGGCCGGGCCTGTCAGGTGGCGAAGAGGCGGGCCTCGGCGCGTTCGTGGGCGGCGCTCATCGTGTCCGCGAGTGGGGTGGCGGCGTGCAGGTCGAGCGGGCCGCGGGCGGCCAGGGCGTGCGCGGCGGCCCGCCCGATCGCGCCGGCCGCGCCGTACAGGACGGCCTGGGCCTGCCGGAAGTCCAGCCGGCGCAGCCGTACGGCGGCGCCGACCCAGCTCGCGGCGAAGGCGTACAGGTCGCCGGTCACCGCGTCGGCCTCCCGGACGCCGAGCCCGGCGTAGGCCGTGCCCAGCACCACGGCGTGGTTGCCCGGCGTGACCCTGCCGTCGACCAGCCCCGACAGGCGGGCCAGCTCCGGCGTCGCAAAGACCAGCGCCGCCGTGCGCAGGACCTGGTTGCCGGTCCTGGTGGCGGCGGCCCGGATCTCCCGGCCGAGCTTGACGGCGTGCAGCCGCCGGTCGACCTCGACCACCGCGTCCCAGTCGCCCGCCGTCACCGCCCGGTGGGTGAGAACCAGGGCCGTGGCGTCGCCCGGCCCCGCCGCGTGCAGCAGCAGGTCCTCCAGCAGGGCGGCGACGTCCACCGGCCCGGCCTGCGCGTACGCCTCCAGCCCGTGCGAGAGCGTGTACAGGCCGCCGGGGAAGGCCGAGTCGGTGAGCTGGAGCTGGGCGAGCAGGCTCATGCCAGGAAGAACAGATGGTTCAGCGGCAGCTCCTGCGCCGGCGCGATCGTCGCGTGCTCGCCGTCCACGGTGACCTTGAACGTCTCCGGGTCCACGGTGATCTTCGGCAGCGCGTTGTTGCGGATCATGTGCCGTTTGTCCACCGTCCGCGTGTGGCGCACCTTGGCGATCAGCCGTTGCAGGCCGAGCCGCTCGGGCACCCCGGCGGCGATGGCGGCGTCCGGCAGGAACGTCACGTTGCTCTTGCGCTGCGCCATCCCCATCGCGCCGTACATCGGCCGGTAGTAGACGGGCTGCGGCGTGGGCAGCGAGGCGTTCGGGTCGCCCATCTGCGCCCAGTTGATCAGGCCGCCCTTGACCACCAGCGCGGGCTTGGCCCCGAACGACGTGAACGGCCACAGCACGATGTCGGCCAGCTTGCCGTCCTCCAGCGAGCCGACGGTCTCGGCGATGCCGGTCGTACGGGCCGGGTTGATGGTCAGCTTGGCCAGGTAGCGCAGCACCCGGGCGTTGTCGTTGCGCTCGGAGTCCTCCGGCAGCCGGCCGCGCTGGTCCTTGCAGTGGTGGGCCGTCTGGAAGGCGCGGGTGAAGGTCTCCCCGACCCGGCCCATCGCCTGGGAGTCGGAGGAGAACATGCTGATCACGCCCATGTCCTGCAACACGGTCTCGGCGGCGATGGTCTCCACCCGCACCCGGCTGTCGGCGAAGGAGACGTCCTCGGGGATGTCGTGGTTGAGGTGGTGGCAGACCATCACCATGTCCAGCAGCTCGTCCGCCGAGTTGATCGTGTACGGCAGCGTCGGGTTCGTCGAGGACGGCAGCGCGTTCGGCTCGCCGGCGATGCGGATCATGTCCGGCGCGTGCCCGCCGCCCGCGCCCTCGGTGTGGAAGGTGTGGATCGCGCGGCCGTTGATGGCGCTGATCGTGTCCTCCAGGTAGCCGGCCTCGTTGAGGCTGTCGGCGTGCAGCGCCACCTGGACGTCGTACTCGTCGGCCATCCGCAGCGCGCAGTCCACCACCGCCGGGGTGGAGCCCCAGTCCTCGTGCACCTTCAGCGCGCACGCCCCGGCCTCGATCTGCTCGGCGAGCGCGGCGGGCAGGCTGCCGTTGCCCTTGGCCATGATGCCGATGTTGACCGGCAGCGCCTCGACGGCCTGCAACATGCGGCCGATGTTCCACGGGCCGGGCGTGCAGGTGGTGCCGCGGGTGCCGTCGGTGGGGCCGGTGCCGCCGCCGATCAGCGTCGTGATGCCGTTGGTGAGCGCGGTCTGGGCCTGCTGCGGCGCGATCAGGTGCACGTGCGGGTCGATGGCCCCCGGAGTGGCGATCATGTTCTCGCCCGCCAGCACCTCGGTCCCGGCGCCGATGACCAGCCGGCGGTCCACGCCGTTCTGGGTGTGCGGGTTGCCCGCCTTGCCGATCCCGACGATCCGGCCGTCCTTGATGCCGATGTCGCCCTTGACGACGCCGAGCACCGGGTCCAGGACGACCGCGTTGGTGATCACCAGGTCGAGCGCGATCGTGGCGTTCTGGGAGCCGGGGTCGGACGCCATGCCGTCGCGGGCGGTCTTGCCGCCGCCGTAGACGGCCTCGTCGCCGTA
Organism: Nonomuraea sp. NPDC051191; assembly: GCF_044455665.1. NCBI lineage: Bacteria > Bacillati > Actinomycetota > Actinomycetes > Streptosporangiales > Streptosporangiaceae > Nonomuraea > Nonomuraea sp. NPDC051191. The sequence goes on along the minus strand of NZ_JBITEZ010000015.1, from coordinate 241,187 downwards.
GTAGCCGGCCGTGTGGTCCTTCTCGATCTCGATCACCAGGTTGGTGTCGGCCAGCCGGACCCGGTCGCCCACGGTGGGGCCGAACATGGAGACGTACTGCTTGCGGTTCATGGTGCTCATCGGCTCAGGCCTTCTTCTTCCCGGCGGCCGGCTTCTTGGCGGCGGCCTTCTTGGCGGGCGCCTTCCGCGCCGGCTTCTCCTCGCCCGCCGCCTTCCGCGCCGGCTTCCCCTCGCCCGCCGCGCGGACGGTGGCCCCGGGCTCCGGCCGGTCGGCATACCCCAGCTCGGCCAGGCGGCGCAGGGCGTGCGTGCGGCTGTCCCTGGCCCGCAGTCCGCCGTCCACCAGGCCCGCGAAGCCGACGACGCGCATGCCGCCGGCGAACTCGACCAGCGTGACCTGGTGGGTGTCACCCGGCTCGATGCGGACGGCGGTCCCGGCCGGGATGTCGAGATGCATGCCGTACGCCTTCTCGCGGTCGAAGCTGAGCGCCCGGTTGGCCTCGAAGAAGTGGAAGTGCGAGCCGACCTGGATGGCCCGGTCGCCGGTGTTGCGCACGGTCAGGGTGACCGAGGCGCGACCGGCGTTGATCTCGATCGGGTCGTCCCCGTACATGATCCGGTCCGTGTCCGTCATGGCGAACCGCTCCTTTCTGGTCGCGGCGGGTGTCAGCCGCCGATGGGGTCGTGGCAGGAAACGAGCTTGGAACCGTCCTTGAACGACGCCTCGACCTGCATCAGCTTGAGCATTTCGCGCACCCCGGGCATGACGTCCCCGGCGCCGAGCACCTGCTTGCCGAGCTCCATGCACTCGGCCACGGTCCTGCCGTCCCGCGCGGCCTCCAGGACCGCGACGCTGATCAGCGCCACCGCCTCGCTGTAGTTCAGCTTCACGCCGCGGTCGCGGCGCCTGGTGGCCAGGTCGGCGACCACGTAGATCAGCAGCTTGTCGATTTCGCGCGGTGCGAGGTTCATGAGCTCTCCTTAGGTGGAAGCGCGCCGGACGCCGGAGAACGCCGGGACCGCCGCCAGGAAGATCCAGGTGACCAGGACGAACGGCCAGGTGAGGGTGTGCCCGCCGACCGGCGCGAACAGGTGGCCGACGAACGCCGTCAGCACGGTCGCCGACACCACGCCGGCCAGGGCGTACAGCAGGCCGAGCACGGTCGGCACGACGAACGCGCAGCACAGCGCGATGCCGGTGAGCACCGCGTTGTAGCCGTACAGGCCGGCGCCGATGTCGGCCGCGGGCGCGCCGAGCAGCACGGCCACCACGATCCCGACGGCGCTGGCGGCCAGCGCGGCCACCGCGACCCGCCATCCGGCGAGCGCCAGGCCGATCAGGAAGATCAGCCCGACGTACCACTTGCCCTGGAAGAACACCTGGCCGACGCCGTTGAGCAGGCCCTGCCACAGGTCCGCGAACGTCACCGTGGTCCCCGGGGACGTGGCCGACGGCGGTGCCGCGAGAGTGTGCCTGCGCCAGACCCGCTCGTAGGACGGGCCGCCGACCACCATGATCGTGGCGACCACGCAGAACGGCGCGGTGAGCCCCGGCAGGCCATGCGGCCCGAGCAGCGTCTTGAGCGCCGCAGTCAGGACGCTGCCCATGATCGCCCCGACGACGACCAGCAGCAGCGTGATCCACCGGGCCTGGAAGTACAGCACCAGCGCGACGCCGATCAGCGTGCCGTTGAAGCCTTCGAGCCCCGCGGTCACGCTCTCCCGCGCCGCGCCGAGGAACCAGGCGGTGAGCGTGCCCACGGCGGCGCCGATCAGGCCGAAGAGCGCGAACCGCCATCCGGCGGCGAGCAGCGCGACGACGAAGCAGATCGCGGTCGCCAGGTTGTTCTGCAGGTCCACCTGGCTGAAGCCGCGGAGCGTGGCGAGCGGCAGGTCGGGCATGTCGGCGCGCATGTACGCCTGCCTCCCTCGCCACTCGCCGGAACCGGGTCAACGAGCGGCAACATTCCCCGGCGTCCGGTGGGCCACGCGGCGGCGGTGATTCGATGGACATTCTTTGCAAGGGCTGCCGAAAACGAGTCCAGGACTAAGAGCACCTCAACAATGGACAGGCCCGGCAAAGGCCCTTGACCAGGGCGTTTTACGTCTACTCCGGCCGATCATCCTGTCTGTGGACAGGAAGCGAGGTCGAGCGATGCCGCCAGGGCTCAACACCGGGGACTCGGCCTGGGTGCTCGTGAGCGCCGCCATGGTGCTGCTCATGACGCCCGGCCTGGCCTTCTTCTACGGTGGCATGGTCCGCGCCCAGAACGTGCTCAGCATGCTCTTCATGAGCTTCGTCTCGATAGCCCTGGTCACGATCCTGTGGTTCGGCTACGGGTACGGCCTCGTCTTCGGCCCCGACGTGGGCGGCGCCGGAGTGATCGGCTTCGGCGACCTGCGCTTCGCCGACATCACGCCCACCATGCTGCACGGCCGCGTCCCCACCTACGCCTTCGCGCTGTTCCAGCTCACCTTCGCCATCATCACGGTGGCCCTGATCAGCGGATCGGTCGCCGGCCGGACCCGGCTCGGGCCGTGGATCGTCTTCTCGATCGTCTGGGTGACGCTGGTGTACTTCCCGATCGCGCACTGGGTGTTCGACCGGCAGGGCTGGATCAGCCGGTGGGGCGTGCTCGACTTCGCCGGCGGCCTGGTCGTCGAGCTGAACTCCGGCATGGCCGGCCTCGCGCTGGCCCTCGCGCTCGGTCCAGGCGTGCGTTTCCGCAGGAAGGAGCCGCCCCGGCCGAGCAACATCCCGTTCGTCATGCTCGGCCTGGGCCTGCTGTGGTTCGGCTGGTTCGGCTTCAACGCCGGCTCGGCCATGGCCGACGGGAGCATCGCCGTCAACGCCTTCCTGACCACCATGATCGCCGGTTCGGCCGGGATGCTCACGTGGCTCGTCATCGAATGGTTCCGGTACCGGCACTTCACCCGGCTCGGCTCGGCCACCGGCGCGCTGGCCGGACTGGTGGCCATCACGCCGTCCTGCGCGTACGTCAACTCCGAGGGCGCCCTGATCATCGGCATCGTGGCCGCCGTCGTGGTGTCGTTCGCGGTGACCTGGAAGCTCGTCCTCGGCTACGACGACACCCTGGACGTCGTCGGTGTGCACGGCGCGGGCGGCATCGTCGGCACGGCCCTCATCGGCCTGCTCGCCACCGGCGTCGGCGCCGGCACGACCAAGGGCCTGTTCTACGGCGGCTCGATCCAGGTGCTGCTCAAGCAGATCGCCGCGATCATCGTGGTCGCGCTCTACTCCTTCATCGTCACCTACCTGATCGGCCGGGTCGTGGACCGGGTCTGCCGGATGCGCGAGACCGAGGCCGAACAGCTCGCCGGCACCGACGCGCAACTCGGGACGGAGGACTGATGGCCGCCACCCGGCATCCGGCCCGCGCCCTCGCCCTGGTGGCGGTGGGCGGCGGCGTCGGCGCGGTCGTCCGCCACCTGCTCACCCAGACGCTGATGGGCGCCGACCATCCGCTGCCCTGGCCCACGCTGGTGGTCAACGTCGTCGGCTGCCTGCTGATGGGCCTGCTCACCGGCGAGCTGACCCGGCACCCGCTGCACCGCATGCCGGTCAAGGCGCTGCTCGGCACGGGCTTCCTGGGCGGCTTCACCACCTTCTCGCACCTGGTGGACGGCGTCCGCGAGCTGACCGTGGACGGCGCGGCCGGCTGGGCGGCGGTCTACCTCGTGCTCAGCGTCGTCCTGGGCCTGGGGGCCGTCTGGGCGGGCCTGAAGCTGGGCGGCCGGCGGTGATCCTCGTCCTGGCGGTCTTCGTCGGCGGCCTGATCGGCGCGCCCGCCCGATACCTCGTGGACGCCGGGGTCACCAAGGCGGCCGGCAAGGCGATGCCCTGGGGCACGCTGGCCGTCAACGTCATCGGCTCGGCCGTGCTCGGCGTCCTGATGGGCATCGCCTCGCGCGACTCCCTGCCGCCGGCCGTGCTGTCGCTGGTCGGCACCGGGTTCTGCGGCGCGCTCACCACGTTCAGCACCTTCAGCACCGACACCTGGAAGATGCTGGCCGCCGGGTCCACCGGCCGGGCGCTGGCCAACATCGCCATGAACGTGGTGCTCGGCCTGGCCGTCGTCAGCCTCGGCTACCTGCTCGGCAGGGCGCTGGCCGGCTGACCGGAAGGAGGCGGGAACGCCCATGACCGTCCCGTCCCCGTGGGAGCGGGCCAAACGGGCCCTGGTCGGCCGCCCGCTGCGGACCAAGCACCTGGAGCGGCAGCTCCTGCCCAAGCGGCTGGCGCTGCCCGTCTTCTGCAGCGACCCGATCTCGTCGGTGGCGTACGCGACCGAGCAGATCATCATGGCCCTCACCCTGGGCGGCCTCGTCCTGCTGCACCTGACCGGCTGGATCGCGGCGGCCATCGTGGCCATGCTGGTGATCATCATCGTGTCCTACCGGCAGACCTGCTACGCCTACCCGGGCGGCGGCGGCGCGTACGTCGTCAGCCGGGAGAACCTGGGCGTCAACGCCAGCCTGGTCGCCGCCAGCGCGCTGCTGGTCGACTACGTGCTGACCGTGGCCGTCTCCGTCGCCGCGGGGGTGGACGCCATCACCTCCTACGCGCCCGGCCTGAACCGCTGGTCGGCGCCCCTGAGCGTGGCCTGCGTCGCGCTGCTCACCCTGGTCAACCTGCGCGGCACCCGCGAGTCCGGCCGCGGGTTCGCGGTGCCCACCTACGCCTTCATCGCCACGGTCTACCTGATGTTCCTGGTCGCCGCCTGGCGGCTGCTGACCGGCGAGCATCCCCGCGCGGTCAGCGCCGACTTCACCATCGAACCGCTCTACCAGCCCGTCGGCTTCGTCGCGGTCTTCCTGGTGCTGCGCGCGTTCGCCTCCGGCTGCACGGCGCTGACCGGGGTGGAGGCGGTCAGCAACGGCGTCCCCGCCTTCCGCCGGCCCAAGAGCAGGAACGCGGCGAACACCCTGGCGATCATGGGCGTGCTGTCGGTCACCATGTTCACCGGCATCACCGTGCTGGCCCTGCTCACCCACGTGCGGATGACCGACCCCGACCACCCCGGAAGGCTCGCCGGGATGCCCGCCGGGTACGTCGAGCCCACCGCCCTGGCCCAGATCGGCGACGCCGTCCTCGGCCGCGGCGTCCTGTACGCCCTCCTCCAGGCCAGCACCGCGGCGATCCTGATCATGGCCGCCAACACCGCCTACAACGGCTTCCCCATGCTGGCCTCGATCCTGTCCGCCGACTCCTACCTGTCCAGGCAGCTCCACAAGCGCGGCGACCGGCTGGTGTTCAGCAACGGCATCCTGCTGCTCGCGACGGCCGCGGCCGTGCTGCTCGTCGTCTTCGACGCCAACAGCTCCCGGCTCATCCAGCTCTACATCATCGGGGTCTTCATCTCCTTCACGCTGAGCCAGGCCGGCATGGTCCGGCACTGGCGGCGCACCGGCCCGGGGTCGCCCGGCGTACGCCGGCGGCAGGCCGTCAACGCGACCGGCGCGACGGTGACCGCCGCCGTCCTGGTGATCGTCCTGGTGACCAAGTTCATGAACGGCGCCTGGCTCGTCTGCCTGGCCATCCCCGGGCTGTTCGCGCTCATGAAGGGCATCAGGCGGCACTACGACCAGGTACAGGCGGCCACCACGCCCGACACGCCCGTCGAGCTGCCCGCCGGCGCCCACGCCATGGTGCTGGTCTCCCGGCTGGGCAGCCCCGCGCTCCAGGCGGTCGCCTACGCCGCGGCCACCCGTCCGGCCGGGCTGGAGGCCGTGCACGTGTGCACCGACGACGAGACGACCCGCGAGCTGCGCGAAGGATGGGAGCGGTACGCCCCCTCCTCCGTGCCGCTGACGATGATCGACGCGCCCTACCGGACCACCGTGGGCCCGATCCTGCGGCACGTGCGCGACCGGCTGGCCCTGCACCCCGGCCACATCGTGACCGTCTACATCGTGGACTACGTGACCGGCCACTGGTGGGAGCCGGCCCTGCACAACCGGCTGACCGCCCGGCTGCGCGACCAGCTGCTGCTGGTCCCCGGGGTGATGGTCACGCTGGTGCCCTACCGGCTGGCCTCGGGCGAACGCCGCGCCGAGCGCCGCCCGCGCCTGCCCACGCGCCTGGCCGTCCTGGCCATGCAGCCGACCGACGACGCCCCCACCTCCGCCTCCGACGCCGACGACGGTTAGGCGGCGGCCCTGACGACGTGCATGAGCTCGGCCAGGACCTCGGTGTTGAGCTGGTAGGCCAGCCGCACCTCGCCGATGATCCGCCGCTGCTCGCGCTCGTCGAGTTCCGCGCCGAGGGCGTCGAGCCGCGCCCGGTACTCGGTCTTGAACCGCGGCAGGCTGCCCACCTCGTCGAAGATGTAGAAGTCGACGCCTCCGCCGGCCTGGTAGCCGAAGATCTTCTGCAGCTCCATGCGGATGAACTGGCCGCCCGACAGGTCGCCGAGGTAGCGGGTGTAGTGATGGGCGACGTACCCGCCGGGCCAGTCGGCCATCTGCTCGATGCGGGCCTGGAGGGTGCGGGTGGCCTTGGAGGGGGTGACGCGCTCGCGCCAGGCGGGGCCGTAGATCGTGGCCAGGTCGCGTTCCAGGGCGGGCTCGCGGTAGAGCTCGGGGAAGACGAAGCGGCCGGCGACCGGGTGGTCGGCCAGCTCCTTCGAGACGCCGTCGAGGGCGAGGTAGGCGAAGTAGTGCTGGGCGACCATCTCGCCGTACTCGTGCTCGCTCAACCGGCCGCCCATCAGCTCGGCGAGGTAGCCCTCGGACTCGGCCGACTCGTGGTCGCCCCAGGTGGCGGCCCTCAAGGTCTCGGAGAACGACGTCGTCACAGCACTTCCTCAACTCGCGCGACTGTTTCTGACACAGTGTCACAAACCCTCGAAGGCTCCGTCAAGGCGATGACGACAGCATGTCAGCAAAACTCGCCTCGCCGTTCATCTACCCAGGAAGAACGAACTCAAGAGGACACACCCCGCGAGGCCCCCGTCGCGTACAGTCGCGGACGCCAAACGGTCCGCTACCTGGAAAAATCGCTCTAACATACGGTGACACCGTCACTCGCTAGCCAACCCAGGAGTGATCTTGACCGTCCAAGCCGATGCCGCCAGGCGACGCATTGAAGACCTGCTCCGGCAGCACGAGGAGCAGATCCTCGCCCGCTGGGTGCAGATCGCCAAGGCCCCGTCAGGCGAGCTCCTCGACATATACCGGGCCTTGCGGTCCGCGCTCGACCAGGGCAAGGGGGACCTCGCCGACGTCCGCGGCCTGCTCGCGGAGCTCTCCCGCACCCGCGCCCGCGCGGGCCACGCGCCGGCCGACACCGCCCGCGCCGTCTTCGGCCTCAAGGAGGCCCTGTACGAGGTCGTCGAGGCCGACGGTGAGGCCGAGGCCCTGCGCGGCTTCATCTGGTTCTCCCGGCTCATCGACGACCTGGGCCTGCTCACCTTCGAGATCTTCTCCGACGCCCGCGAGAAGATCATCCTGGACCAGGCCGAGCAGCTGCTCGAACTGTCCACCCCGGTGGTCAAGCTCTGGGAGGGCATCGTCGCCGTCCCGCTGATCGGCACCCTCGACTCCGCCAGGACCCAGGTCGTGATGGAGAAGCTGCTGCAGACCCTGGTCGACACCGGGGCCGAGCACGCTGTGATCGACATCACCGGCGTGCCCGCCGTGGACACCCAGGTGGCCCAGCACCTGCTCAAGACCGTGGTGGCCGCCAGGCTGATGGGCGCCGAATGCGTCATCTCCGGCATCCGCCCGCAGATCGCGCACACCATCGTCACGCTCGGCATCGAGTTCGGCGACATCGTCACCAAGGCGTCGCTGGCCGACGCGCTCGCCCACGCCTTCAGGCGCAGCGGCGTGCAGGTGATCCGGTCGCACAACGCCCGGATCGCCGTGCGGGCGGAGGACGCCTGATGCAGCGGGTGCCCGTACTCAAGCTCGGCGACATCCTGATCGTCTCCATCCAGATCGACCTGGAGGACCAGAGCGTGCTGGCCCTTCAGGAGGACCTGGCCGATCGGGTCGTCGCCACCGGGGCCAGAGGCGTGATCATCGACATCACCGCGGTGGAGATCGTCGACTCCTTCATCGGCCGCATGCTGGCCACCATCGCCACCATGTGCCGCATGCTGGACGCCCAGACGGTCGTCGTCGGCATGCGTCCCGCGGTGGCGATCACCCTGGTCGAGCTGGGCCTGTCGCTGGGCGGTGTGCGTACGGCGCTGAACCTGGAGAAGGGAGTGGCGCTCCTTGACCACGTCAGGGGCGCCGACAGGTGACCGAGACGATGACGATCGCGGGCAGCGCGGACGTCGTGATGGTCCGGCAGGTCGTACGGACCCTCGCGATCGAGGCGGGGTTGTCTCTCGTCGACCAGACCAAGATCGTCACTGCGGCCAGTGAGCTGGCCCGCAACGCGCTCGTCTACGCCGGCGGCGGCGACGTGCGCATCGACCTCGTCGAGAACGGCAGGAAACGCGGCCTCAAGCTGATCTTCAGCGACGAGGGCCCCGGCATCCCCGACCTCGACAAGGCGCTCACCGACGGTTTCACCACCGGCGGCGGGATGGGCCTCGGCCTCGGCGGCTCGCGCCGGCTGGTCGACGAGTTCGACCTGATCTCCGCCCCCGGCAAGGGCACGACCGTGACGGTGACCAAGTGGGCCAGGTGACCCCGGCCTGGGTGCGCGCCGAGGACCCGAGCGCCGTCGGCGCCGTCCGGCGGCAGGCGGTCGCGCTGGCCGAGGTGGCCGGCTTCGACACCACCCGCACCGGGCAGATCGCCGTGGCCGTCAGCGAGGCCGTGTCCAACCTGGTCAAGCACGCCGTGGAGGGCGTCGTCCTGGTCCGGCCGCACCCCGAGGCCCCGCTCGGGGTGGAACTCGTCGCGGTGGACAAGGGCCCCGGCATGGCCGACGTGGCCCGCGCCCTGCGCGACGGCTACTCCACCTCCGGCACACTCGGCATCGGCATGGGCGCGATCGCCCGCATCGCCACCGGATACGACGTTCACTCGGTGCCCGGTATGGGCACTGTGCTCGTCATGCATTTCACTGCTGAGGGCACGCCCGGCCCGCCGTTGCGCGCCAGCGGCCTGACCCGGCCGATCGGCGACGAGGTGAGCTGCGGGGACGGCTACGCCATCGCGGAGAACGGCGAGACGACGACGGTGCTGCTGTGCGACGGGCTGGGCCACGGCCACATCGCCGCCGTCGCCGCGGACACCGCCGTCGAGCTGTTCGCCCAGGTCAACGACCAGGAGCCGCTGTCGATCCTGGAACACCTGCACCGCGGGCTGAGCGGGACCCGCGGCGGCGCCGTCGCGGTGGCGAGGGTCGGGCCGGACACCGTCACCTACGCCGGGCTCGGCAACGTCTCCGGCTGGGTGGCCGACGCGACCGGCCGGCAGGGCATGATCTCGCTGCCCGGCATCGCCGGCCACCAGGGACGCACCCTGCGCCAGTACGAGTACCGCATCGCCCCGTACGCCACCGTCGTCATGCACTCCGACGGCCTGACCGACCGATGGGACCCCGGGAACGTGCCGGGGCTGTTCGCGCGCACCCCCGCGGTCATCGCGGCGGGCCTGCTGCGCGAGGCCGGCAGCAGGCGTGACGACGCCTGCGTGGTGACGGTGAGGCCCGGCAATGGCGGGAACTGAGCTCGTCAGGATCGGCCTCGACACCGACCAGGACGTCTTCGTCCTGCGCCGGCTCGGCCGGGCCGCCGCCGAGCTGGTCGGGCTGGAGTCGCAGGACCAGATCAGGGTCGCCACCGCCCTCAGCGAGGTGGGCAGGGAGGCGTTCGGCAAGGGCGCCGCCGCCGTGATCACGCTCGGCCGCGACGTGCTGCTGATCAGCATCCGGCACACCAGGCCATCCGGTTTGGACCGCTCCGATGGCGTGACACTGGCCGGTCGGCTCGTGGACGACATCACCCTCGGCGACGGCCACGTCACGATCACCAAGCGGCTGCGGCCACGGGCGGCCGCCGTCCCGCTGGAGTCCATCCGCGCGGGCCTCGCCAAGCTGGCCCCGGTCAGCGCGCTGGAGGAGCTGCGCGAGCAGAACAGGGAGCTCGCCGAGACCCTGGAGGACGTGCTGCGGCTCAACTCCGAGCTGCAGGAGACCAACACCGGCGTGCTGGCCATGTACAACCAGCTCTCGGCCGAGCTGGAGGAGACCAACAGGGGAGTCGTCGCCCTGTACGCCGAGCTGGACGAGAAGTCCACCCAGCTCCGCGAGACGATCGAGGCGCGCAACCGCTTCTGGGCCACCGTCAGCCACGAGCTGCGCACCCCGCTGAACTCCGTCATCGGCCTGGTCCGGCTGCTGACCGGCCAGGGCGGCGAGCCGCTGACCGAGGAGCAGATCCACCAGATCGGGCTGATCGGCGACTCGGCGCAGACGCTGCTCGAACTCGTCAGCGAGCTGCTCGACATGGCCAAGGCCGAGTCCGGCCGCCTGGACCCCCAGCCCACGCTGGTCAACCTGTCCCGGATGGCCGGGCAACTGCACGTCACCATGCGTCCCACCAGCGAGCGCGCCGGGGTGACGCTGAGTCACGAGATCGCTCCGGAGGCCACCGAGCTGTACGCCGACGAGAGCATGTTGATCAGAATTCTGCGTAATTTGCTCTCGAACGCGCTCAAATTCACGCAAAGCGGGCAGGTAGTGCTGGCCGCGCATGCCGACGAAGCCAATGGCGAGATCGTCATCACGGTCACCGACAGCGGCATCGGCATCTCGGAGGAACATTTGAGGCGCGTGTTCGAGGACTTCTACCAGGTTCCCGGCTCGCTGCAGGTCAGGGCAAGGGGCACCGGCCTCGGCCTCCCGTACGCGCGCAGGCTCGCCGAGGCGCTGGGCGGCACGCTGGAGCTCGCCAGCACCCAGGGCGAGGGCACCGTCGCCACCCTGCGGCTGCCGCACCAGATCGGCACGCCCGAGCTGGAACGCGTGCTGATCGCCGACGACGACGAGGTGTTCCGCGCCAGTGCCCGCCGCATGCTCTACGGCTTCACCGTTCATGTGGACGAGGCCGCCGACGGCGCCGCCGCGCTCGACGTCATGGCCGCCTCCCCGCCCGACGTGATCCTCGTCGACCTGCTCATGCCCCGCGTCGACGGCAACGTCCTGCTGCACCAGATGGCCGAGGACGAGCGGCTGAGCGGCATCCCCGTCGTCATCGTGACCATCGCTCCGCAGCACGCCCCCGGCAATTGGCCGGTTCTGTCCAAGCACGGGCTGCGCAGGGAACACCTCCTGCAGGCCATCCGCAGCGCCCGCCAGGGCGAGAACGGCGGTGCTGGAGAGGACCAGGATGTCTGAGTCCGCACGCGTGCTGGTGGTGGACGACACGCCCACCAAGCGCTACATCCTGTCGAGCTGGCTGCGCCGCTCCGGGCACCAGGTGCTGGAGGCGAGAGGCGGCGAGGAGGCACTCGGCATGCTCGCCGCCAACCAGATCGACCTGGTCGTCCTCGACGTCCGCCTGCCCGACATCGGCGGCTACGAGGTCTGCGAGCTGATCAAGGCCAACCCGGCCACCGCCTCCATCCCCGTCATCCAGGTGTCGGCCAACGCGATCACCCCCGCCGACCGCACCGAGGGCCTGGAACGCGGCGCCGACGCCTACCTGAGCGAGCCCATCGAGCCCACCGAGTTCGCCGCCACCGTCGAGGCCATGCTGCGTTACTACCGGGCGCGCTGGCGGGCCGAGCTGATGGCCGAACGCCTGGCCAAGCTGGCCGAGGTGACCCTGCGGATGAACGAGGCCGAGACGTTCGACGAGCTGCTGACCGTGGCCGTGGAGGGCACGGCCGAGGTGCTCGGCCGCTACTGCGGCACGCTCGCCGTGCTGCCCGACGGGCGGCTGCGGCGCTACCGCGCCCGGCCCGGCGAGCCCGCCGCCGCCCAGGCCGCCGCCCCCGACGTGCTGGACCGCCTGTCGAAGCTGGCGCTCAAGGACGCCGCCAGGGCCCGGGTGTTCACCCTGGACAGCACCGAGTGGCAGGGCCTGCTGCCCGACGTGCGCGCCGAGGGCTCCACCACCGGCGTGCTCTGCCGTACCAAGAACTCCCCGTCGCCGGTCTACCTCGGGGTCGAGGCCGTCTCGCCGCTCGACGCCGACGAGGTCAACCTGCTGCGCCAGCTCGGCCAGGAGCTGGCGCTGGCCCTGGGCGCGCTGCGCGCCTACACCGAGGAGCACGACATCGCGCTGACCCTGCAGCGCAGCCTGCTGCCCAGCCGCATCCCCGAGGTGCCGGGCCTGCAGGTCGCGCTGCGCTACCAGCCCGCCGTGGACAACGTCGAGGTCGGCGGCGACTTCTACGAGGTGCTGCAGGTCGACGGACGCGTGCTGGTCGCCGTCGGCGACGTGGAGGGCCACTCCCTGCACGCCGCGACCGTCATGGCCGAGGTGCGCCACGCCCTGCGCGCCTCGCTCATCGCCCAGGTGGACCTGAGCGCCTCCCTCGACCTGCTCAACCAGATGATGCGGCGCTACCACCGGGGCCTGACCGCCACCGTGTGCCTGATGCTCATCGACCCGGCCACCGGCGAGATCGAGCTGGCCAACGCCGGGCACATGCCGCCGCTGTTCGCCGGGCCCGGCAGCTCCTACCACACGCTGGGGAACCTGCTGCTCGGCGCGGTGCCCGAGCGGTACCAGGTGGACCGGCTCAAACTGCCGCCCGGCGGCACGATGATGTTGTTCACCGACGGGCTGCTGGAGGACCGGCACGTCCTGCTCGACGACAGCATGGAGAAGGCCAGGCAGCTCGCCGAGACCGTCGAGGACGACCTGGAGGACTTCGCCGAGCGCATGCTGGCGGCGTTCGGGGCGCGCGAGGACGACGTGGCGCTGGTCGTCGTCCGCCGCACGCCCGACGCGGACTCCGCCGGAACCTGACCGCGCAGTCCCGGCGGCCTCTTGGGGCCTCCTGGGGGCGCGTCAGCGGGTGTAGCGGTGCTTGGCGCCCGGCGGGAAGTACTCGGCGTCCCCGGCCTCGCGCAACCGGATGAACGGCATCTGCTGCGCCACCGGCACGTAGTTCGCGAACTCGCTGTTCAGCCGCAAAAGCTGGGCCAGGATCGAGGCGCCCACCGCCTGGGCGACCTCGTCGGAGGGCTTCTCGCCGGGCATCAGCTCCACCGTGACCGTCAGATGCCGGTCGTGGTCGGCGTCCTCCGCCACCTCCATCACGAACTTACCCGTCACCGACCCGCTGACCTCGGGCTGCTCCAGCCCCACCGCGATGTTCTCGGGGTAGACGTTCGCGCCGTAGTAGGACAGCGTGAAGTGGCTGCGGCCGAACACGTAGACGAACGGGTGGCGCGGGCCGGAGGCGGCGGCCCTGAAACCGTGCCGTTCGGCGAACTCCAGCATGCGCTCGTACGGGATCACCCCGCCCTCGTCGGCGATGTGGTACCGGATCAGGGGGACGCCGTTGTCGCCGGAGAACAGCAGCGTGCCCTCGTGCTCCTCGAAGAAGCGCACCCGAGGGTCGTACTGCACCAGGGTCGGCAGGCGGGACTCCCCGAACAACTTCCTGGCCGTGTCCGGACGTCCGGCCAGGAAGCGGCGCAGCTCGACCGAGAGCGGGGTCTCGTTGCCGAGCACCCCGGCGTCGGCGGTGCCGTACAGGGAGGCGATCCCGCGCACGGGGTCGGCGATCCCGGCCCGTTCGGCCACCAGCGTGCGCCACTCCTCGCTGAACACCTCGCCCGCCGTGACCAGCTTGACGTTCCAGTCGGGCCAGGGGAGCGGCTCGGTGTCGATGACGTTCTTCAGGAACGGCGGATAGCCCAGCAGGACCACCTGGTCGAAGTGCGGCGCCAGCTCCGGCAGCACCCGGGTGATCTCCCTGCGGTCGGTGCCCGGCGCGACGACGGTGATCGGGTAGCCGCGCTCGGCCAGGTGACGGCAGCACTCGATGGTGAACAGGCCGCCCACCCAGGTGCCGAGGGCGAAGCAGACCACGGCCAGCGTACGGCGTTCGCGGGCGTCGAAGGAGTCCCGGAAGACCTCCTCGAAACGGGCGGCGATCACCCGCTCGTCGGCGACCGAACGCGGCCAGAACGACGGCGTACCCGTCGAACCGGACGACACGGCGATCATGTCCCCGATCACGCCGTCCCGGCAGAGGTCGGGGAGGGGGTGACGGCGGATGTAGGCGTCCTTGGACGTCATCGGCAGCCGCCTGAAGTGCTCCGGAGCGGTCACGCTCGCGGGCTCGACCCCGTGCTCGGCCAGGAACGAGCGATAGGCCGGCACGGTCGCGGCCACCTGATGAAAGAGCTCAAGGGGATCCATGGGGTACGCGCGGCCGTCCGCCCAGAACCCCGGCCCTGAACGCCCACCACGCCTCCTCCCTCCACTGATTGATCGTCTCCACCCCCATGGTGACACCACCCTCTACGCCCGACACCCCTCCACCCCCCCGCCCCCTCCGCGCTCGGCACTGCCGGTTGCAGCTGAAGCTGTCGGCGTTCAGGGTGAGCTGTCGGATTCCGCCTTCGGCTCCGATCTTGGTGAGGGAATGCTCAGCCATGACGGCGCGGGGACTCCTACCGATGAGGTGAGCCGGCTTACGGCTGTCGTGCAGGCTTCCTGAGCACCTCGGTGAGGGCCGAGATGTTCTGATCGCCGTAGCCCGCCTCAACCGCCCGCCTCACCAGGTCATGGAGCGGGGCGAGCCAGGTCGTGTCGACGTTCGTCTCCCTGGCCAGGTCCTCGTCGTGGGCCGCCGCCGCCAGGAACAGGTTCACCGAGGAGGCGGCGTCGGTGTAGTCGCCGCTGTCGATCTCCTTGGCGTAGATCGGCAGCAGGGACTTGATCATGTCCAGCCACTTGCCGGCGAAGCGCACCATCGTGTTCACCTCCAGCCCGCGCGCCTGGACCGCGGCGGCGCCCTGGAAGAAGCCGACGAGTGCCGGCAGCAGCATGGCGCCCACCGCCATCTCGTACAGCGCGGCCAGGTCGGCCTCGTCGCCGAGGTGGACGGTGTCGCCACCCAGCACCTTCAGGGTCGTCTCGAACTCCTCGAAGACCGCCTTGTCGCCGCTGTAGTACAGCAGGGTGTCCGGCGCTCCCACGGCCGAGGGCACGTTCTTGACCGCGCCGGCCAGGACCCGGGCGCCATGGCCGATGGCCCAGGCGGCCGTCTCTCGGGCGCCGGCCGGGGAACCGCTGTTGAGGGTGACCAGGGCTCGTCCGCGCAGCGACGCGCCGGTGGGCCGCAGTGCCACCCGGGTGTCCTCGAAGGAGGTCAGGCAGGTGATGACCAGGGGACTTGCCGCCACCGCGTCCTCAATGGCCTCCGCATGTCTGGCTCCCATGGCGATGAGGGGCGCGGCCTTGGCGGCGGTCCTGTTCCAGACGGTGGTCGGGTGTCCGGCCTTGACGAAGGCCTCGGCCAGTGCTGTGCCCATGGAGCCCAGTCCGATGACGGTCACAGGTGTCAGGTTCTTCGCGGTCATATGCATGCTCCAGCCACAGAGATGAGGAGATGGGCGCGCTGTAGTGGAGACCGTTGTGGTCTGGCGCGGGCCTGTTCCATGCTGGCTGGAGCGCCTGCATTCTCTCAAGTACCTACATTTTTGCCGGGTACTGACATAAATGTAAGCATAGGTCGGTGAAGGAGACGAAGAAGCGGACGTTCACCTGCGGTCTCGACGCCGCCATCGCTGTCATGGGGGGCAAGTGGAAGGGACTGATCCTTTTCGCGCTCCAGGATGGTTCCCTGCGCTTCGGGGAGTTGCGGCGCGCGGTGCCTGGCATCAGCGAGCGGGTGCTGATCCTGCAGTTGCGGGAGATGCAGACCGCCGGGCTGCTGCATCGCGAGGTCTATCACCAGGTCCCGCCGAAGGTGGAGTACTCGCTCACCGAGTTCGGTCATTCACTGAACACCGCGATGGCGCCGCTCGGGGAGTGGGGCGAGGAGCACGTCGAGCGCATCGAGGCCATTCCGTGGGACCAGGTGGGGTGAACGTGAGCGGATGGATCGGCAGGCCTCATCACCCCCTGCTTCACCCTCCCGCCGCCCGCCCCTCTCCCCTCCGCGCCCGCGTGCGCCCACTTCCGCGCCATGGACCTTCGCGTTCGCGCACACCTGTCTTTGCGCAGCTCCGCCTCGATGTGCGCATGCGTTGGCATCCCCGCGTCAGCGCCCGTTCGCGGGGCCTGCCGTACCCTGTGCCCGCCGTACCCCCGCCCGTGGGGCGCTGTACGGCCGGTGTCGCTCGGCGGCTTCCGTCCGCAAGGGGCGGTGGGGTTACTCGCCTGGGCGGACGAGGCCGGTTTCGTAGGCGAAGACGATGGCCTGGGCGCGGTCGCGCAGCCCGAGTTTCGTCAGCACCCGCCCCACATGCGTCTTGACCGTCTGCTCGGCCACGAACAGCTTCTGGGCGATCTCCTGGTTGGACATGGCCTGGGCGACCAGGATGAGCACCTCGGTCTCGCGCTCGGTCAGCTCCTCCGGCCGCCGGCCCGACGGCGGACGGGGACCGCCCAGCCGGGCGAACTCGTGGATCAGCCGCTTGGTGATGGCCGGCGCGATGAGCGCGTCGCCGGCCGCGACCACGCGGACGGCCTCCGCGAGCTGGGCCGCCGACGCGTCCTTGAGGAGGAAGCCGCTGGCGCCCGCCCGCAGCGCCTCGTAGACGTAGTCGTCGAGGTCGAACGTGGTCAGGATGAGCACCTTCGACGCCGGGCACGCCGCCAGCAACTCCCGGGTCGCCTCCAGCCCGTTCATGACCGGCATGCGCACGTCCATCAGCACCACGTCGGGGCTCAGCGCGACGGCCCGCGTCACCGCCTCGCGGCCGTCGGCGGCCTCGCCCACGACCTCGATGTCCGGCTGGCCGCTCAGGAACACGGTGAACCCCGTGCGGACCATCCCCTGGTCGTCGGCGATCAGCACGCGGATCACGCGGCACCCTCCCTCTTCCCGATCGGCGACCCGATCGCTGACTTGATCGGCGACTCGGTCGGCGGTTCGATCGGCAGCTCGGCGCTCACCTGGTAGCCGCCGCCCCGCGCGGGCCCGGCGTCGAGCGTGCCGCCGAGCAGCGCCGCGCGTTCGCGCATGCCGACCAGCCCCTGACCGGCTCCGGGAGCGGCGGCGGGGGACCGGCCGGGGCCGTTGGCGACGCGCAGGCGCAGCGTGCCGTCGTCGCGGGTGATCTCCACGGTGACGCTCGACCCCGGCGCGTGCCGCATCGCGTTGCTGAGCGACTCCTGGACGATCCGGTACGCCGACAACCCCACCGCCTGCGGCAGCGGCCCGATCGGCCGCCGCAGGCCGACCTCCACGGTCAGCCCCGCGTTGCGGGCGTTGCCCACCAGCTCCTCCAGCCGGTCGAGGCCGGGCTGCGGCGCGGTGTCGGTGCGGCCGTCGGGGTCGCGCAGCACGCCGAGGACCTGGCGCAGCTCGGTGATGGCCTCCAGGGACAGCGCGCGGATCTCGGCCAGCCCGGCCTCCAGCTGCGACGGGTCGCCCGCGGCCCTCAGCGGCACGGCCTCCGCCTGGATGGCGATCACCGACATGTGGTGGGCCACCACGTCGTGCAGCTCGCGGGCGATGCGGGCGCGCTCCTCCAGCACCGCGTGCGCGCCCTCGGCCTGCCGGGTGCGCCGCTCCTCCTCGATGAGCCTGGCCGTGGCGTTGCGCCGGGCGCGGACGTTGTAGCCGAACAGCAGGACGATCCCGGCCGCGCCCGCCACCACGGGCGCCGAGTCGGCGTCGACGGCCAGGCACAGCAGGACCGTGATGATCCCGGCCCCCAGCGTGATGCGCCGCTCGCAGCGCACGCCCACGGAGTAGAGCGCCAGCAGGTACGCCAGCCCCACCGTCATCGGGTAGGGGGCGTAGCCCTCGTCCCGCCCGATCGTGACCTGGGCGTAGACGGCGACGGGGGTCAGCACGACCGCCGCCCGCCAGGCCGCCAGCGGCCACCGGTTGCGCAACGCCACGGGCAGGCCGGCGGCCAGGGCCGCGAGCACGACGACGCCGCCCCAGAGCGGCAGGGGAGCGCCCGGCGTGGCGGCGGCCTGCTCGTTCCAGTCCGTGACCGTGGACAGCGTGACGCCGAACAGCTCAACGGCGATCAGCAGCTCGGCCACCTGCAGCAGGCTGAACGTCTGGACCGGGACCAGCGGCGCCAGCCACCGCGGCACCGGCATCCGCAGCCACCGGGAACGGGGCCGCGGCGGAGGATCGGCGCTGCCCGTGAGCAGCGCGAGCGTGAACGGCCGCAGCACGGCCGCCGACACCCGGCCCAGCGCGATCACGAACCGCACGGCCGCCCCTCCGGACGATGCCGCGGGCTCACCGGGCGGGCCGCCGGGAGCCGGGGACGCGCCGGCGCGCGCGTCGCCCGGGAGGGCGGGAGGCGCGGAGCGGCCGTCACGGTGATTCACCTGGTCAAGGATACGGACGGCCGGGCGGCCCGGCATCAGACCCAGGTTTGATAGCGGTGTCACTCTCAGGTATCGCTTACATCATTACGATCGCCGTGAGCGAACATCGGCAAGGTTGGGAACAACAGCGCGCTCTGATGAATTGAGTCGGTATAACTCAACCCTTTGGAGTTCGTATGAGTGAGAGCTTGATCCTCCCGGTGCTGCCGCTCGACGACGAGGTCGTCCTGCCGGGCATGGTGGTTCCGCTGGACCTGTCCGACTCCGAGGTGCGTGCTGCGATCGACGCGGCCCGCGCGTCCGGTGGTAACAAGCCGCGGGTCCTCCTCGTTCCCCGGATCGACGGCCGTTACGGCGCCGTCGGCGTCCAGGCCGTGGTCGAGCAGGTCGGGAGGCTGCCCGGCGGTGAGCCCGCCGCCGTGGTCCGCGGTGTCGACCGCGTCCGCGTGGGCACCGGCACCACCGGCCCCGGCGCCGCACTCTGGGTCGAGGCGGACACGGTCGACACGGTTCCGGCCGGCGAGCGCGCCCAGGAGCTGGCCAAGGAGTACAAGGCCCTGGCCACCACCATCCTGCAGAAGCGCGGCGCCTGGCAGGTCGTCGACCAGGTCAACCAGATCGACGACCCCTCCGTGCTGGCCGACAGCTCCGGCTACACCCCGTGGCTGACCACCGCCCAGAAGGTCGAGCTGCTGGAGGCCGCCGACCCGGCCGACCGCCTGGCCAGGCTGATCGAGTGGTCCCGCGAGCACCTCGCCGAGCTCGACGTCGCCGAGACGATCCGCAAGGACGTCCAGGAGGGCATGGAGAAGCAGCAGCGCGAGTTCCTGCTGCGCCAGCAGCTCGCCGCCGTCCGCAAGGAGCTGAAGGAGCTCAACGGCGACACGGCCGAGAGCGAGGAAGAGGACTACCGGGCCCGCGTCGAGGCCGCCGACCTGCCGGAGAAGGTGCGCGAGGCCGCGCTCAAGGAGGTCGACAAGCTGGAGCGGACCTCCGACCAGTCGCCGGAGGGCGGCTGGATCCGCACCTGGCTCGACACGGTGCTCGACATCCCGTGGAACGAGCGTACCGAGGACAACTACGACATCGCGGGCGCGCGGGCCGTGCTCGACGCCGACCACACGGGCCTCGACGACGTCAAGGACCGCATCATCGAGCACCTGGCCGTGCGCAAGCGCCGCCAGGACAAGGGCGTCGGCGTGGTGGGCGGCCGGCGCAGCGGCGCCGTCCTGGCCCTCGCCGGCCCTCCCGGGGTCGGCAAGACGTCGCTGGGCGAGTCGGTGGCCCGCGCCATGGGCCGCAAGTTCGTCCGGGTCGCCCTCGGCGGCGTGCGCGACGAGGCCGAGATCCGCGGACACCGGCGCACCTACGTCGGCGCCCTGCCGGGCCGCGTCGTCCGGGCCATCCGCGAGGCCGGCTCGATGAACCCGGTCGTCCTGCTCGACGAGGTCGACAAGGTCGGCGCCGACTACCGCGGCGACCCCACGGCGGCGCTGCTGGAGGTGCTCGACCCGGCCCAGAACCATACCTTCCGCGACCACTACCTGGAGGTCGAGCTCGACCTGTCCGACGTGCTGTTCCTGGCCACGGCCAACGTGCTGGAGGCCATCCCCGGCCCGCTCCTCGACCGCATGGAGGTCGTCACCCTCGACGGCTACACCGAGGACGAGAAGGTCTCGATCGCCCGCGACCACCTGCTGCCCCGGCAGCTGGAGCTCGCCGGGCTGACCCCCGAGGAGGTCAAGGTCGACGACGCCGCGCTGCGGCGGCTGGCCGGGGAGTACACCCGCGAGGCCGGGGTCCGCTCGCTGGAGCGGGCGGTCGCCCGGATCCTGCGCAAGGTGGCGGCCAAGGACGAGCTGCCCGTCACGGTCGGCGCCGACGACCTGGTCGGCTACATCGGCCGGCCGCGGTTCGTGCCGGAGTCGTCGCTGCCCGAGTCCACCCAGCGCACCTCGGTGCCGGGCGTGGCCACGGGCCTGGCGGTGACCGGGGCCGGCGGCGACGTGCTCTACGTGGAGGCGTCGTTGGCCGACCCGGAGACCGGCGAGACCGGCCTGACCCTGACCGGCCAGCTCGGCGACGTGATGAAGGAGTCGGCCCGGATCGCGCTGTCCTACCTGCGCTCGCACGGCGCGGAGCTGGAGCTGCCGGTCACCGCGCTGAAGGACCGGTCGGTGCACGTGCACTTCCCGGCGGGCGCCGTCCCCAAGGACGGTCCCTCGGCGGGCGTGACGCTGACGACCGCGCTGGCCTCGCTGCTGTCCGGCCGCCAGGTCCGCTCCGACGTGGCCATGACCGGTGAGATCTCGCTGACCGGGCGGGTCCTGCCGATCGGCGGCGTCAAGCAGAAGCTGCTGGCCGCCCACCGGGCGGGCATCACCACGGTGCTCATCCCGGCACGCAACGAGCCCGACCTGGACGACGTGCCCGAGGAGGTCCGCAACGAGCTGACCATCCACGCGGTCAGCGACGTGCGCGAGGTGCTCGACATCGCGCTCACCCCGGCCGAGGTCGCCACCACGGTCGCGGCCTGACCCGGCCCGCTCCCTCCGACACCGCCCCGCCGCACCCGGTTCCTTCCGGGGGCGGCGGGGCGGCCCCATGTGTGGCCGGAAGAGGGCCTCAGTCCGCGACCAGCAGCGTCTCCAGCTCCTCCAGCAGCGCCACGACCCGGGCGGCCCGCTCGGGGTCGTCGCCCACCGCCGCCCGCACCGCCTCCGCCACCGGCCTGGCCGCCCGGCGGTGGACCGCGTTCAGCGCCGGCTCCGTGACCGTGACCTGGGTGCGCCGCCCGTCGTCCGGGTCGGGCGCGGTCCGGACGAGGCCCCGCTCGCGCATCCTGGCCACCGACGCCGACACGTGGCTCTGGACGAAGCCCGTCCTGGCCTGGATCTCGCCGACGGTGCTGCCCGGGTGGCGCAGCGCGTCCTCGAAGACGGCCTCCTCGCCGGGGGTGAGGGGCGGGCCCTTGGTCTCGCCGGCCGCCGTCTTCGACAGCTCCACGAGCCGCCGTCCGAGCCTTCGCATCCGCGCCACGTTCATGGTCGTCGATTGTATCGCTGGAGATGTATCGTCAGCGATATGAATGGGGTGGCGAAGACGGCGGTGGGCGCGGCGTGGTTGCGGGCGCGCGAGAGCGAGCGGCCCGACCGGCTGTTCGACGACCCGTACGCGGCGGCCTTCGTGGCGGCGGCCGAGACCGAGCGGGCGGATGCGGGGCGGGGGAGCGGGGCGGCTGGGCTCTTCGGTGACCACCTGGTGTTCAGGACCAGGTTCTTCGACGACTATCTGAGCGAGTCCGGCTGCGGCCAGGTCGTGCTGGTGGCCGCCGGGCTCGACAGCCGCGCCTACCGCCTCGACTGGCCGCCCGGCGTGCGGCTGTTCGAGCTCGACCTGCCCGAACTGCTGGCGTTCAAGGACGGCGTGCTGCGCGGGCTGGGCGCGACGGCGCGGTGCGAGCGCGTCCCGGTGCCGGTCGACCTGCGCGAGGACTGGCCGGGAAGCCTGCGCGCGGCCGGGTTCGACCCGGCGCGGCCGACGGCCTGGCTGGCCGAGGGCCTGCTGATCTACCTGAGCCCGGCCGAGGCCGCACGGCTGCTCGACGGCATCGGCGCGCTGTCGGCGGCGTGCAGCGGGCTGGCCTTCGAGCACGACCCGGCCGCGTCCGCCGCGCTGGCCGAACGGGCGCGGACGATGCCCGAGCTGCGCCGGATCGCCACGCTGTGGAAGGGCGGCCTGGGCGAGGACGCCGTCGCGCGGCTGAATGCCCGCGGCTGGCGGGCGCGTATCGTCGACGCGTCCGCCCTGGCCGCCCGCTACGGCCGCCGCGCCCCGGGCGGCGCCTTCCTCACCGCCACCCGCAGTGACGCAGATCACCACAATTCCCCGGAATAGGAGTATGTAAAAGCGGTGTTAGCAACGGCGTGAACGAGGCATACGCGAACGACCACCGCGCCCACCGGGACGCCATGTGTTGTCGCCTGCGTATGGGGCGAATGCCGGCCCGTTAGAGACCAGATCCCGCCCGTTCTCCTCGAAGGTCACCATGATCCACACCTTTTGCTTCGTGCTGCGCAGGCTGAGTCACCTGCCGTTCCCTCCGGGCAGCCACTAGATCCCACCGTTTCGACGGTGATGTTCGTGTCAGGAAGCGGCCCGTCGCCGGCCGCTCTCAGTCGTGGGGAATTTTTCGTGATCCAGGCTTCCGGCCTGCGCAAGCAGTACGGCCAGACCGTCGCGCTCGACGGCGTCGACCTGCATGTGCGCGAGGGCGAGATCTACGGCGTGCTCGGTCAGAGCGGCGCCGGCAAGAGCACGCTGCTGCGCTGCGTCAACCTGCTCGAACGCCCCACCGCGGGCACGGTCACCGTCGCCGGGCAGGACCTGACCGCGCTGCCCGGCCGCGAGCTCAACCGCGCCAGGCAGCGCATCGGCATGATCCACCAGCATTTCGCGCTGCTGTCCTCGCGCACGGTGGCCGGCAACGTCGCCTTCCCGCTGGAGGTCATGGGCGTGCCCAGGGCCGAACGGCAGCGGCGCGTGGCCGAGCTGCTCGAACTCGTCGGCCTCCAGGGACGCGGCGGCGACCGCCCCCACCAGCTCTCCGGCGGCCAGAAGCAGCGCGTCGGCATCGCCAGGGCGCTGGCGGGCAACCCGTCGGTGCTGCTGTCGGACGAGGCCACCTCCGCGCTCGACCCGGCCACCACCCAGTCCATCCTCGCCCTGCTCAAGCGGCTCAACGCCGAGCTGGGCCTGACGATCCTGCTCATCACCCACGAGATGAACGTGGTCAAGAGCGTCTGCGACTCGGTCGCCATCATGTCCGGCGGACGCGTCGAGGAGTCGGGTGCGATCGCCGACCTCATCAGGACCCCCGGATCCCGTCTGACCAGGGAGATCTTCCCGCTGCCCGAGCCCGCCCCGGCCGGCGCGGTCACGCTCACCTTCACCGGCGACCCGGGCCGCCCGCTGGTCTCGGAGATGGTGCGCAAGTTCGACGTGGACGTCAACATCCTCGGCGGCTCGATCGAGGACCTGGCCGGCGGCTCGGTCGGGCGCCTGCGGGTGTCGCTGACCGGCGCGGAGTCGTCCTCGGCGCTGTCGTTCCTGCGGGCTTCCGAGCTGATCGTCGAAGTCGCGGGGGAGGCCGCATGACCTGGGAAGAGATCGTTCCGCTGCTGTGGCCGGCCACCTGGGAGACCGCCCAGATGGTGGGGTGGGCCACGCTGTTCACCGTGCTGTTCGGGCTGCCGCTCGGCGTGGCGCTGGTGGCCTTCGACCGGGACGGGCTGCGTCCGCTGCCCGCGTTGAAGTCCGCGCTGGGGATCGTCGTCAACGTCGGGCGGTCGCTGCCGTTCATCGTGCTGATGATCGCGATCATCCCGTTCACCCGGTTCGTCATCGGCACCACGATCGGCACCGCGGCCGTGGTGGTGCCGCTGACCGTGGGGGCCGTGCCGTTCTTCGCCCGGCTGGTCGAGACGGCGTTGCGCGAGGTCGGCACCGACGTCGTGCAGGCGGCGCAGGCCATGGGCGCGAGCCGGACCGCCGTCGTGCGCAAGGTCCTGCTGCCCGAGGCGCTGCCGGGCCTGGTGTCGGGGCTGACCGTCACGATCGTCGCGCTCATCGGGTACTCGGCCATGGCCGGCACCGTCGGCGGCGGCGGGCTCGGGGACCTGGCCGTGCGCTACGGCTACCAGCGGTTCGAGACGCTCGTGATGATCGTGACCGTCGTCCTGCTCATCGTCATCGTGCAAGTTCTGCAGAGTCTGGGCGACTGGGTCGCTCGGCGCATTTCACATAAGTAAGGAAAAAACATGAAGATCCGTTCGATCTTGGGTGCTGCCGCGCTGTCCCTGTTGCTCGCCGCATGCGGTACGTCGCAGTCCGCGACCAGCACCCCCGCCGCCGAGTCGGCCGACACGGTGCTGAAGGTGGGCGCGAGCCCCGTCCCGCACGGCGAGATCCTGAAGTTCGTCAAGGACAACCTGGCCCCGGCCGCCGGGCTGAAGCTGGAGATCGTCGAGTTCACCGACTACGTCCAGCCGAACGTGCAGCTCGACGAGGGCCAGCTGAACGCCAACTTCTTCCAGCACAAGCCCTACCTGGACGACTTCAACGCCTCCAAGGGCACCAAGCTGAGCTTCGTCACCCCGGTGCACCTGGAGCCGCTCGGCCTGTACTCCAAGAAGATCACCTCGCTGTCGGCGCTGGCCGACGGGGCCACCGTGGCCGTCCCCAACGACGCCACCAACCTCGGCCGCTCGCTCAAGCTGCTCGCCGACAACGGCCTGGTCAAGCTCAAGGACGGCGCGGGCACCGCGGCCACCGAGCGCGACGTCACGGACAACCCGAAGAAGCTGCAGTTCAAGCCCCTTGAGGCGGCCCAGCTCCCGCGCGCGCTGGACGACGTGGACGCCGCGGTGATCAACGGCAACTACGCCATCGAGGCCGGGCTCAAGCCGGCGAGCCAGGCGCTCGTGCTGGAGAAGACCGAGGGCAACCCGTACGTCAACGGGCTGGTCGTGCAGGCCGGCCACGAGAAGGACGCCGGCATCGTCACCCTCGGCAAGCTGCTGCAGCACCCGAAGGTCAAGGACTTCATCAAGCAGAAGTACGAGGGCTCGGTGATCCCCGCCGAGTGACCTCCGGCGTCGATCGGCGCCGAAGCCGCGGCCCTCCACCGGGGAGCCGCGGCTTCGGCGCGCCCTAGCGCCGCCGCCGACGGACCGAATACTGTTCTAATATGTACCCGGGAGCCATCGCAGCCGTCACCCCCGACAAGCCCGCTGTGATCATGGCGGGCTCCGGGCAGGTCCTCACCTACCGCGAGCTCGAAGAGGAGTCCAACCGCCTGGCCCACGCCTTCCGCGAGGCCGGGCTCAAGCCCGGCGACCACGTCGCCTTCATGCTCGCCAACCACCCGCTCTTCCTGGCCGTCGCCTGGGCCGCGTACCGCGCGGGCCTGTACTACACGCCGATCAGCTCCCGCCTGCGGACCGACGAACTCGCCTACATCGTGGACAACTGCGGCGCCCGGGTCTTCATCTCCAGCGCGGACCTGGCCGAGGTGGCCACCTCGATCACCGCCGCCACGCCGGGCGTGGAGCTGCGGCTCATGCTCGACGGCGTAGCCGAGGGTTTCGTCTCCTACGAGGAGACCGTGGCCGGCCGCCCGGTCACCCCGATCGCCGACGAGTGCCAGGGCGCCGACATGCTCTACTCCTCCGGCACGACCGGCCGTCCGAAGGGCGTCAAGGTGGCCGCCTCGCTGGCCCCGCTGACCGAGTCGAACACGCTGGTCCGGCTCATCCAGGGGCTGTTCGCGCCGTCGGCGGACAGCGTCTACCTCTCGCCCGCGCCGTTGTACCACGCCGCGCCGCTGCGCTACTGCCTGTCCTTCCAGCGGCTCGGCGCCACGGTGGTGGTGATGGAGCGCTTCGACCCCGAGGAGTACCTGCGGCTGGTCGAGCGGTACGGGGTGACGCACTCGCAGCTCGTGCCGACGATGTTCATCAAGATGCTCAAGCTGCCCGAAGAAACCCGGAAGAAGTACGACCTGTCGTCGCTGGTCTGTGCCATCCACGCCGCCGCGCCGTGTCCCGTGCCGGTCAAGGAACAGATGATCGACTGGTGGGGCCCGGTGATCCACGAGTACTACGCGGGCACCGAGGGCAACGGCTTCCTCTACGTCGGCTCCCAGGACTGGCTGGCGCACAGGGGCACGGTCGGCCGCTCGCTGCTCGGCGTCGTGCACATCTGCGACGAGGAGGGCGAGGACCTGCCGCCCGGCGAGCACGGCACGGTCTACTTCGAGAACGGCGCCCGCTTCGAGTACCACGGCGACCCCGACAAGACCCGCTCGGCGCAGGACCCGAAGGGCCGCGGCTGGACCACCCTCGGCGACATCGGCTACCTCGACGCCGACGGCTTCCTGTACCTCACGGACCGCCGCTCGTACATGATCATCTCCGGTGGGGTGAACATATACCCGCAGGAGGCCGAGAACGTGCTCGCGGTCCATCCCAAGGTGGCCGACGTGGCCGTGTTCGGCGTACCGGACGAGGAGATGGGGGAGCAGGTCAAGGCCGTGGTCCAGCCGATGACGGCGGCCGAGGCGGGACCGGCGCTGGAGGCGGAGCTGATCGCGTACTGCCGGGACCGCCTGGCGCACTACAAGTGCCCGAAGTCGGTCGACTTCCGCGACGAGCTCCCACGCCACCCGACCGGCAAACTCTACAAGCGCCTCCTGAGGGACGAATACTGGCCCGCCCGCACCTGACCACCCCCTGCGACGGGCCGATACGCACGTATTTCACCTTTTTTTGCCCGTTCTCGGCGCGGCGGCATGGCCTGCGAGCAGCGCAGATAAGGCGTGAGTGAGTCGTCTCACAGAGTTCCGATCAACGCCTTAACCAGCTCTTACGCCGTCCTTGGCACCCTTGAGCCATAGGGACTTGAGGGAGATGACAGATGGACGCGAACGAGCCTCGCGAGCAGGGCACCGGTGGTTGGAGCCAGTTCGGCGCCACGCCACCGGCCGCCGGGGGCTTCCCCCGGCGGGACACGATCGTCATGGAGCAGCCGCCTCCTCCTCCGCCGTCCGCCCTGGTCAAGGCGCGCTTCAGCGCCGGGCAGAAGGCCGTCGCGGGCCTGGCGCTGGCCGCGATGGCCATCGGCGGCGGGGTCGTGGGAGCGGCCGTCGCCACCGCCTTCCAGCCGCAGCCGCAGCAGGTGGTCAGCGCGCCCAGCCCGGTGCTGCGGTCGGCCTCCAACCAGCTCTCCACCGCTGAGGTGGCCGAGCGGGTGCAGCCGTCGGTGGTCATGATCCAGGGGCAGACGGGCGAGGGTTCGGGGGTCGTGCTCTCCGAGGACGGCCTCATCCTCACCAACAACCACGTGGTCGTCGGCGCCTCGCAGGGCGGGGGGCAGATGACGGTCAAGTTCAGCGACGGCAGGACGGCCAAGGCCAGCGTCGTGGGCACCGACCCGGCCACCGACCTCGCGGTCATCAAGGCCCAGGACGTCTCGGGGCTGACCAAGGTCACGCTGGGCGACAGCGACCAGCTCAAGGTCGGCGACGACGTGCTGGCCATCGGCAGCCCGCTCGGCCTGGACGGATCGGTCACCAGGGGCATCATCAGCGCCCTGAACCGTACCCTCAACCTGGGCGGCGAGCAGCGCCAGCAGCTTCCGCCCGGTTTCGGCGGCGAGCAGCAGCAGAGCCAGGCGCCGAGCGCCACCATCGGCGACGTCATCCAGACCGACGCCGCCATCAACCCCGGCAACTCCGGCGGCGCGCTGGTGAACGCGGCCGGCGCCCTCGTCGGCATCAACACCGCCATCGCCTCCGACGCGGCCGGCGGCGGCGTCGGCTTCGCGATCCCGGTCAACACCGCCAAGCAGGTGGCCGAGCAGCTCATCAAGAGCGGCAAGGTCAGCCACGCCTTCCTCGGCGTGAGCGTCACCGACGCCACCGGCGACGTGCCCGGCGCGCTTATCCGTCAGGTGACCGCGGAAAGCCCGGCGGCCAAGGCCGGACTGAAGGAGGGGGACCTGATCACCAAGATTGGGGACACACCTGTTGACTCAGGCGATACCGTTGTTGGACAGGTCAGAGGTTTCAAACCGGGCCAACAGGTCAAGATCACATATATGAGGGGCGGACAGTCCGGCGAGGTCACCGTCACCCTCCAAGAGAAGAAGTAAACACCAGGACCCCCTCCCGGAGACGGGTGTGCCGTTGAGATCGCTGCGGACTCGGCGGCACACCCCCCCATCAGGCGAAACGGCGGCCCTCGTCACGGCGGTAGGCCCACGTGGCGGCGGCCGCCGCGAGCACCGTCCAGACGCCCAGCATGATGAGCGCGATCCCGTCCGGCCGCGCCCCCGCGATGGCCGCCCAGATCAGCTCGGCCGCGCCCCTGGACGGCACGTACGGCGAGATGGTCTCCACGATGTCCGGCAGGATCTGCGGCGGCAGGATCAGCCCGCCCACGATCGCCACGGGGAAGAAGACGATCTGGGCCACCGCGAGCGCCGCCTTCGACGGCAGCGTCAGGCCGAGGAACAGCCCGATCAGCATGAACGGCACCCCCGCGCCGACCAGCGCCGCCAGCCCCAGGGCCAGCCGCACCGGCGTGATGACCGCCTCCGTCAGCAGCGCCGCCACCACCAGCACCGGGACCACCGACAGCAGCATGAGGACCACCGTCGACAACATCCGCCCGGCCAGGCGCGGGAACGGCCCGGCGGGCAGCGTGCGCGTGTAGGGGTCCCACGGCTGCTCGCGGTCCTGGGAGACCGAGGCGCTGAGCCCGATCACCGCCGAGGACATGGCGCCGAAGAACATCAGCGCCCCCGTCGCCGTCGTCGCCGCCGCCGGGTCACCGCCCGCGAACGGCACCACGAACGCCAGCATCGAGATGGCCGGGAACATGGAGCTGGCCAGGATTCCGATGGGCACCCTGAACTGCTCGACGAGCTGCAGCCGGGTGTGGGCCGCGATCAGGCTAGACATTCGCGTCCTCCTTGGAAGCGGTCGAGGTGTCCGAGGTGGCGGTGATGGTGAGGAAGGCCTCCTCCAGCGTGGTCGGCCTGACCTCCAGCCCCGAGAACGGCGTGCCGCTGCGCACCAGCTCGACCACCAGCCGGTCGGGATCAGTGGTCAGCAGGCTGATCCGGCCGTCCCGGCGTTCGGTGCTGAGCACGCCGGGCAGCTCGGGCAGGTCCTCGGCGTCGAGCGAGACGCGCCGCACCCCCACCATGTCGCGCACGGCCCGCACGGTGTCGTCGGCCAGCACCCGCCCCTGGCCGACCACGACCACGCGCTGGGCCAGCGCCTCGATCTCCTCCAGGTAGTGGCTGGTCAGGACGACCGTGCCGCCTTCGGCGTGGAAGGCCTGGATGCCGTCCCAGAGCGTGCGCCTGGCCTCGACGTCGAGGCCGGTCGTCGGCTCGTCCAGGAACACCAGGCGCGGCCGGCCGGCGAAGGCCAGCGCCACGGCCAGACGCCGCTTCTGCCCGCCGGACAGCCCGCCCACCTGGCGCTTGACCAGGTCGCTCAGGCCGAAGCGGTCGAGCAGCTCGTCCTTGCCGAGCGCGTCGGGGAAGTGGGCGCGCACGAAGTCGGTGATCTCGCCGACCCGCAGCGACTCCGGCAGGCCGGTCTCCTGCGGGGTCACGCCGATGCCGCGGCGCGTCACGGGGTCCTGGGGCGAGCCGCCGAACAGCTCGACCGTGCCGGAGGTCGGGCGGCGCAGCCCGACGAACAGGTTGATCAGGGTGGACTTGCCCGCCCCGTTCGGGCCGAGCAGGCCGACCAGCTCGCCCGCCCGGATGTCGAGTGAGACGCGGTCGAGCGCGAGCACGTCCCCGTAGCGGCGGGTGACCTCCACCGTTCTGGCGAGGGCCGTCATGGGGTTCCTCCAGCGTTGTCGAGCAAGGCGCGGATCGCCTTGGTGTAGTCCTCGAAGGCCAGCCGTCCGCGCTGGGTGAGCGCGACGTACGTGACGGGGGTGCGGCCCTTGTGGGTCTTGGTGATGCGGACGTAACCGGCGTCCTCCAGCTTGGTCAGATGCACCGAGAGGTTGCCGGCCGTCATCCCGAGCAGGTCCTTCAGCGAGGGGAAGGCGATCTCGTCGCGCCCGCCGAGGGTGTTGAGCGTGGCGACCACCCGCAGCCTGGCCTGCGCGTGGATGACCGGGTCGAGCTCGGGGACGGCCCCGCCATGGCTCACGTCCGCCGCCGCAGCACGATCCCGGTCACGATGTAGCCGCCGCCGGTCAGCACGGCCGTCAGCAGCGCGTGCCAGCCGGCCCCGAGCATGACGCCCACCCCGTTGACGACCGCCGTCCACACGCCGACGAAGAACATCGGCCAGTACGTCCAGATCGCGCCGCCGGCCATGTAGAGCAGGGCGACGAGCATCATGAAGCCGCCGCCCCACAGCAGGCCGCTCTCGGTGGCGGAGAGCTGGGGGCTCAGGCGTACGGCGAGCACCGTCATGGAGATCATGCCGGCCACCCAGGCGTAGCCGTACATCATGCCCTTGGCCGAGGTCTCGCCGCGGACCTGCGCCCCCATCTTCACCATGCCGAAGACGGCGATCGCCCCGGCCAGCGACATGCCCGCGAACAGCACCGTGAGCGCCAGCGGGCGGGAGATCGGCGCGTAGGGCACGCCGTCGAGGCCGTAGTGCAGGAACAGCGCCGTGAAGCCGAGCAGCCAGGCCACGCCCCAGGGCACGTAGAGCAGCACGGGGTCGCCGTGCAGGCGCCTGACCGTGGCGGTCCGCTGCTGCTCGATCAGCCGCAGCGTCTCCTCCGGAGTACGCGCGTGATCGTCGTCCACCATGCCTGCCCCTCTTGTCCCGCAAACAGGTTTGTATCTTAAACCTGATGACGGCGCAAACTCTACAGCAGGGCGGGCGGGACGGCTACCGCCTGGTCAGGGCCTCGGACTCCCACAGGTCGCGGTAATAGCCGGGCACGGCCACCAGCTCGTCGTGCCGCCCGCGCTGGACGACGCGGCCCTCGTCGAGCACCACGACCTCGTCGACCGACTCCAGGCCCTTGAGCCGGTGGGTCACCAGCACGGTGGTGCGGTCACGGATGACGTCCAGCAGGTCGGCCATCAGGCGGTCGGCGGTCTCCTCGTCGAGCGCCTCGGCGGGCTCGTCCAGCAGCAGGACGGGCGGGTCGTACAGCAGCGCCCTGGCCAGGGCCAGGCGCTGGAGCTGGCCGCCGGAGACGGTCCTGCCGTCCTCGCCGAGCTCGGCGTCCCAGCCGGTGCGCTCGACCCACGGGCCGAGCCTGGCCTCCCGTACGGCCGCCGTCAGCCGCTCGTCATCGGCGTCCGGCCCGGCCAGGCGCAGGTTGTCGCGCAGCGTGGTGCGGAAGATGTACGGGTCCTGGGTGAGCCCGGTCATCAGCGTGCGGACGTCGTCGCCGGACAGGTCGCGCAGGTCGGCCCCGTTGACGCGGACGCTTCCCGACTCGGGCTCGACCAGGCGCATCAGCGCGGCCAGCAACGTGCTCTTGCCCGCGCCGCTCGGGCCCACGATCGCCACCCGGCGGCCCGGCGTGAGGCGCAGGGAGACGCCGTCGAGGGCCGGCCTGGCGGCGCCGGGGTGGCGTACGACGAGGCCCTCGACCTCGACCGTCAGGGGAGCGGACGGCACGGGCGCGGGCGCGGCGGGCTCGGTGACGGCCGGGGCGGCGGCGCGGACCTCGCGCAGCCGCCGGATCGCGGCGGTGATCCCGGCCATGCGCTCACCCGCCGCGGCCAGCGGCAGCACCGGCTCGAACGACACCAGCGCGGTCAGCGCGAGCACCGCCGTGGCGACCGAGCCGGCGCCCGCGCCCTGGGCGAGCAGCACGATGGCCGCCACCGTCAGGCCCTGGGCCAGCGTGCCGACCGCCAGGGCGGCGGCGTGCACGCGCGACTGGCGGCGCTCCAGCGCGGCCAGCGACTCGTCGGCGGCCAGCGCGCCGGACAGTGCCCGCTCGCCCGCGCCGTAGGCGGCCAGGTCGGCCGAGCCGTGCACGAGGTCGGCCACGCGGGCCGCGAGCGCGGCCCTGGCCGGGGCGATCCGTGCCGACCAGCGGCGCGCGGCGGCGGCGGTCGCGGCGGGCAGCAGCACGCCCGCCACCACCAGCCCGGCCACCAGCACCAGCGCGGTCACCGGCAGCACGAACAGCCCGATGACGACCGCGGCCAGGCCGGTCAGGAGAGCGGCGGCGGCCGGGAGCAGCGCGCGGACCAGCAGGTCCTGGACGGCCTCGGTGTCGTCCACCATGCGGCTGAGCAGGTCGGCGCCGCCGTGGCGGGGGCGCTGGGGCGGGACGAGCGCCTCGTAGAGCCGCTCGCGGGTGCCGGCCTGGGCGCGCAGGGCCACGTCGTGGCCGGTGAGCCGTTCGGCGTAGCGGAAGACGCCCTTGCCTGTCGCGAACGCCCTGGTAGCTACGATGGCCACGCTCAACGCGGCCAGGGACGGCTGCTGCGCGGCCCGGGTGATCAGCCAGGCGGCGGCCGCGATCAGCCCCAGCCCGGCCAGATCGGCGGCCGCCCCGGCCAGCACGGCCCAGGCCAGCCGGGTGCCCATGCGCCGGTTCATCGCGCGCTCCCCTCGGGAAGGGAGGCCACGCCCTGCGGCTCCCTGTGATCGTCGCCTCCTGGGCGGGCCGGACGGTCGCGGGTGGTGTCGGAGACGACGCGGCCCTCGTGCACCCGGACGATCCGGTCGGCCAGGTCGATCATCGCGGGCCGGTGCGCGACGATGACGGCGGTCCGCCCCAGCGCCAGTTCGACCGTGGCGGCCACGACGGCGGCCTCGCTGCGGCCGTCGAGGCGGGCGGTGGGCTCGTCGAGCAGCAGCGCCGTGGCGCCGGGGCGGCAGAAGCCCCGGGCCAGCGCCACGCGCTGCCGCTGGCCCGCCGACAGGTTCGCGCCGCGCTCGCCGACCACGGTGTCGAACCCCTCGGGCAGCCCGTCCACGAAGTCGGCGTGCGCGGCGGCCGCGGCCCGGCGGACCTCCTCCAGGGTGGCGCCGGGCGCGCCGAGCCGGATGTTGTCGGCCACTGAGGTGGTGAACAGGTGGGGGCGCTGCGGCACGTACGCCAGGGCCGCCCGCCAGCTGTCCAGGTCCAGCTCGGTCAGGTCGGCGCCGTCGACCAGGACGCGCCCCTCGGACGGGCGCAGGAAGCCGAGGACCAGGTGCAGCAGCGTGCTCTTGCCGCCGCCGCTCTCGCCGACCAGCGCCACCCGCTCGCCGGGCGCGATGGTGAGCGTCACGTTCTCCAGGGCGGCCTCGTCGCGGCCGGGGTAACGGACGGTCACGTTCTCCAGGCGGATCTCCGGCGCGCCGTGCCCGGCGTACGGGCGGGTCGCGCCCGGCGGGTCGCCGGCGGCGTCGTCCAGGACGGCGAAGGCGGCGTCGGCGGCGGCCACCCCCTCCATGGAGGCGTGGAACCGGGTCCCCATGGCCCGCAGCGGCAGGTACGCCTCGGGAGCCAGCAGCAGCACCAGCAGCGCCGTCGTCAGGTCCAGCGACCCGCCGAGCAGCCGCAGCCCGATCGGCACCGCCACCAGCGCCAGCGACAACGACGCGCACAGCTCCAGCACCAGCGACGACAGGAACGCCACCCGCAACGTGCGCATGGTCGCGCTCCGGTGGGCGTCGGCGACCTGCCGGATGACCGTCGCCTGGTAGCGGGCCCGCCCGAAGGCGCGCAGCGTGGGCAGCCCGCGCACGACGTCGAGGAAGTGCCCGCCGAGCCGCGACAGGGCGTGGAACTGCCGCTCGGTGACGGCCTTGGTCGTCATGCCGACCAGCGCGCCGAAGACGGGGATCAGCGGCAGCGTGATCAGGACGATCACCGCGCTGCCCAGGTCGGCGGCGAACAGCCGGACCAGCACGGCCACCGGCACCACGGCCGCCACCGCGATCGAGGGCAGGTAGCCGGTCAGGTAGGCGTCGAGGCCGTCCAGGCCCCGGCCGGTCAGCGTGACCAGCTCGCCCGACCGGTGACCGGTCAGCCTGGACGGGCCCAGCTCGCCCAGGCGGGCCAGCAGCCGGTGGCGCAACGCGGACTTCACCCCCGTCGCCGTGCGCCCGGCGAAGACGCCCTGCGTCCAGGCCAGCAGCGCCCGTACGCCCACGACGGCGGCCAGCGCGCCCAGCGCGGCGGCGGTGAACCGGCCGGACAGCACCCCGGCCAGCAACTCGGCCTGCGCGAGCACGAGCAGCCCGGCCAGCACGGCCGCGACCATGGTGACGGTCAGATGGCGGCGCACCGAGCGCTCGGCCCGCATGAGCCGCAGAAGATCCTTATGCACGTGGCCTTCAGAAGAACGAGGGGAGCGGGACGGCGCCCTTACCTGGCCGGAAAGTCCGCCATACCCATACTTGCGCGCCCAGCATGATCGGCGCGAACGGCAACGCCATGACACTGAGCACATTCAACGTAGCCGCCGGCGCGCTGTGCTCCAGCAAGAACGGCATCGCCCCCACGAGCAGGCCGATCACCGGCAGCGCCGAGACCAGCCCCGAGACCACCAGCGCCCGCCCCGACCGCACGCCCCCGAAGGCTCCCGGCTCCCGCCAGGCCAGGAACGTCCACCCGTGGAAGGCGAACAGCAGGGTCGTCAGCACGCCCAGCAGCACCCCGACCGGATGCACCGGCGAGGAGGTGAACCCGGTGGCGGCGGCGTGCAGCGCCATGCCCCAGCCGAACGACAGCCCCAGCGACCCGAACGCGATCATCGCGTCCCAGAAGCCGCGCCACCGGGCGCCGTCCAGCCGCCGCCGGAACCACAGCCCGGCGTCGCGCAGGATCCAGCTCAGCAGCATGGCCACCACCAGCGGATACAGCCCGAACAGCACCTCGCCCTCCAGGCGCGGGTACACGCCGAACAGCGTCCCGGCCACCGCGACCAGCCACACCTCGTTGGCCAGCACGAACGGCGCCATGGCGGCCACCATGCGGTCGCGGTTGGCGCGCGTCCTGCCCAGCACCGGCAGCAGCAGGCCGACGCCGAGGTCGAAGCCCTCCAGCGCGAAGTACCCGGCCAGCAGCACCGCGAAGAACAGGAACCAGATCACTTCCATGCCAGCACTCCTAGAAGGTCATCGCCGGGGCGGGCCGGGCGTCGGCGGGGACCGCGCCGAGGTCGAGGTCGCGCGGACCCCGCCGGACGATCCGGGCGATGAGGACGTAGTCGACGACCGCCAGCAGGCCCAGCACCCCGGCGAACCCGATGAGCGAGGCCGTGACCATGCCCGAGGTCAGCCCCGGCGTCAGGGCGTCGGCGACGGTGAGCTTCTGCCACACCATCCACGGCTGGCGGCCGATCTCCCTGGCCATCCAGCCCAGGATCGCCAGCGCGAACGGCACCGGGGTCATGAGCATCAGCACCACGTGCGTCCACCGCCAGCGCGGCAGCCAGTAGATGAGCGGCAGGAGGATGAAGAGCAGCACGAACGCCAGGAGCTGGCCGATCTCGATCATGAACCCGAGCGGCACCGCGGCGCCCGTGCTCCCGTCGAACTTGCCCTCCTGGACGCCGCCGAACTGCGCGTAGCCGAACCCCAGGGCCAGGAAGGCGCCGACGGACGCCACACCGACCCCCATGCGCAGGGACCTGCCGAAGAACACCGACTCCCGCGTGCGGCGCCGCAACTGGTACGCGCTCGCCCCGGCCAGCACCAGGCCGCCGGTCAGCAACCCCGCGCCGATGACGTGGGGGAAGGAGAACACCAGCGTCTTGTTCGTGAGCAGGGCGCCGAAGTCGACCAGCTCCAGCCGGCCGTCCCTGAGCACCGAGCCCGCCGGGTTCTGCAGGAAGGAGTTGGCGACCATGATGAAGAACGCGCTGGCGTACGCGGTCAGCGTCACCAGCCAGATGCAGGCCAGGTGCAGCCACTTGGGCAGCCGCCCCCACCCGAAGATCCACAGTCCGAGGAACGTGGACTCCAGGAAGAAGGCCACCAGGGTCTCCATGGCCAGCGGCGCGCCGAACACGCCTCCGGCGTAGTCGGACAGCCCGCTCCACGACAGCCCGAACTGGAACTCCATCACCAGGCCGGTGACGATGCCCAGGGCGTAGTTGACGACGTAGATCTGACCCCAGAACCGGGTCATGCCTCCGTGCAGCGCGCTGCCGGAGATCACGTGGCGGGTGTGCATGAGCGCCACGATCGGCGCCAGCCCGAGCGTGAGCACGACGAACAGGAAGTGCAGGCTTCCCGTCACCGCGAACTGCGTGCGGGCGAGTTCGAGTACGTCCATTCCCTCGACTCCGTTGTTGTGTCTACCTACATATAGGCAGCCTACATGTAGACTGGCTACATGCGAAACGGTTGTCTAGGATCTAGGACATGAATCCAGACGCGCTGCGCGGGCACATGGACGCGTTGCTGCTCTCGGTGCTGGAGCGGGAGCCGCTGCACGGCTACGCGATCATCGAGGCGCTCCAGGAGCGCAGCGGAGGCGCGCTCAGCGTGCCCACCGGCACCGTCTATCCGGCGCTGCGGCGGCTGGAGCGCATCGGCTACCTGGCCAGCGAATGGGCGACCGTGGGCGGGCGCAAGCGGCGCACGTACCGGCTGACCGACTCGGGCAGGAAGCAGCTCGAAGGGGAGCGGTCGGCCTGGCGGGAGTTCACCAGCGTGATCGGCGGCGTGCTCCAGGCCGACACGCGGGCCTCAGGCTGACGGTTCCGCGGCGGTCCGGCCGGCGCGGGTGACCCGCAGGCAGCGCGTCGCGCCGTAGATCTGCAGGCCCCAGAACGCGGTCGTGACCAGGTTCGCCAGGAACGCGGGCAGGTAGTCGGTCATCGTGCCCGGCCCGGAGGAACTGTAGGACAGCACGAGGCTCATGGCGCCCGCGACCGGCAGCATGCCCCACACGAGGATGCCCAGCGACCTGGTCACCAGGCGCGGGCGGCGGATCCAGCGGGCGCCCCGGCCCAGCGCCAGCAGGGCGAGGCCGCCGTACAGGCCGGTCGCGAGCTGGCAGATGTCCAGCAGCCGCGAGAGCAGGTGGTACCAGGCGGGCCTGCCCACCCACAGCGCCGGGTCGGCGGGATAGATTCGCCACACCAGCGACCACATGAGCGCGGTCAGCGGGACGCTGATGAACAGCAGCAGGCCCAGGCGCCGCCCGGCCACGGCGGTCAGCTCGCTCTGGTAGCCCGGGGCGATCTCGGTGACCGGGCCGAACTCCGCGACCGCCAGCCGCTCGGCCTCGGCGCGTTCGAGCCCGTCGGCCTCCAGGGCGTCGGCGGTGTCGGACAGGCTGTCGCGCGCCTCGACGACCAGGTCGCGCTTCGCGCCGGCGGGGCCGGACAGCACGCGATCGAGGTCGGCCACGTAGTCGTCGATCCGCATGATCCCAGTCTACGGAGCAGGTCGCCGTTGGCCTATCAGGGAAGTCCCCGATATTTCGCGCCTCGGCTTGATATGTCGGAAAAATCCTACGTATAGTGGCCCACATGCTGATTTCCGGGATTCTGACCGTCACCGTGCCCGTCGCCGACCAGGCTCGGGCGCTCGACTTCTACACCGGTGTGCTCGACTTCGAGGTGCGCACCGACAATCCGTTCCCGATGGGCCGCTGGCTCACCGTCGCGCCCAAGGGCACGGCGACCACGCTCCTGCTGGCCTCCTGGTTCCCCGCCATGGCCCCCGTCGGCGGGCTCGTGCTGGCCGCACCCGACCTCGACGCGCTCGCCGCCCGGCTCGCCGCCCACGAGATCGCCTTCGAAGGGCCGAGCGACGAGGCATGGGGACGCCAGCTGCTCTTCGGCGACCCCTTCGGCAACGGGTTCGTGGTCAGCCAGGCATGACCGCCGACCACGTCTTCACCGCGCTGGCCAGCCCGGCCAGGCGCGAGCTGCTGCGCCTGCTGCTCCAGGAGGGGCCCCAGCCCGCCGGGCGGCTGGCCGAGCGGTTCGACCTGAGCCGGCCCAGCGTCTCGGAGCATCTCAAGGTGCTCAAGGACGCCGGGCTCGTCGTCGAGGCCCGCAAGGGGCGGGAACGGCACTACCAGCTGGAGCCGGAGCCGCTCATGGAGATCCGCGACTGGCTCACCCCGTACGAGAGGTTCTGGCGCGGGAAGCTGGCCGGACTCTCCGCACTGCTCGACGAGATGGAAGAAGAAGATGGCTGACGACCGGACCGCGATCCGGCTGGACGAGTTCCTCGCGCACCCGCCGCGCAAGGTGTGGCGGGCGCTGACCGACCCCGAGCTGATGGCCCGCTGGCTCATGCCCAACGACTTCCGGCTGGAGGTGGGCCACCGGTTCACCTCCACCACCCAGCCCAGGAAGGCGGTGGGGTTCGACGGCGTCGTCCACTGCGAGGTGCTGGAGTTCGAGGAGGAGAAGCTGCTGCGGATCAGCTGGAGCGACCGCAAGCAGGCCGACTGGACGGTCACCTGGCGGCTGGTGCCCGAGGGGCGGGGGACCCGGCTGTTCCTCGACCACGAGGGCTTCGACCCCGACGACCCCACCCAGCAGCTCTCCCGCCGGATCATGGGCGGCGGCTGGCCCCGGCACTTCACCACGATCGAGTCCCTCGCCGCCACCCTCTGATCCCGGCCGCCCGGCTCGGCGCCTCACCGCGTTCGAGTCCCTCGCCGCCGCCCGGCTCCGGCGCTTCGCCGCGTTCGACTCCCTCGCGGCCACTCGGCTCGGTCACCGGAGCGGGCTCGGGCCCGGTGGCGGGAGGTGGGCCAGGGCCTGTGAGGCCAGCTCGTCCGGGGCGCGGCCGTCGGTGTCCAGGCGCACGTCGCCCGCCCCGGCCCGCTCCAGGGCCGCGGCCTCCCGAGCCGCCCGCGCGGCCACGGCCCGCAGGGCGTCCGCGTCCAGCCCCCTCAGCTCGTCGCCGGGGATCGCCGGGCCGCCTCCCCGGCCGCGCAGCAGGACGCGTTCGAGCAGCGTGGCGGGGGAGGCGTGCAGCCGGAACACGGTCGGCGCCAGGCCGGGCAGCAGGCGGGTGCAGTCGCGGACGGTCTCGTCGGAGTCCGCCTCGCCGGAGACGATCAGGCAGGCGGCCCCGGCCGCCCGGTACCCGTCCCAGAGCGCGGCGAGGTTGTGCGCCTTGAGCCGGCGGCGTTCGTCCTCGCTGGACGGGCGCAGCGCGGCGATCTGCCGGAGATCGACGTAGGCGGCCCGCACGCCCGACCGGTGCACCCGCCCGAAGACCTCGTAGCCGACCGTCGACTTCCCGGCCGCCGTCGCGCCCGAGAACCACAGCAGGGGAACCTCGCCGGAGGGCGCGGTCGGCGGACAACCAGCGGGTACGGTCGCCGGACAAGCAGCGGGCACGGTCGGCGGCCACCCGCCGAGCCGGTCGAGCACCAGCCGGGCCGTCTCCGGAGCCGTCAGCCCGCCGGTGTCCACGCACAGGTCGGCGTACCGGCTGCGGTCCTGTGCCGCGGCCTCGGCCACGGCCTCCTCCACCAGGTCCGGACGCCAGCCTCGCCCCAGGAACCGCGCCCTCAGCTCCGCGTGGGGGACCCGCAGCCGGCACACGGTGAACGCCGCCCCGGGCAGCAGCGCGGTGTACTGGCCGACCTCCTCGGACGTGTCCACGAAACCGGCCAGGACCAGGCAGTCCATCCCCTCGCGCCGGAACCCCGGCCACAGGGCCGCCAGGTTGCGCGCCCGCAGGCGATGCGTGCCGTCATCCGGCGCCGGATGACAGAGGCTGATCTGGTCGGCGTCGAGGAAGGCCGCCTTGACGCCGCTGCGGCCGAGCCGGGCGAAGATCTCCCACCCGGCCGACGACTTCCCGGCGCCCGTGGGGCCCGACAACCACAGCAGCGGAAGCGGATCGATGCTCACCGGCGCGACCCTAGCGAGCCCGATCCGCCGCCTGCCACCGCATTTCCGCCCGGCTACTGGTGGATGACCGGGTTGTGGTGGACCGCCTGGCGGGCCGCGTGCGAGGTGGAGCTCCACAACACCGCCGCCGCCGTCAGCGCCGCGAGCAGCGTGCACCAGGCCACCGCGCGGCCGAGGCGCATGCCGTACCCCCACAGCAGCCACGACAGCGACAGCCACCAGTGCTCGCCGGCCTGGCGGCGCATCTCCATGGCGGCGAAGGCGAAGTCCGCCGAGGTGTCGCGGTCCTCGACCCGGCCGCGGAGCTCGGCGTAGAGGGCGGCCAGCCGGTCGGGCGTGGTGGGCGAGCCGCCGGAGGCGTCCCAGCCGCGCAGGGCGTGCTCGTCGGCCAGCGCGCTGCGCCGCGAGAACCAGCGCAACATCGGACGGCGCAGGCTGACCCGCACGCCGCGCGGCGTGAGCGCGAACGTGCAGTTCCTGACCCGCACCCCGGCCGGACGCATGAGCCCGGTGAAGCCGCACGCCGACAGGTCGAGGCCGGTCAGCGTGAGGCTGTCGGCGTCCACCTGGCGCAGCGAGCTGAGCATCGACAGGCCCTTGCCGGTCACCGAGGCGGGCCCGTGCAGCACGGCGCCCTCCAGGTCGGCGCTGGAGTCGGTCAGCCGTACGGTGGCGGCCCCCGAGACCTCGACCCGCCGCAGGTCCACCCCGCAGCGCGCGACCGTCACGTCGAGCAGGCCGTCGGCGCGGGCGCGCGCGGCCGACAGCCTGCCGGTGGCCGACAGGTACGCGTCGCCGGCGAAGTGCGCGTACTCGAACCCCGCCTGCCCGCGCACCTTGCGGAAGGAGAGGGTACGGCCGAACCTGGCGCCGCGGAACGTGCCGCCGGTGCCCAGGCGGGCGTCGTCGAAGGTGGCGTACCCGTCGAACCGGGCGCCCTCGCAGGAGAGCCCGTGCTCGAAGACGGCCTGGCCGAACAGCGCGTCGCGGGACATCACGGCCCGGTCGAGCGAGACGTGCCCCCGGACGCGTACGCCGTGGAAGGACAGCTCGCGCGTGAACCTGGCCGCGGCCAGCGACACGTTCCCCTCGAAGCACGCCCCGAAGAAGGAGGCCAGCCTTTCGAACCTGGCCCCGTCGAGTGACACGTCACCGGCGAACGTCACGCCCGACAGCCTGACGTCGCCGGTGAACCTGGCCCGGTCGAGCCGGGCGCGGCCCGGTCTGCGACTCGTCGCCTCCAGGACCCGCGAGAGCAGGTCGGCGGTGACGGTGGTGCCGCGGAGGTCGAGCAGCCTGCCGGGGGACAGCCGGGCGAGGACGGCGGGCAGGTCCTCGGCCGGCAGATGCGCCAGGCACAGGCCGGACGGCTGGTGGGCGATTCCGGGGCAGGCAGCAGAAAACGCGCAGGTGACCCAGTCCATGCACTGGTCATACCCGCAGTGCGCCAATGTCAAGGTTAGATGATTTAATGTTCTATCCACTTTTGTGTGGAAATATGCGGACAATAATCCCTCTAAAGTGCCGGTCATGCGCGTTTTATCCCGAGCAGCACTCGCTGCCCTCGTGGCGAGCACCCTGACCGCCACCCCGGCCCTCGCCGAGACGGCGGCGGCGCCCTGCGACACCCCGGCCGACCGCCGCGTCGCCGAGGTGCAGGGCAGCGGCGACGCCAGTCCTCTGGCCGGCCAGACCGTACGGGTCGAAGGCGTCGTGACCGGCGACTTCCAGCGGACCGATCAGCTCAGCGGCTTCTTCCTCCAGGACCCGCAGCCCGACTCCGACCCGAGGACCTCCGAGGGCCTGTTCGTCTTCGCCCGCGAGTCCTTCAAG
The DNA here is from genome assembly GCF_044455665.1 of Nonomuraea sp. NPDC051191. NCBI lineage: Bacteria > Bacillati > Actinomycetota > Actinomycetes > Streptosporangiales > Streptosporangiaceae > Nonomuraea > Nonomuraea sp. NPDC051191. Next base: position 199,587 of record NZ_JBITEZ010000015.1, on the reverse strand, counting down.
GACGTCAAGGTCGGCGACCGCGTCCTGGTCACCGGCAAGGCCACCGAGTACAACGGCTGGACCGAGCTGTCCCCGGTCACCGCCGTGGACGTCTGCGGCTCCGGCAACGTGGCGGCGCAGCCGTACACCCTGCCCCCGGCTACGGGTGGGGCGGGGCCGGAGTCCGTCGAGAACATGCTGCTCACCTTCCCGCAGCCGCTCACCGTGGACGACAACTACAACCTGGGCCGCTTCGGCGAGGTCACGGTGTCGGCGCACGGGCGCCTGTACCAGCCCACCGACCGGCCCGGCGTGGACCCCGCCCACGACCTGAGCCGCTCGCTGCTCGTCGACGACGGCTCCAACAGGGAGAACCCGGCGACCCTGCCGCCCGTCACGCGGGCGGGGACCGTGGCCGCGGGCATCACCGGCGTGCTCGGGTACGGCTTCGGCGAGTACCGCCTCCAGCCCACCAAGCCGATCGCCTACCTGGACGCCAACCCGCGCACGCCGCGCCCGTTCCCGGTGGTCGGCAACGTGAAGGTGGCCTCGTTCAACACCCTGAACTGGTTCACCACCATCGGCTCACGCGGCGCGAGCAACGCCAACGAGCAGCAGCGGCAGCTCGCCAAGCTGGTGGCCGCGCTGAAGGGCCTGGACGCCGACGCGGTCGCCCTCATGGAGGTCGAGAACAACGGCCAGACCGCGCTGCAGGCGCTCGTGGACGCCGTCAACGCCGAGGTCGGCGCCGGTACGTACGCGGCGCTCACCCACCCCTACCCCGGCACGGACCTCATCCAGGTCGGGCTCATCTACAAGCCGGGCAAGCTGACCCCGGTCGGCGAGACCAGGGCCTCCCAGGACCCCGTCTTCAGCCGCCCGCCGCTGATCCAGACCTTCCGCAGGAAGGGCGGCGGCCAGCCGTTCACCATGATCGTCAACCACCTCAAGTCGAAGGGCTCCTGCCCGGCCGACGGCCCCGACACCGACCAGGGCGACGGCCAGAGCTGCTGGAACCCCACCCGCGTCAAGCAGGCCCAGACCCTGCTGGGCATCATCGATGACCAGGACCTGCCCAACCCGCTCGTGCTCGGCGACCTCAACGCCTACGGCGAGGAGGACCCGATCGACACGCTGGAGGCCGGCGGCCTGACCAGCCTCACCAAGCGGTTCGTGCCCGAGCCGCAGCGCTACAGCTACCTGTTCGACGGCCTGGCCGGCGAGCTCGACCACGCCTTCGCCGGCAAGCAGCTGCTCAAGCGGGTGACCAGCACCACCATCTGGCACATCAACTCCGACGAGCCGCGCATCCGCGACTACAACACCGAGTTCAACCCGCCCGGCCTCTACCAGCCGGACGCCTACCGCTCCTCCGACCACGACCCGCTGGTCATCGGCCTGACCCTGCCCGGCGGCCACTGAACGCACGCGTCGCCCGAGCCGAAGGCGCGGCCCGCGGGGCCGCGCCTTCGGCGTTCCAGATCGCCCGCCGTATCGGGCTTGAGGGCCGCCGCGGCATGGAATGCTGGTGGGGGGTACGTGGTTGACACGGTTGCAATTTCACCGAAGAGCGAGGAGCCACTTGTGGCGACCATCGAAGTAACAGAGAAGAACTTCAACGACATCGCTGACAAGGGCATCGTGCTGCTCGACTTCTGGGCGACGTGGTGCCCGCCGTGCAAGAAGTTCGGGCCGATCTTCGAGGCGGCCTCCGACAAGCACGACGACATCACCTTCGGCAAGATCGACACCGACGCGGAGCAGGCGCTCGCCCAGGGCTTCGACATCACCTCGATCCCCACGCTGATGGCGATCCGCGACGGCATCGTGGTGTTCGCCCAGGCCGGCGCGATCCCGGCCCCGGCCCTCGAAGACCTCATCCGCCAGGTCCGGGCCCTCGACATGGACGCGATCAGGACCGAGCTCAGCGAGGAGCTGAAGAACGCCGAGCAGAACTGACTCCGGCGGGTCCCGCCTGCACGGCGGGGCCCTCGCGTCCCCCGGCCCGCGTCAGGGCGGCGGCCAGCGGGAACACCGCGAGCACCACGAGCGTGCCGGGCAGCCCGAGCACGCGTGACAGCGCCCCCGCCACGCCCAGCCCGATCCCGCCGCCGACGAAGAACGTCAGGTTCAGCAGGCCCATCGCGCCGCCGCGCCGCTCCAACGGGAAGCTCGCCGACATCCGGCCCGTGATCACCACCTGGGCCAGCGAGAACGCCGGGAACCCGAGCGAGGCGGCCACCACCACCAGCACCGCGCCCGTCCGTGCGCCGCCGAGCATCTCGGCGAGCCCGGCCGCGACCAGGCAGGCGGCGAAGGCGGCGGCCACGGCGGGCAGCAGCCAGGCCCGGCCGCCCGCGATCCTGGCCAGCACCACGCCCACCAGCGCGCCCGGCAGCAGCCAGGCCCCGATCGTCAGCACGTTCCACCCGTGCACGCCGGCCAGGAGCTGCGGGGCGGCCCACATGGTGGCGAACAGGCCGCCGTACACGCCGACGCCGATCAGCGCGGCCCGGCGGAAGACCCGGTCGGCGGGCAGGTCGGGCGGGACGAACCCGGCGGCGACCGTACGGGTGCGCCGGACCAGCGCGGCCCCCGCGAGCGCCGCCACCGCCCCGGCCAGCGCCGCCACCGGCCACGTCAGCCCCAGATTGGCCGACTGGACGAGCACGAGGAACGCCGACACCGCCGCCGCCAGCAGTCCGGCGCCCACCACGTCCACCCGTCCGCCCGACCCCGCCCGCCGCGCCAGTGGCAGGCAGAACGGCACCGCCACCAGCGCCAGCGCGGGCAAGGCGAGCGTGAGCCGCCACGACAATGCCTGGGTGACCAGCCCTCCGGCCAGCGTCGCGCCCGCCGAGAAGACCGCCATCGCGCTGCCGAACCAGGCCAGCACCGCATGACGCCGCTTCGGCTCGGTCGTGGCCGCCAGGTTCAGCGCGACCGCCGACAGCGCGCCCGATCCGGCCGCCAGCACCGCCCGCGCCGCCACGAGCGTGCCCAGCGACGGCGCCACCAGGCAGGCCAGCGCCCCCGATGCCAGCACCGCCGACCCGAGCAGCAGCGTGCGGCGCACCCCCCACGCGTCCGACAGGCGTCCGAACAGCGCCGTCCCGATGCCCAGCGCCAGGGCGTGCGCGGTCAGCACCCACACCACCGCGCCTGGACGCGCCCCCAGCGCGGCGGCGACGTCCGGCAGGGCGACCCCGGCCGCCGTGACGCCGAACACGGCCGGGCCGAACAGCGCGCCCAGCCTGATCCCGATCAATCCACTCCCGTTCATGCGGGCCAGTCCATCGCGGGAAGAGCGGGCGAACCAGAAGACGTTCTCCTGGACAGCCATCACGGATCATGATGAATGGAGCCCCAGTGGAGCTGCGCCAGCTCGCCTACTTCGTCGCCGTCGCCGACGAGGGCGGCTTCGGCCGGGCGGCCGAGCGGCTGCACATCGTGCAGCCCGCCGTCAGCCAGCAGGTGAGCCGGCTCGAACGCGAACTGGGCGCGCGCCTGTTCGACCGCTCGACCCGGCACGTACGGCTGACGGAGGCGGGGGAGCGGCTGCTGCCCGAGGCCCGCGAGGTGCTCGCCGCGGCCGAACGCGCCCGCCGGGCGGTCACCGGCCACCTGGAGGGAGCCACCCTGCGGCTCGGCGTGTCGCGGGCGCCCGGCACCCGCCTGTACCCGATGCTCGACCGGCTCGACCCCGGCCTGCGGGTCCGGCTCAGCAAACAGGGGCTCGCCGAGCGGCTGGCGGCGGTCCGCTCGGGCGACCTGGACGCCGCCCTCGTCCGGCTGGTGGACAGCGCGCCCGGTCTGGAGTTCTTCCCCGCCTGGACCGAGCCGCTGGTCGTGGCGCTGCCCGCCGGCCACCCGCTGGCCACGGCCGGCACGCTCGGCCTCGCCCAGCTGGGCGACCTGCCCGTACGACTCGCCCCCCGCGAGCGCAACCCGTCCTTCCACGACCTGGTCACCGGGGCGCTGGCGCGGGCGGGCGTGGACCCGCCGCGGGGCCCGGCCTTCACCGGGCTGCACGACACGCTCATCGACCTGGCCTCGGGGCGGCCGTCGTGGACGCTGTTCTACCCGGTCTTCGACGAGCTGCCGCCGATCCGCGGCGTCGCCTACGCCGGCCTGGACGAGCCCGAGGTGCTCACCCACCTCGCCGTGCCGTCCGGGCCGCCGACGGCCAAGGTGCGGCAGCTCCTGGCGGCCCTGCCCTGACCACGGAGGCCGCGACCCGGGCGGTCCGGTGGGTTCGTCAGGGTTTGCGGGCGACGCCGACGTAGCCGACGTCCGTGCCGCTCGTCAGGGCGGGCGGCTCGGTGGGCCGCCAGTCCTGGGGGAACACCAGGCCCGGGTCGACCAGCTCGTAACCGTCGAAGAAGCTCAGGATCTCCTTGTCGGTCCTGAGGCTCAGCGCGGCCGTGGCCTGGTTGTAGACCTGGTGGGCCTGCGGGGTGGTGTCGGGCCTGGCGTCGATGGCGTGGCTGATCACCAGGTGGCTGCCGGGGGCACTGGCCTCGCGCAGCCCGGCCACGATCGGGTGGGCCTGCTCGTCGGGGATGAAGTGCAGGATCGCCAGCATGAGGAAGGCGACCGGCTGGTCGAAGTCGACCAGGGCGCCCAGCTTGTCCAGCAGGAGGTCGACCTCGCGGATGTCGGCCTGGAGGAAGTCGACGTTGTCCGTACGGGCCAGCAGCGCCCGGCCGTGGACGCACACGACCGAGTCGTAGTCGACGTAGACCACGCGCGCCTCGGGAGCGATCTCGTGGGTGTTGCCCTGCGTGGGCAGCCCGGCCCCGAGGTCGATGATCTGCCGCACGCCCGAGTCCACCAGGTGCCGGACAGCCCGCTGCAGGAACGCGCGATTGGCGCGGGCGGCCTCCTTGGTGTTGGGGAACACCTTGAGGATCTGCTCCGCCGCGGCGCGGTCGGCCGCGAAATTGTCCTTGCCGTCGAGGTAGTAGTCGTACATCCGCGCGACGTTGGGGACGTTGGGGTCGACCCCCTCGGGGGCACTGTCCACGTTTTCTCCCGAAATTTCGGTCTTTCGCGTGATCATAGCCGTGCCGACCCCGCCCGCACCGGAATTCGGTTCGGTTGCCCGCGCGGCGCGTCCCGGAGAGACACGCCGCGCGGAACCCGGCAGGAGACCGCGGTCAGCCTCGGGAGGAGACCGCGGTCAGCCCCGGGAAGGCGTCGTGCTCAGCCCCGGTACAGCTCGGCCACGCGGAAGGCGAGGTCGAGCGACTGGCCGCGGTTGAGCCGCGGGTCGCAGGCGGTCTCGTAACGGGTGGCGAGGTCGCCCTCGACGATCTCGTGGCCGCCGCCCACGCACTCGGTGACGTCGTCGCCGGTGAACTCGATGTGGATGCCGCCCGGGTGCGTGCCGAGCTCGCGGTGGACCTCGAAGAACCCGGCCACCTCGTCGAGCACGTCGTCGAAGTGGCGCGTCTTGTGCCCGCTCGGCGCCTCGAACGTGTTGCCGTGCATCGGGTCGCAGATCCAGGCCACCTGGGCGCCGGCGGCCGTGACCTCCTTGACCAGCGCGGGCAGGTGCTCGCGGATCTTCGAGGCGCCCATCCGGGTGATGAACGTGAGCCGGCCCGGCTCGTTGTCCGGGTTGAGCTTCTCGATCAGCGCCAGCGCCTCTTTCGGCGAGGTCGTCGGGCCGAGCTTGACGCCGATCGGGTTGCGGATGCCGGCGAAGAAGTCGACGTGCGCGCCGTCGAGCTGGCGGGTGCGCTCGCCGATCCAGACCATGTGCGCCGAGACGTCGTAGGGCAGGCCCGTGCGCGAGTCGATGCGGGTGAGCGCCCGGTCGTAGTCGAGGATGAGGGCCTCGTGGGAGGCGTAGAACTCGACCGTGTGGAACTCCTCGGGCTCGGCCCCGCAGGCCCGCATGAAGGCCAGCGCCTGGTCGATCTCCCGGGCGAGCTGCTCGTAGCGGCGCCCGGCGGGCGACTCGCCCACGAAGTCCTGGTTCCAGGCGTGGACCTGGCGCAGGTCGGCGTAGCCGCCCTTGGTGAAGGCACGCGCCAGGTTGAGCGTCACGGCCGAGGAGTGGTACGCCTTGAGCAGCCGCCACGGGTCGGGCTGACGCGACTCGGGCGTGAACTCGAAGCCGTTGACCATGTCGCCGCGGTAGGCCGGCAGCTCCACGCCGTCGCGGACCTCCGTGCCCTTGGAACGCGGCTTGGCGAACTGGCCCGCCACCCGGCCGATCTTCACGACCGGCACCTTCGCCGCGTAGGTCAGCACGATCGCCATCTGCAGCAACGTCTTGAGCTTGTTGCGGACGTTGTCGGCGGTCGCGCCGGAGAAGGTCTCGGCGCAGTCGCCGCCCTGCAGGACGAACGCCTCCCCGCGCGAGACGGCCGCCAGCTGCCTCTTGAGCTGGTCGCACTCGCCGGCGAAGACGAGCGGGGGCAGGCCGCCGAGCTCGGCGACGACCTTGTCGAGCTCACCGCGATCGGGCCAGTCGGGCTGCTGGGCCGCGGGAAGGGCTCGCCAGGAATCGAGATCCACGAGATTGCTGCTCACGAGATACGAGGGTATTCCACTGACCCGGCCCCACTGACCCCCTTGTCCACGTTGTGAGAATGCATTTATCAGCTTTCGGGAGACTTTACGTGCTCAGGGAGTACGCCCAACCCGATGAAACGCCGCGGCAGCCGGTTGAGCAGCGGGATCCTGGTCACGTCGCGCGGCAGCCCGGACGGGTCGAACCGCCGCCCCAGCGCGGCGCTGATCACCCGGTTCTGCACCACCCGCTGGGCCGCCTGCGTGATCCGCGTGGGCAGCATGCGCCGGCGCTGCAGCCGGTGCAGCATGGCCTCCGTGATCGGCCGGCCCGCGGCGAGCGGCGCGGCGAGCAGGTTGGCCGCGGCCACCGCGTCCTGGACGGCCAGGTTGATGCCCACCCCGAAGACCGGCGACATGGCGTGCGCCGCGTCACCGATGCACAGGAACCCCGGGCGGTGCCAGCGGCGCAGCCGGTTGAGCGCGACCGTGAGCACGCTGACGTCGTCGAAGCCCTCGATCTGGCCCACCCGGTCCGCCAGGTACGGCAGCAGCGTGGCCACCGGGCGCCTGAGGGCGTCGATGCCCTGCTCGGTCAGTGGCCCGTAGCCGCCCTTGGGGATCAGGTAGGCGAGCTGCCAGTAGGTCTCGCGGTTGATGGCGACCATCATGTGGCCGCTGGAGACACGCAGGAACGTGTCGTCGGGGTCGCCGTCGTGCCGGGGCAGCCTGAACCAGAGCACGTCCATCGGCGCCTTCAGGTCCTGGGGGACCAGGCCGGCGCGTTCGCGCAGCACCGAGCGCCGTCCGTCGGCCGCCACGGTCAGGGTCGCCCTCAGCTCGTGCTCGCCGGACGGGTCGCGGTAGCGCACCCCGCGCACCGCGCCGTCCTCGCGGATCAGGTCGTAGGCCTCGGCGTTCATCAGCAGCCGGAAGTTCGGGTACGCGCTCGCGGCCTTCGTGACCAGCGTGAGGAAGTCCCACTGGGGAACGAACGCGATGTAGTCGTAGCCGCCCGGCAGGCCGCGCAGGCTCGCGAGCCTGATGTCACCGGCGTCGGTCGCCAGCCGCAGCTCGTGCGCCTTGCGGTGGGGCAGTTTGAGGAACTCCTCCGCCAGCCCGAGCTCGCCGAGCACGCGCAGGGTGGAGGGATGGATCGTGTCGCCTCGGAAGTCACGCAGGAAGTCGGCGTGCTTCTCCAGCAGCGTGACCTCGACGCCGGCCCTGGCCAGCAGCAGTGCGAGCACGGCCCCGGCGGGACCGCCTCCGGCTATTACACACGTCATAATTCATCACCCAATGAGATTGTCTCCCTGTCCGGGGAAATGGGCAAGCCCTCCGCCCCTCCGGCGTGCCGAAGGGTGGAGGGCACCGCGCGTCAGGAGCGGGTCAGGAGCGGCTCAGGAGGTGAGGGGCGGGCGGCCGTAGCGGGCGGTCCAGGCGGTGTACGCCGTGCTGCGGGCCGCGACGGCGGCGTGCGCGGCGCGGGCGCTTTCCAGCAGGGCCGGCGCGTGCGCCGCGAACGACGACCGCCAGATGAGCACCTGCCGCATCCACAGCGGGTTCCCGCGCAGCGGCAGCACCGCCACCCGCTCACCCGGGTCGTAGAGCGCCTGGCAGGCCGACACCGCGTGCCCGGCCGCGATCAGCTCCCGCCGCACCCCGGCCTCCACGAGCTGGTACCGCCCGCGCGGTGTGAACCCGGCCCGCCCGCACGCCTCCAGCAGGTGCTCCGGCCACCCCATGCCGTCGGGCGGCGGCAGCACCCACGGCTCGCCCGCCAGCTCGGCCAGCTCCACCTCCGTCCGCCCGGCCAGCGGATGGGCGGCGGGCAGCGCCACGAACACCGGCTCGACCGCCACCACCCCCATGCCCATGGCGGGGCTGGGCCGCAGCTCGTGGTCGGGGTAGTCGGCCACCAGGGCCACGTCGAGCCGCCCGTTGGCCACCATGTCCACCAGCACCCGGACGAAGTGCTCGGTCTGCAGCGTGATGCGCGCCTCGGGCAGCGCGCCCGCCAGGTTCGCGACGAGGGGCACGACGACGGGGTTCTCGAAGCTGCCCACCCGGATCGACTGCCCGGCCAGCTCGTACGGCCCCGCCGCCAGCAGATCGTCCACCCCGGCGAGCACCACCCGAGCCCTGGCCAGCACGAACTCCCCGAACGCGGTGGCCGCCACGCCGCGGTGGTCCCGGGTGAAGACCGCGCCGCCGAGCAGGCGCTCGATCCGCCCCAGCTGGGCGGTGAGCGCGGGCTGGGAGACGCCGAGCGCCGCCGCGGCCCTGGTCACGCTGCCCTGGTCGGCGATGGCGCGCAGCGTCCTGAGATGTCTCAGTTCGAGCTGCATCTCGCAGAAGCTATCACTCCGGAGTTATGCCCTTATGGGATGAGACTCCTGCACCTTTCGGGCCGATAGTGCATGACATGCGTAAATTCGCGGCCCTGGTGCTGGCCGCCGCCGTCTTATATGTCCCATCCGCCCACGCGTCCGCGGCCGCCGACGGGCCCGGCGCGGCCACGGTCGTGCCGGTCCAGGTCACCGGCGCCCCCGCCAAGCGGTTCAACCTGATCGTCATGGGCGACGGCTACACCGAGGCCGAGCAGGCGAAGTTCCGGGCCGACGTGGACCGGCACCTCAACGTGATGTGGTCGATCGAGCCGTTCAAGACCTACCGGGACTACATCAACGTCTACCGGATCGACATCGTCTCCGGCGAGTCCGGCGTGAGCTGCGACCCCGGCCTGGACGCGCCCCGCCGTACGACCCCGCTGAGCATGGGCTTCTGGGGAGGGTGCAACCCGGGCAGCGTGCAGCGCCTGATCACCATGGACAACTCCGCCGCCACCCGCTTCGCCAACCTGGTCACCGGGACGACGTCGGGCAACCGGCAGATCCTCGCCCTGGCCAACAGCGGCACCTACGGCGGCGCGGGCGGCAGCTACGCCACCGCCTCCGGAAGCAACTCCATGTCCGCCCTGATCAGCCCGCACGAGCTCGGCCACTCCCTGGGCGGCCTCCAGGACGAGTACGACTACTACCAGCGCGGCGTCCCCGGCGGGACCTACGGCGGCTCCGAGCCGTCCAGCGCGCACCACAGCCTGCTGACCGAGCAGCAGATGCTCGACCAGCGCAGGAAGTGGTGGCGGTGGCTGGGCGAGGACAGCGAGTCCGGCGGCCCGATCGCCCGCTTCGAGGGCGGCATGTACTACACGAGCGGCGTGTGGCGGCCGAGCAGGCATTCCATGATGAAGACCCTCGGCTACTACTTCGACCAGGTCAGCCGCGAGGTCATGACCCAGCGCATCACCGCCAAGACCATGCTGATCCAGGACTCCGCGCCCACGTCCGCGCCCGTCGGGGCCGACCGGGTGCTCTGGATCGAGCCGATGCGCCCGGCCGGGCACTCGCTGACCACCACCTGGGCCGTGGACGGCAAGAACCTGCCCGGCGACGCCGACGTCCTCGACCTGCGCACCCTGGGCCTGGCCCCCGGCACGCACACGGTCACCGCCACCGTCGCCGACCCCACGGAGTTCGTCCGGGACCCGGCGGTCAGGGCCGCCATGACCAGGACGCGCACCTGGACCGTGGACACCACGCTCACCACGCCGCCCGACGGCGTCCAGGCGGGCATCGTGTCGTCCACGCCGACGGACCGCCCGGCCGGGCGCGCCGCCGTCGTCTACGTGGAGACCACCCACCCGGCGGCGACCGTCCCCGCCGTCACCTGGACGCTGGACGGTGACAGGCAGGCGGGCACCGGCGCCGAGTTCGACCTGGGCGCGGCCGGCCTGACGCCCGGCGCGCACACCCTCACGGCCACCCTCGGCGGCACGACGCTGACCTGGCAGGTCGACGCCGCCGATCCCACCACCGGGTACGAGCTGTCCGAGCCGCTCGCCCGCTCCGGCGACACCTACGTCTACAACGCCCCGTTCACGATGAAGCTCACCGGCGACGACGACCGCGACGGGTACGTGGTCTCGGAGTCCCGGGTGGACGGCGACGGCTGGTTCAACTACTTCGGCTGGCCCACCTCCTCCGAGCTGCCCTGGACGTTCACCGAGGAGGGCACGGTCATCGACTCCCTCGTCTACGGCAAGCTGCCGCGCGGCCGGCACACCGTCGAATACCGCTCGATCGACGCCGCCGGCAACTACGGGCAGGCCAAGAGCTTCACCGTCACCACCATCGCCCCGCCGCCCGCCTGCGACCGCACGGTCACCGGCGCGCACCGGGGCCCGCTCACCGTGGCCGACGGCGTCACCTGCCTGAAGGACGCCCAGGTCACCGGCCCGGTCACGGTCAAGGCGGGCGCCTCGCTGGTGACCGACGGCGGCCGGATCAGCGGCACCCTCACCGCCGCCGGGCCCGCCGCCGTGCACCTGATCAGGACCCGCGTGGACGGCGCGCTCAGCGTCACGGGCGCGCGGCAGCTCACCGTCGTGGGCGGCGAACTGCGCGGCGCGGCCGTGCTCACCGGCAACACCGCGCCGATCCTGTCGGGCGTCGCGGTCAAGGGCGCGCTCGCCTGCACCGGCAACACCCCGGCGCCGGCCGACCTCGGCGTGCCGAACCAGGTGAACGGCGCGGGCGGCGGTCAGTGCGGCAAGCTGTCAGCGGGCGTCAAGGGGAAGCCGTACGAGGCGGTCCAGGACCTCCGCCAGTGAGCTGACGGCCAGATCACGGACCCTGGCGTACTCGGCTTCCGGGTACTGCCGGGGTCCGTTCTCCACCAGCAGGATCAGGTAGAGGTAGGCGCGGTAGAGGTCGAGCCGGGCGCGGGCCGAGGCGGTCAGCTCCAGCGGCGTCACCTCGCGGTAGCCGGCCAGCAGCGGGTCGTCCTCGCGCAGCTCGTCGAAGATCGTCGGGGTGACGAACTCGGCGATCGGGTCGCCCCAGAACGCCCGCTCGTGGTCGATGATCGCCTGGATGCGCGGTTCGCCGGTCAGGTCGAGGAACACGTTCCCGGCCCACACGTCGAAGTGCACCAGGCAGGGCGTGGTCACCTCGTCCAGCACCGGCGCGGCCCGCTCGAAGGCCGCCATGATCTCGGCGGCCGGGCGGGGCAGCGGCGTCGGGTAGCGCTCGGTGTCGGCCAGCAGCGCGCCCACCATGGCCAGGAACGCCTCCCGCCAGGTCGAGCCGACGATCCCGGCGTGCGGGTAGCCGAACACCTCGCCGGTCACCGCGTTGAACGCGGCCAGGTGGCGGCCGAGCTCCCGGCGCAGCGCCCGCTCGCCCTCGGGCTTGACGTCGTTCCAGGAGACGCCGTCGAGGGCGCTCAGCATCAGGTAGTCGCCGCCCAGCACCGGGTCGTCGAACCCGGCCACCAGCAGCTTCGCCATCGGCACGCCCGCGGCGGCGGCCAGCTCGTAGGCGGCGGCCTCCATGCGCAGCAGGTTGCGCTCGTAGCTGAGCTGGTCGAGATCGGGCGAGGGCGACAGCTTGAGCACCACCTCGCGGCCGTCCTCCAGGGTCAGCCGCCACACCGCGTTGGCGTAGCCGTCGGTCAGCTCGGTGGCCGTGAAGACGCCCGCCCCCACGGCCCGCCGGGCCAGCGCGTCGAGCTCGGCGGGCGATAAGCGGCGCTTGGTCCTACTGTCCACGTGGGCCCCTTCCGGGTTCAGGCGGCGCTGATCGTCCAGCTCGCCACGTGTTCGTCGCCCGGCCGCAGCACGACCAGGTCGGTGCCGGAGTTGAAGGCGTCGGGCGGGCAGGTCATCGGCTCGACCGCGACGCCCTCGTAACCCAGCTGCCGGCTCGTGCAGACCTGCACCCAGGGCAGCACGGCCGGGTCCCAGGCGAGCCGCACCCCGCCGACCCGCACCTCCCCGCGGTCGAGCCCGGTGAAGGCGTGGTCGATCACGGTGTCGCCGACCGGGCGCGGCTTGCCGAAGTCGTACGGGGTGCCGGCGACGTCGGCCAGGCCGGCCGGCAGCAACCGGTCGTCGGTCTCCAGGTAGCGGGCGGCGGGCAGCTCCAGCTCCTCGCCCAGCAGCCACGGGTGGGGCCCGCAGCCGTAGGGGGCGTCGGCCTCGCCGGCGTTGCGGGCCGTGACCGTCGTGGTCAGGCCGCCCTGGCCGAGCCGGTGCTCGACCGACAGCGCCAGCGTGAACGGGTACCCGGGGGCCCCGGCCAGCTCGTACGTCAGGCGCGCGCGATCGGCCTCGGCCTCGGCCACCTTCCAGTCGACGACGGCGACCAGGCCGTGCAGCGCGTGACCGCGGTCGGGCTCGGTCACCTCCAGCTGGTACGGGCGGCCCTGGAAGGTGTAGCGGGCGCCGCCCACCCGGTTGGGCCAAGGAGCAAGGACGGTGCCCGCGAAGTACGGGACCGGGCCCTGCTCGGGCCAGGTCGTCACCAGGTCGCGCCCGCCGTGCCTGAGCGTCCTGACCGCGGCGCCACGCGGGCTGATCTGCGCGGTGTAGCCGCCGCCTTCGAGCTGGGGCACGGAGAAGGTCCTTTCGTCGGGCCTGCGAGCAGCCGGGCCAGGATATCCCCTGGTCAGGCCGACTCTCGGCGAACCAGGTGCGTGTCGAGGATCACCACGGGCTGGCGCAGCTCCTCGCCGTTGATGCGGGCCACGAGGAGCTGGGCCATCTGCCGGCCCATGGCCTCGGTCGGCTGGTGGACGGTGGTCAGCGGCGGGTCGGCGTGCAGCGCGGCCTTGGAGTCGTCGAACCCGATCACCGCCACGTCGCCCGGGATCGCCTTGCCCGCGGCCTTGAGCACGCGCATCGCGCCCAGGGCCATCGGGTCGGAGGCGGCGAAGACGGCGTCGAGATCGGGATGGCTCTCCAGCAGCTCCTGCATGGCGGTGGCGCCGCTCTCCTCGGAGAAGTCGCCGAAGGCCACGATCTCCGGCAGCCCCGAGGGCAGCAGGGCGTCGCGGTAGCCGGCCAGACGGTCGACGCCCACGCCCATGTCCTGGGAGCCGGCGATCGTGGCGATCGCGGCCCGGCCGAGGCCCAGCAGGTGTTTGACCGCCTGCCTGGCCCCCGCCCGGTTGTCCATGTCCACGAAGCTGTAGGGGTCGAGGCCGACGGGCCTGCCGCCGAGCACGGTCGGCACGCCCATCTCCTCCAGCCTGCCCGGCAGCGGGTCGGCGCCGTGCAGCGACAGCAGCAGCACGCCGTCGACGTGCTGCCCCGTCAGGTAGGTCTCCAGCCGCTCGTGCTCCTCGGGGGAGCGCGCCATCGCCAGGATCAGCTGCAGCCCGGTCTCGGCCAGCGCCGAGCCGATGCCGCGGATGGTGCCCGCGAAGTACGGCTCGTCGAAGACCCGGAACTGCGACTCGGACACCACCAGGGCGACCGTGTCCGTGCGGCGCGTGACGAGAGCACGCGCCGCCCTGTTGGGCACGTAGCCCAGCTCGCGGATGGCCAGCTCGACGGCCTCGCGGGCCTTGGCGCTGACGTTCGGCGAGCCGTTGATGACTCTCGACACCGTGCCCCGGCCCACACCGGCCCGGGCCGCGACTGCCTCAAGAGTCGGTCGGTTCATGTCGCCTATTGTGCCGGATGATCTCCGAGTACCAGTGCGCGCTGTCCTTCAGCAGCCGCTCCTGGGTGTCGAAGTCGACGTGGACCAGGCCGAAGCGCTTGCCGTAGCCCCAGGCCCATTCGAAGTTGTCCATCAGCGACCAGGCGAAGTAGCCCTGCAGGGGCACGCCCGCGTCGATCGCCTCCCGGCACGCGCCGAGGTGCGCCTCCACGTACGCCTGCCGCTGCGCGTCGTGGATGCGGCCGTCGGCCAGCACGTCGTCGAAGGCGGCGCCGTTCTCGGAGACCACCATCGGGATCGGCGGGTAGTCCCGCGCCACCCGGGTGAGCACCTCCACCAGGCCGCCCTCGTCGATCTCCCAGCCCATCGCGGTGACCGGCCGGCCGCCGTTGACGAACGAGACGTGCTCGCTGCCCACCCACGGCGAGGCCGTGTCCGTGGGGGCCGCCGCCGCCGACGCCTTGCCGCCGGGCGCGCCGGAGACGGTGAAGCGGCTGTAGTAGTTCACCAGCAGCACGTCGATCGGAGCGTTGATGATCTTCATGTCGCCCGGCTGCACGAGGTCGTCGTCGATCGGGATGTCGTTCAGGACGTCCTCGGGGTAGCGGCCGGTCAGCAGCGCGTCGAGGAAGAACCTGTTCTGCAGGCCGTCGATGCGGCGGGCCGCCTCCAGGTCGGCCTCGCTGCCGGTCTCGGGGGAGATCGCGTACAGGTTGACGCAGCCGCCGACGCGGCGCGCGTCCATCGCCTGGACGGCCAGGCCGTGGGCGAGGTTGAGGTGGTGCGCGCCCCTGATCGCGTTGCGCGGCTCACGCCGTCCCGGGGCGTGCTCGCCCGAGGCGTAGCCGAGGAACGCGGCGCACCATGGCTCGTTGACCGTGCTGAACGTGTGGACGTGGTCCTTCAGCGCCTCGTGGACGATCGAGGCGTACTCGGCGAAGCGGTAGGCCGTGTCGCGGTTGGGCCAGCCGCCCTTGTCCTCCAGCTCCTGGGGCAGGTCCCAGTGGTAGAGCGTCAGCCAGGGGTCGATGCCGTTCTGCCGGAGCTCGTCCGTGAGCCGCTTGTAGAAGTCCAGGCCCTTCTGGTTGACCGCGCCCGAGCCGGTCGGCTGCACCCGGGGCCAGGACACCGAGAAGCGGTAGGCCGTCAGGCCCAGCTCCGCCATGATGGCGACGTCCTGCCGGTAGCGGTGGTAGTGGTCCATGGCCACGTCCCCGTGGTGCCCGTTGAGCACCCGGCCCGGCGTCTTGGTGAAGGTGTCCCAGATGGACGGGCCGCGCCCGTCCTCGGTGACCGCGCCCTCGATCTGGTACGCCGAGGTCGCCGCGCCGAACGCGAAGCCGGCGGGGAAGCGCAGCCCGGGACGAATCTGTTCCTCTTGTGTCGTCACGCCTTGACCGCACCTTCCATGAGTCCGCCGACGATCTGGCGGCCGAATGCGACGAATACCGCGATGAGCGGAATGATGGACAGCGCGGTACCCGCGAAGATCAGCGAGTAGCTGGTCGAGTAGCGCGCGTTGAGCGAGTTGATGGCGATCTGCACGGTCGGGTTGTCCGGGGTCAGCACGATCAGCGGCCACATGTAGTCGTTCCACATGAGCATGAAGGTGTTGATGCCCAGCACCGCCATGCCCGGACGCACGGCCGGCAGCACGACGTTCCACCAGATCCGCAGCGTCGCCGCGCCGTCCACCCTGGCCGCCTCGACCAGTTCGTTCGGCACGGCCTGACGCGTGTACTGCGTCATCAGGAACACGCCGAACCCGTTGAGCAGGTACGGCAGGATGATCGCCTTGAGCGTGCCGGTCCACTCCAGGCTCACCATCATGCGGTAGAGCGGGACCACGCCCATCTGCTGCAACGGCACCGCCATCGTCAGCAGCACGAGCAGCAGCAGGATGTTGCGGCCCTTGAAGTGCAGGCTGGCGAAGGCGAACCCGGCCAGGGTCGAGATGATCACCACGGAGACCGTGACGATCGCCGCGCTGAAGAAGGAGTTGGTCAGGCCGAGCAGGAAGTGCGCGTCCTCGTTGTTGAGCACCGCCACGATGTTCTCGCCCAGGTTGCCCCCGGGCAGGAACTTCGGCGGCACCGCCACGGCGTCGGAGTTCGTGCGCGAGGCGATGACCAGCATCCAGTACAGCGGGAACGCCGACAGGAAGATGGCCACCCCCAGCATGACCCGCGTCATGACGGTCGGTTTCCAGGCGGTCACTTGGCGCCTCCGATCCGCCGGACGAACAGGAAGTTGACGGCCGCGCCGATGAGGATCAGCAGGAACAGCAGCCAGGCGGCGGCCGCGGCGTAGCCGTAGTCGAACTCGCGGAAGCCCTGCTTGACGACGAACATCGCCACCGTCTGGAACTGGCCCTGGGAGCCGCCGTCCACGTTGCCGTTGTAGAAGGTGGTCGGCTCGGAGAACAGCGTCAGGCCGCCGATCGTGGAGTTGAGCACCACGAAGATCATCGTCGGGCGCAGCATCGGCAGCGTGATCTGCCAGAACTGCCGCCGCCGGGACGCGCCGTCGATGGCGGCCGCCTCGTACAGGTCCTTGGGGATCGTCTGCATGCCGGCCAGGAAGATGATGGCGTTGTAGCCCGTCCAGCGCCAGTCGACCATCGCGGCGATGGCCAGCCAGGACGGGAAGCGCTCGGCTCGCCAGTTGATCTTCTCGCCGCCGAACATGCCCAGGACCCAGTTCACCAGGCCCCAGTCGCGGGCGAACAGCTGCGTGAACACCACCGCGACCGCGACCACCGAGGTGACCAGCGGCAGCAGCACGCTCATGCGGATCGGCAGGCGCCAGCGGAGCTTCTTGTTCAGCGCGTTGGCCAGGAACAGGGCCATCAGCATCTGCGGGATCGTGGCCAGCAGGAAGATGCCGACGGTGTTGGTGACGGCGTTCCAGAAGTCCTCGTCGGTCAGCAGCGCGGCGTAGTTGCCCAGCCCGGCCCACTTGGTGTCGCCGGCCAGGTCGTAGTCGTAGAGCGAGTAGTAGAGCGTGAAGGCCAGCGGGAACAGCCCGAAGGCGGCGAACAGCAGGAAGTAGGGGGAGACCAGGGCGTACGGCATGGCCTTGACGTCAAGTCGTGAACGCCAGAGGCGGCCGGGAGGGCGGGCACGGCGGCGGTTCGTCCGCACCGGCCGCGGATGGGAGTCGAAGCTCATGAACAGACCTTTCGGCGGCAAGCCCGGCCCGCGGATCGCGGGCCGGGCGGAGCAAGATCAGCCCGCGGCCTTCACCGCGTCGTCGACCAGCTGCTGCCAGGCCTTGTCGTAGGCCACCGAGCCGTCGTCCATGCCCTGGATGACCGACTCGACCGCGTTCTTGACCTGCGCGTGCTTCACACCGAGGAAGACCGGCTGCAGGCTCTCCGCCGACTTGGCGAAGATCTCACCGATCGGGGCGTCGCTGAAGAACTCGTTCTTCGCGCCCTGCACGGCGGTGTCGGCCTGGGCCTTGCTGTTGCTCGGCATGTTGCCGAAGTCGGTGAAGATGCTCGCCTCGGTCTGCGCGCTGGTCAGGTAGTCGGCGACCTGCGCGGCCTCCTTCGGGTGCTTGGACTGCTTGGGCACGGCCACCCACGAGCCGCCCCAGTTGCCGCCGCCGCCGGGCACCGAGGCGACGTCCCACTTGCCCTTCATGCCGTCACCGGCGTTGCCCGACACCACGCCGAGCATCCAGGACGGGCAGCCGACCGTGGCGAAGGCGCCCTTCTGGGTGCCCGCCGCCCACTCGTCGGTGAAGTTGCGCAGCTTGGCCGTCAGGCCGGACTGGCTGAGCTTGGAGGCGAAGTCGAAGCCCGCCTTGACCGCCGGGTTCTTGTCGACGATGAGGTTGTTGTCCTTGTCGAAGTAGGCGACGTTGCCGTTCTTGGCCGCCTCCTGGTACAGCACCACGTTGTAGAGCGTGTTCGTGCCGTCGGTGAACTTGGTGTCCTTCACCTTCGCCTGGAACTGCTGGCCGACCTTCATGAAGTCGTCCCACGTCGGCCACAGCGCCGCGACCTTCTCGCGGTCCGTGGGCAGCCCGGCCTTCTTGAACAGGTCCGCGCGGTAGCAGAGGCTCATGCCGCCGATGTCGGTGCCGAGGCCGAAGATCTTGCCGTCGGCGGTGACGCCGTTCTCCCACTTCCAGGCGGGGTAGTCGGCCTTGCGGCCCTCAAGTCCGTACTCCTTCAGGTCGGCCCACCACTCGGGGTGCGCCTTGGCCAGGCCCATACCGCCCTCGTCGATGCCGACGACGTCACCGGCGCCGTTGCCGGACTGCAGCCACTGGATCATCTGGGGCCAGTACTGCTGCTCGAACTGGTCGGTCAGGTGCTCTTCCTTGATCTGGATGTCCTTGTGCTCGGCGTTCCACTTCTCGATGGCGTTCTTGTAGCCGAAGTTGGAGCCGCCGCCGAAGGTCTGCACCCGGATGGTGACGGGCTCGGCCGCCGCCGCGGAGGAAGCGGGGGAGCTGCCGGCGGCCGGCGTGTCGCCGCTGCCGCACGACGCGACGGTCAGCGCCGCCGCGGCCAGGGCTGAGGCCGCGGCCAGACCGCGACGCTTGCTGATCATCATGGGAGACCCCTTCTCGGGTGAATGGTGGGGGAGGTGCACCGCGGCACGCGCTCCGCCGCGGTGGGAGTGTTTGGGAGCGCTCCCACAAAGGGTGCACTTACCGGCTGTGTCCGTCAATCCACCGAAACGGAACCGTTACCAATGGTGCGTTTTGCGCCCCAAAATCAGGATTCAAGGGCATAAAGGGCGCGAAAGGCCGTTTGGGAGCGCTCCCACCTCAAGAGACGTCTTTCGTGCCGCATCAAGGGCATGTCGCCCGGACCCTGGGTGCTTGCTCCGGTCAGGCCCGGCTGTCACGGAGCGTGACGGCCGCCTGGCGCGTTCCAACGTCCGCCCTCCGCAGAGGGGATCGCCGTTCCTCAGCAGGCGGCGGCGCGCTCGCGCAGCAGGGCCCGCTCGCGGGAGTTGCGGGTCATCGAGGCCGCCCGCTCGAACTCCGCCCGCGCCTCGCCGCGCCGGCCCAGCTTGAACAGCAGGTCGCCGCGGACGCTCGGCAGCAGGTGGTAACCCTTCAGCGACGGCTCGTCCACGATCTGGTCGAGCAGCTCCAGGCCCACCGCCGGGCCGTAGGCCATCGACAGCGCCACCGCCCGGTTCAGCTCGACGACGGGGGAGCGGGCCAGCCGGGCCAGCGACTCGTACAGGCTCGCGATGCGCACCCAGTCGGTGTCGCCGGGATCGAGCGCGCGGGCGTGGCAGGCCGCGATGGCGGCCTGGAGCGTGTACGGCCCGGACGCGCCCCCCGGCTTCTCGGCCCGCGCCAGCGCCGCCAGCCCGCGCCCGATGAGCAGCCGGTCCCACCGGGTGCGGTCCTGCTCCAGCAGCAGCACCGGCTCGCCGGACGGCCCCACCCGGGCCGCCGCCCTGGACGCCTGGATCTCCATGAGCGCGACCAGCCCGTGCACCTCGGGTTCGGCGGGCATCAGCCCCGCCAGCACCCGGCCCAGCCGCAGCGCGTCCTCGCACAGGCCGGGGCGCATCCAGTCGTCGCCCGCCGTCGCCGAGTACCCCTCGTTGAAGATCAGGTAGATGACCTCCAGCACGGACGAGAGCCGTCCCGCCAGTTCGGCGCCCTGCGGCACCTCGAACGGGACCTCCCGGTCGGCCAGGGTGCGCTTGGCCCGCACGATCCGCTGGGCGGCGGTCGGCTCGGGCACCAGGAACGCGCGGGCGATCTCGTCGGTGCTCAGGCCGCCGAGCACCCGCAGGGTCAGAGCCACCCGCGCCTCCATCGACAGCGCCGGATGGCAGGCGGTGAAGACCAGCCGGAGCAGGTCGTCCTCGATCTCGTCGGGCTCGGGCGGCTCCTCGGCGCTCTCCAGCCGGTGGCCCAGCTCGGCCAGGTTGCGGGACATGCGCTCGTTCCTGCGGATCAGGTCGACGGCGCGGCGCTTGGAGACCGTCATCAGCCAGGCGCCCGGGTTGCGTGGCACGCCCGACTCCGGCCACTGCTCCAGGGCTGCGACCAGCGCGTCCTGGGCCAGCTCCTCGGCCAGGCCGACGTCGCGGACCAGCCCGGCGAGGCCGGCGATGAGCCGCGCGGCCTCGATCCGCCAGACGGCCTCGACCGCCCGGTGGGCGTCGGAGGCCGTCACCGCCTCGATCGTCCGGGGTGCCTCGGAAGCCGTCATCGGCACATGACACCAGCCGCCGCCCGGGGTCCGCAAGCCTCGGTCAGGGCTCCCACGTGCCCAGGCGCCGGCGCATGGCCCGCTCCCGCTCGACGTCCACCGGGTCGGACGAGGCCGCGTCCGGCGCGTCGGAGGCGTCGTAGACCCGCCACACGTCCAGCGCGATCCCGTCGCAGCCCTCGGGGACGGGCACGCGCAGGGCCCACTCGACGGCCTCCTCCCTGGACTTCACCTGGATCAGCCAGAACCCCGCGATCAGCTCCTTGGCCTCGGCGAACGGGCCGTCGATCACCTTCGCCCGGCCGCCGCTGTAGGCGATCTGCGCGCCCTGTGAGCTCGGGTAGAGGCCCTCGGCGGCCAGCAGCACCCCCGCCCTGGTCAGCGCCTCGTTGTAGGCGTGCATGTTGTCGACGACCTCCTGGCTGGGCACCGCCCCCGCCTCGGTCTCCGCGCTGGCCTTGCCGACGATCATGAACTTCACTCTGCCGTCCCTTCCGCCCGCGATCGCGCCGCGGAGCCGGTCTCACCCGAGCGTCGAACGGGCGCCCGCCGGATCGACACGCGGGGGGCGGATCGTTCGTTGTCCAGGGCACGGTACCGGTCGTGCGACCGCGTGGCCGATGTGCCATCCTCGGCCCATGCCCCAACCCGCAGCAGCCGGCCTCCCCGCCAACCGGGCCCTCTGGGACGAGCGCGCCCGCGTCCACGGCTCCACGCCCGCCGACAGGTTCTACGACGTGGACGCCTTCCTCGCCGGCCGGCAGACCCTCTACGCGCTCGAACGCCGCCTGGCGGGGGACGTCGCCGGGAAGGACCTGCTCCACCTGCAGTGCCACTTCGGCATGGACACGCTGAGCTGGGCGCGGCTCGGAGCGCGGGTGACCGGCGTCGACTTCTCCCCGGTGGCGGTCGCGCGCGCCCGCGACCTGGCGGCCGAGGCCGGGCTGGCGGCCACGTTCGTGGAGGCCGACACGCAGCGGCTGCCCGAGTCGCTGGCCGGGGGCTTCGACCTGGCCGTGGCCACGTACGGCGTGTTGTGCTGGATCGGCGACCTGGCCGCCTGGATGCGCGGCGCGGCCATGGCGCTGCGGCCCGGCGGGCGGCTGGTGCTGGTCGACCTGCATCCGGCCTACCAGACGGTGGCCTCGCTCGACCCGCTGGTGGCCGACTGGCCCTACGGCGGCGGCCAGGCCCACCGCGAGATGGTGACCGGCACGTACGCCGACGCCGGCGTGGTGACCGAGGCCCAGGAGACCGTCCAGTACTCGTACTCGGCGGGCGAGATCGTCACGGCGGCGGCGCGCGCCGGGCTCACGGTGGCCGAGCTGGGCGAGCACGTCGCCGCCGAGCTGGACCCGCGCGGGCTGCTGACCGAGGGCGAGGACGGCCGCTACCGGCTGCCGTTCGGGGACTCGCACCTGCCGGTGCTGTACTCGCTGGTGGCGGTCCGGCCCTGAGACGCGGCGAGCGCGCGTCCCTCGTGCGGGACGCGCGCTCGAAGCCGCGCTCGAAGCAGGGGAGGTCAGCCCGCGTACTGCGGGTAGCCGTAGCCGACGACCTGCGACTTCGGCCGGACGCGCTCCTCCACCTTGCCGTTGCCGGTGTTGCCCTCGACCGTGGAGATCGTGCCGTTGCCGTTGTCCTTGACGACGAAGCCGACGTGCTGGATGGCGTCCAGGCTCTTGCTGCCGCCCCAGGAGAAGAAGACGACGGCGCCGGGCTTGGCCTCGGTGCCCCAGCGCTTGTTGGCGGCGAACCACTTGGCGTGGGCCACGGTCCAGGCGTCCCAGCCGACCTGCGGGCGGGCGCCGGTCTGCTCGCCGACCCAGGAGACGAACATCGAGCACCAGGCGGCGTTCACGTAGTCCTGGCGGCTGCCGCCGTCGCGGGCGACGGTCTCGGCGGCGCGCTGGGAGTCGGCGTACCACTTCTGGAACTTGGTGCCGCCGCCGTAGGCGTTCTCGGAGATGCCGACCTGGGCCTTGGCCACGGCCAGGACCTGTGCGGCGGTGACGTTGACCTGGGTCTCCCCGGCCCTGCCGGTCTGGGCGGCGGCCTGCGGCGCGACGGCCGAGTGGCCGGTGGAGGCGGCCGGGTCGACGCTGTCGGCGCCGGCGGCGGTGGCGTGGGCGCCGATCGCGGTGGCGATGATGGTCGCGCCGAGCGCGGCGCGGAGGTGGTTGATCTTCGGGGCACGGATGGGACGGTGCTTGGCCATCGAGGGCATTACTCCTTGCTTCCATGCCGCTTACCGGGTTAGCTGACGGGTTCGGACGTGGAAGCTGCCCTACGGCACCGAAGTGCCGATTCACCCCAAAGGACGTGGGTCCCCGGTTCCGCCCGGAGGCGGATTCAGCGGTCGCAGGACGATCCTGCGAAATGTCTTGCGATGGTTGGACAAAGCCGGACAAACCGGACGTCTGCCGCGAGATGCCCCACAAGGTAATACATCGGGCAAGAAGAAGGCAAGTGCCTAAAGGCGCAGCTAGGAGAGTTGCCCCCGCGCGTCGGCCAGAAGCCCCATCATGGCAAGGGATTCGTCAAGCGGCATGACGGCGCTCTCGGTCCGGCCCTCGGCCGTGGCGGCGCGCACCTCGCGCAGCTCCCCGGCGTACCCGTTGTCGGCCGGGTCGAGCACCAGCTCCTCCGTCTCCATCGACGGCCCCGACAGCAGCACCCGCTGCGGCGCCCAGAACGGCGCCAGGATGTCGGCCCGCATCGACGTGCCCACCACGCTCGCGTCGTTGGCGTGATGGGCGAGCAGGGACACGTCCACCAGCGCCCGCCGTCCGTCCGGGTAGAGCAGCACCCCGCCCGCCTCCGCGTCGACCCCGCTCGGCGCCAGCGAGCCGGTGATCCGCAGCTCACGCGGCATGCCGAGCAGGAGCTGCGCCAGCCCGAACGGGTAGATCCCCAGGTCGAGCAGGGCCCCGCCGCCCAGCTCCGGCGCCCACAGCCGATGGGCGGGGTCGTAGGGCAGCGCGAACCCGAACGAGGCCCGCACCGAGCGGATCTCCCCGAAACGCGGATCGGCCGCCACCCGCTGGATGAGCGGGTTGAACCGCATCCACATGGCCTCCATGAGGAAGACCCCGGCCGCGCGGGCCAGCGCCACCATGCGCTCGGCGTCGGCCACGCTGGCCGCCAGCGGCTTCTCGCACAGCACGGACTTGCCCGCCGCGATGGCCGCCTCGGCCACCTCCAGGTGCTGGGCGTGCGGCGTGGCCACGTAGACCGCGTCGACGGCCGGATCGGCGCACAGGGCCTCGTAGGAGCCGTAGGCCGACTCCGCGCCCAGCTCGTCGGCCAGGGCCCGCGCCCTGACCAGGCTCCGCGAGCCGACGGCGGCCACCCGCATGCCGGGCTCGGCCACGATGGCCGCCCCCACGGTACGCGCGATGCCGCCGGTCGCCGCTATTCCCCAGGTGAAATCTCGCACGCCCGAGATCGTAGAGCGCTCAGGTCAGGTTGAACGAGTCGGGGTCGGGCCCGATGCGCCGCCCAGAGTTCATCGCGCCGATGGCCACCAGGTCCTCGGAGTCGAGGATGAAGTCGAACACGTCGATGTTCTCCTCGATCCGCGCCGGGGTGACCGACTTGGGGATCACCACGTTGCCGAGCTGGAGATGCCAGCGGAGCACGATCTGCGCGGGCGTCTTGCCGTACTTCTCCGACAGCACGCGCAGCGCCGGGTCGGCCAGCAGCCCCTTGCCCTGCCCGAGCGGGCTCCACGCCTCGGTCAGGATGCCGTTGGCCTCGTGGAAGGCCCGCATCTCGCGCTGCTGGAAGTACGGGTGCAGCTCGATCTGGTTGATCGAGGGCGTGATGTCGGTCTCGTCCATCAGCCGGGTCAGGGTGGCGACCGTGAAGTTGGAGACGCCGATGGCCTTGGCCCGGCCGTCACGGTAGATCTTCTCCAGCGCCCGCCAGGCCTGCACGTACTTGTCCTGCTCCGGAACCGGCCAGTGGATCAGGAAAAGATCTACGTAGTCGAGGCCCAGGCGGGCCAGGCTCTCGTCGAAGGCCTGCTCGGCCCGCCCGTGGTCGCCGTTCCACAGCTTGGTGGTGACGAACACCTTCTCCCGTGGCACCTCGGCGGCGCGCACGGCCCGGCCGACGCCCTCCTCGTTCTCGTAGGCGGCGGCGGTGTCGACATGCCGGTATCCCGCGCGCAGCGCGGTCGTCACGGCGTGCTCGGCGTCGTCGGCAGAGACCTGCCAGACGCCGAAGCCGAGCTGTGGTATCTGCACACCGTCGGTGTTGAGCATCAGCGAGTTCATACCCTCCATTGTTCACGTGTCGTTTCTTGCGGCTTAAGCAGGCCGGGTTAGCTTGTGACGGGTCGTGCAAGGCGCTCCACCGGCTGGGGGAACAGAGTGGTCAGACAGGCGTCGGCCTGGGTGGAGTCTCCACTCCAGATGCTGTGCGCCGTCGAGGCCCACCATGCCGGGCTGCTCGGCCCGGACACCGTGGTCGTGCCGCGCGCCGGCCTGCGCCCGCTGCGCGCCACCCGCAAGGAGCTGCGCCGCCTCGACCTGCCTCCAGGCCTGGTGCTGGACGAGCCGCGCGAGCGCATGCCGCGCCGCGTCCAGGCGGTGGGCGACGCGTTCTCCGGCAAGGTCCAGGTGCGCTGGCTGACCTCCGACCCCGGCCGCATCGTCGTCGTGGACGACGGCCTGGCCACGCTCAGGCTGCTCGAACTGCTGGCCGCCGGGCCGTACCGGCCGCTGCTGCGGGCGCGGGCGACGCCGTCGCGGGCGCGGGCCCTGCTAGGTCTGGCCGCCGCGCTGCGGCTGCGGATGAGCCGGGTCTCGGTCTTCACCGCGCTGCCCGTCCCCGAGAAGCTGGCCGACGCCGTCCGCGAGGCGGGCGTCGACCTCGTGCACCACGACTTCGCCTGGCTGCGCGCCCAGCCGCCGAGCACGCAGGGCCCCGCCGAGCGCACGGTCGTCCTCGGCACCTCCCTGGTCCGCAACGGCCTGGTGCACCGCGACCGCTACCTGCGCTGGCTGACCGACCTGGCCGGCCGCGAGCCGCTGGCCTACTACCCGCACCGCCGCGAGGACCCCGTCGACCTCGCGCTGATCAGGGAGCGTCCCGGCATCACCGTGCACGACGCGGGCGTGCCGGCCGAGCTGACGCTGCGCGGCCTTGACGCGGGGCAGCGCGTGCTCAGCCTTCCCTCGACCGCGATCACCTCGCTGCGGGTGCTGCTCGGCCCGCGCGGTGTCGAGGTCGAGCCGGTGGACGTTCCCGACGACTGGTGGACGAGCAGGGCGGCCCCCGACCTGCGATCGCACTTGACAGGAGCTTCCAGGTGAGGGTGCTGGCGGTAGCCGACTCCGACTCGTATCTGAAGTGGGCGGCCTGCCTGCTCGACGACCTGCCCCCGGGCTGCGACACGGAGCTGGTGGTGGTGCGTACCCCGATCGCGCCCTCGGCCGAGCAGATCGCGGCGGCGGTGGGCGGGCGCGCGGCGCCCCCGGTGCTCTCGGCGCGGTCCCTGCGCCGCCTGGCCGAGCGCACCAGGCCCGACGCGATCCTGGTCGGCTGCACGGGCCCGGTCGTGGACGTGCTGGTGGCCGACGTGCTGGCCGGGCTGCGGCCGGACGGCCGGGCGCGGCCGGTGTTCGTCAGCGGGCTGCCCGGCATCTCGGTCCCGGCCACGGAGAAGGCGTGGCTGTTCCGCAGCGGCTGCGACCTGTTCGTGGTCCACAGCGAGCGCGAGGTGGCCGAGTTCTCCGAGATCGCCGGGCGGCTCGGCGGAGGCGGGGCGGTCGGGCTGGCCCGGCTGCCGTTCCTGCGGCCCGGCGCGGCGGCCGGCGGCGGCGACCGGGTGGTGTTCGCCACCCAGGCCAAGGTGCCGCGGGCGCGGGAGGAGCGCGAGCGGGTGCTGCGGGCCCTGGCCGAGCTGGCCGGACGCCGCCCCGGCCTGGAGGTCGTGGTCAAGCTGCGCGCCCTGGAGCACGAGCGCCAGACGCACAACGAACGCCACCACTACCAGCGGCTCTGGCGCGAGATGGGCGAGCCGGGCCGGC
This sequence comes from Nonomuraea sp. NPDC051191, assembly GCF_044455665.1. NCBI lineage: Bacteria > Bacillati > Actinomycetota > Actinomycetes > Streptosporangiales > Streptosporangiaceae > Nonomuraea > Nonomuraea sp. NPDC051191. Next base: position 173,341 of record NZ_JBITEZ010000015.1, on the reverse strand, counting down.
TGACGTTCGCGGCCGGGTCGATGCACGAGCAGCTCTCGCGGGCGGCCGGGTTCGTCACGGTCAGCTCGACGGCCGCGCTGGAGGCCGTCGCCATGGGCGTGCCGTCGCTGGTGCTGAGCGACTTCGGCGTCAGCGCCGAGATGATCAACCTGGTGTTCGAGGGCAGCGGCCTGCTCGGCACGCTCGACGACCTGGCCCTGGGCGACTTCCGCCCGGCCGAGCCGCGGTGGTGCGAGGCCAACTACTTCCACCCCGCCGGGCGCGACGACTGGGCGGACCTGCTGGCCGGACTGGCCGCGGAAGGGGGGCGGCCGCCCGCCCGCTCGCTGCTGGACGGCCCGGAGCACGCCGCGGCCCGCCGCCGGGCCAGGTTGCGGGTGGAGGTGCCGCCCACGATGTTGCGGGCGGGCTACCGGGCCAGGCGGCGGGTGCGCCGCTACCTCAGATCGCTGACCTGATCTTCCTGCGCAGCCTGGAGAGCGCCGAGGGCGGCTCGGCCAGCCCCAGCGTCTCCAGGCGCTTGCGCTTGAAGTAGCGCGGGTCGAACGCGACCCCCGACGGGCGCAGCTCGGGATAGGCGTCGGCCTGCATGCAGTAGCCGACCGCGCGCACCAGCGCCGGCAGGTCCGTGCGCGGCGGCCGGTCGATCACTCCGTCGGCGCCCAGCCGGGGCAGCAGGGCGTCCACGATCGTGGCCGGGATCCTGTTGCTGTTCTCGTACGGCGTGAGCCGGTCCAGCACCAGGCCGGTGCCGAAGGTGGCGACCGGCAGGCCGAAGTAGCGCATGGCGGTCACCAGGCCGGTGGAGAAGCAGCCCACGACCAGCTCGGGCCGCAGCGCCGCGAAGCACACCTCGGCCGGCACGCTCTCCCCGGCCACCGTCAGCCGTACCCCCAGGGGCTCGGCCGCCGCGCGCAGCAGTTGCGCGTGCCGGCGTCCGGCGGCCGGGTGCGGCTTGAACACCACGCTGGTGCAGCCGCGGGCGACCAGCGCGCCCAGCATCGAGGCGTGCAGCCCGGCCTCCTCCTCCGGCGTGACGATCTCCAGGGCCGACAGGTACTGGCCGAGGATGACCGCCTGCCCGGAGAGCATGTCCGGCGCGGTGGCGGCCACCTCGCGCACGACCGCGAGGAAACGCTCCTCGGGCAGCACCACGGGCGGCACGCCGTACTCGCTGAGCAGCAGCGGGGTCAGGCCGGGCACCAGGTCCAGGTGCAGCAGCCGCTCGATGCGGCGGGAGATCTCGGCCGGCAGCGGGTCGCGGGTCGGGCCGTAGCTCATCAGGCCGTCGGAGTAGACGGTGATCGGGCAGTCGCGCACCAGACCGGCGATCGTGCGCGCGGGCGGCACCGCGATCGACTCCAGCACCAGCTCCTCGACGTCGTCCAGGGCCAGGTGGGAGCGGATCAGCCGCTCGAACATCGGCACCTCGATGACCCGCGCCCGCCAGTCGGAGGGGTGCAGCGGGGCGATCAGGTCGTTCCAGGAGTGCACCTCGTCGAAGCGCGAGCGCAGGACGGCGAAGCCGGGCGCGGCGTCGAGCGGCACCGACACCTCGGGGATCGCCGCGTTGTTCGACACGATCAGCACCCGCCGGCCCGTGCCGAAGCGGCCGTCGTCGATCGCGGCGGCCAGCGACATGGCGCCGAACAGCGTCGAGGCGTAGAAGACCTTCATCAGGAGTCCTCCCGATCCCGGCGGATCCGGACGTGGGGGCTGGGGGGAATGTCGGGCACCAGGGCGCGCAGCAGGGCCTCCCGCTCGACGGCCATCCGCGACACCGCGTCGGCCACCAGCGCGGACGGCAGCCCGCGGACCATCTGCGCGCCGCGCTCCTCGAAGCGGGCCCGCAGCGCGGGCGTGAACCGGCCCGCGAGCTCCAGGTGGTGGGCCAGCAGCGCGCAGAAGTTGCGCGCCGCCTTGGGCAGGAACTCCGGCTCCAGGTCCTTGAGGACCAGCTCGAAGGCGTCGAAGAAGTGCAGTTGCCGCTCGTCGCCGATCTGCGTCAGCGAGCCGGACACCAGGCGCCGGTAGAACACCCCGGCCATCGACACCACCGCGAACGTGGCCGCCTCCCGGTGCAGCCGCCAGATCCACGGCCGGTCCTCGGCGGTGTGCAGCGAGCCGGGGAAGTGCAGCAGGTCCCGCAGCGAACGCCGGTAGACCCCGGCCCACGCGTACGGGTAGTCCACCATGGTCCGCACCCCCGCCGGCAGGATCGCCGCACGGGGGTCGAGCACCACGCCGCGGCGCGACAGCGGGGCCCGGTGCACCACCCGCTTGCGCCCCTCCACCTGGACGTGGTCCACCCGGACGAAGTCGCAGCCGAGCCCGTCGATGGCCGCCACCAGCCCGGCCAGGTAGCCGGGCGCCAGCCAGTCGTCGCCGTCCATGAACGTGACGAACCGCCCCGAGGCGGCCGACAGCCCGGTGTTGCGGGCGTCGGCCAGCCCCACGGGGGCGGGGTTGCGCAGCACGGCCAGGCCGGGCAGGTCGCGGGCGAAGTCGGCGATGATGTCCGGGGTGGCGTCCACGGAGCCGTCGTCCACGACGATGAACTCGAAGTCGTGCCGGGCGTTGCGGGCGAGCGAGGCGAGCGCGTCGGCGATGAAGCGCTCGCCGTCACGCACCGGCACGACGACGGAGAGAGTGGTCGGCGTCATGGCTCAGACGGTCACCCGGCGCAGCCGGGCCTTGGGCGCCTCCTCGCCGGGGAAGACGCGCTTGACGCCGTCGCCCATGGCCTGCTCGATGATGCGGATGTCGCGGACGAGGTGCTCCAGCCCGGACGGCTCCAGCGAGGCGGCGTGGTCGGAGCCCCACATGGTGCGGTCGAGCGTGATGTGCCGCTCGACGCAGACCGCGCCCAGGGTGACCGCGGCCAGGGAGATCTGCAGGCCGCGCTCGTGCCCGGAGTAGCCGACCGGCACGCCGTAGCGCTCCTTGAGCGTGGTGATCGTGCGCAGGTTGGCCTCCTCCGGCGGCAGCGGGTACGTGGAGGTGGCGTGCATCATGATCAGCCGGTCGGTGCCGAGGATCTCGACGGCCTGGTCGATCTCCGACAGCGTGGACATGCCGGTGGACAGGATGAGCGGCTTGCCGGTGGCCGCCAGGGCGCGCAGCAGCTCGTGGTCGGCGACGCTGGCCGAGGCGATCTTGTGGGTCAGCACGTCCATGTTCTCCAGGAACTCCACGGACGGCACGTCCCACGGCGAGGCGAACCAGTGCAGGCCACGCTCGTCGCAGTACTTCGCGATCTGCCGGTACTCGTCGTAGCCGAACTCGGTGCGCTCCTTGTACTCCAGGTACGTCATCTCGCCCCACGGAGTCTGCCTGATCTGGCCCTTCTGCTCCTCGGGCACGCAGATCGCGGGGGTGCGCTTCTGGAACTTGACCGCCTGGCAGCCCGCCTCGGCCGCCACGTCGATGAGCCGGCGGGCGAGGTCGAGGTCGCCGTTGTGGTTGATGCCGATCTCGCCGATCATGTAGACGGGCTCGCCGTCGCCGACCAGCACGTCGCCGATCGCGACCGGGCCGAGCCGCGGACGGGCCTTGGCCTCGGCGACCGGCGGCTCGGGGCGGGCCGCCACCACCAGGTCGCACAGCTCGCGCACCGCGCCGGAGCCGCCGGGCCTGGTCAGCACCACGCGGGCGGCGGCGCGCACGCGCGGGTGCGCGTCGGGGGTGGCGATCGGCCAGCCGACCTCGGCCATCGGGCCCAGGTCGTTGACGTCGTTGCCGACATAGGCCACGCGCGCCGGGTCCAGGCCCTCGATGGCCAGCCAGTCGCGCAGCACGATGCGCTTCTCGGCCAGGCCCTGCAGCACGGGCACGCCCAGCTTGCGGGCGCGGGCGGCCACGACCGGGTTCTGCTCGGTGGACATCACCAGCACCTTGACCCCGGAGCGGCGCAGCAGCGAGACGCCCATCCCGTCCGAGCGGCTGACCAGGACCATCTCCCGGCCGTCGGAGTCGATGTAGGCGCGGTCGTCGGTGTGCACGCCGTCGAAGTCGGTGATGACCGCGTCCACGTCGATCGGCTCGGGCTGGTCGATGAACGGCGCGAGGGCGCGCACCAGCTCCAGGTCCCCGGGGTCGTCGACCTCGATGGCGTGCTGCGGCGGCACCGGCTGCACGGCGACCTCGCCGAAGAAGCGGTGGCCGTGCTCGCGCAGGCCGGCGGTGCGCATGACGTAGAACGCGCCGTTCTCACGGAACTGCGGCTCGCGGTCCTGCCTGCGCTGCCGTACGGCCGGGTCGTGGTTGACGCCCGCGCCCGCGGCCGTCCACAGGAACTCGTGAGTGGGCAGCCCGGACACGACCGAGTCGGCCTCGCCGTCCAGGACCCTGCGCACGGCGGCCGACAGGTCGGCCGGGTCGATGAACGCGCTGGTGCACTGCACGAGAACGACCACCTCGGGGTCCTCGCCCAGGGCGTCGAGGGCGTGCAGCACGGCCGACTCGCTGGAGGCGGTCGCGCCGCTCAGCTCCTCGGGCCGCTCCACCACGACCGCCCCCGCCGCGCGGGCGGTCTCGGCGATCTGCGGGTGGTCGGTGCTGACCACGACCTGGTCCACGAGCTCGGCCCGCAGGCACGCCCGTACCGCGCGGGTGACCAGCGGGACGCCCCCGACCAGGGCGAGGTTCTTCAGGGGTACGCCCGCCGAACCTCCGCGGGCGGGAACAACGGCCAAGACTCGCAAGTGTCTTCTCCTCAGTGCGTGGGATCGCACCCAGAAGCTAGAGGCCGGGATTGAACGGGCAGCGTCACCGCCATTAACTTTCCATGGGGATCCGGTAGAGCAACTCTGGCCGGCCGACCCCGCCGTACTGCGGCACGCGCACCGCCATCCCCAGCTCGACCAGGTGTTCCAGGTAGCGGCGGGCGGTCACCCGCGACACCCCCACGGCCTCGGCGACGCTCTGCGCGGAGCTGCCGCCGGGCCGCTCGCGCAGCCGGGCCGACACGGCGTCGAGGGTGTCGCGGGCCAGCCCTTTGGGCAGCTCGGAGGGGCCGCGCAGGGTGCCGAGCACCCGGTCCACGTCGCCCTGGGCGACGATCACGCCGGTGTCCTGCCTGAACCGGGCGTAACGCGTCAGCTTCTCGGCCAGGGTCGCGTAGGTGAACGGCTTGAGAAGGTACTGCGAGACGCCCAGCGACACCGCCGAACGGACCATGGCCAGGTCGCGCGCGGAGGTGACGGCGATGACGTCGCACAGCAGCCCGCCGGCCCGCACCGCGCGGCACACCTCCAGGCCGTGCATGTCGGGCAGGTACAGGTCGAGCAGGATGAGGTCGACGGGCCGCCCGCGCAGGAACCGCAGCGCCTCGCCGCCCGAGCGGGCCACCCCGGCGACCTCGAAGCCGGCCACCCGCTCGACGTAGACCCGGTTGGCCTCGGCCGTGATCCCCTCGTCCTCCACGATCAGCACGGAGACCGCCCCACCCGGCCCGCTCATCGCACCCGCTCCGGGACCGGCAGGCGCACGGTGAACGCCGATCCGGCCACGTCGATCGTGCCGCCGAGGCGGCGCACCGCCTGCCCGACCAGCGCCAGCCCGAGCCCGTGGCCGTCGCCCTTGGTGGTCCAGCCCTTCGCGAACGCCTCCGGCGCGGTCAGCCCCGGCCCGTCGTCGGCCACCCTGATCACCACCCCGTCCCGGTCCGCGCTCAGGCGCACCTCGACCCTGGTGGCCGCGTCGAGGGCGTTGTCGACCAGGTTGCCGACGATCGTCACCAGGTCGCGCGGGTCCAGGCCCAGGTCGTCCAGGTCGCTGTCCGGCGTCAGCACCAGCTCGCCGCCGCGCTCGGCCGCCTCGGCGCTCTTGCCGAGCAGCAGCGCGGCCAGCACCGGCTCGCGCACCGCGCCCACCACCCGGTCGGTCAGCTCCTGCGCCGCGCGCAGCTCCGCCGTGCCCAGCGCGACCGCCTGCTCGGTGCGTCCCAGCTCGACCAGCGTGATCACGGTGTGCAGCCGGTTGGCGGCCTCGTGCGCGGCCGAGCGCAGCGAGTCGGCGAAGCCGCGCTCGGCGTCGAGCTGCCCGGCCAGCGCCTGCAGCTCGGTGTGGTCGCGTACGGTCACCACCGTGCCGAGCCTGCTGGCCGCGATGTTGACGGCCAGCACCCGGTCGCCGGCCAGGTGCACGCGTTCCTCGTGGCCCTCCAGCAGCGCCGACAGGCCCAGCTCGGCCACGTGCCGGCCCTCGGCGTCCGGCGGCAGGTCCAGGAGCTGCCGGGCGGCGTCGTTGCAGAGCGTCAGCGTGCCGTCGCCGCCGACCAGCAGCAGGCCCTCCCGCACGGCGTGCAGGACGGCGTCGTGGTGGTCGTGGATGCGGCCCAGCTCCACCGGGCCGAGCCCGTGGGTCTGGCGGCGCAGCCGTACGGTGACCAGCCACGTCCCGGCCGCGCCCAGGCCGAGCGCCAGTGCGGCGACCAGGCCGCTCCAGGCGAGCTGGTCGCGCAGCCTGGCGCTGATCCGGTCGATCGTGATGCCCGCGCTGACCAGGGCCCGCACCCGGCCCCCGGACCACACGGGCGTCACGGCCCGCTTGGAGGGGCCGAGCGTGCCGGTGTAGGTCTCGACGAAGGTCTCACCGGCCAGCGCCCGCCCGGTGTGGCCGAGGAAACGTCTGCCGATCTCGGCCGGGTTCGGGTGGGTGTAGCGGGTGCCGTCCGGCTTCATGATGGTGACGAAGTCGACGCCCGTCTGCTCGCGCACCCGTTCGGCGTACGGCTGCAGCGCCAGGGTCGGTTCCGGGTCGTCCAGGGCGGCGGCCACGCCCGGCGCGGCGGCCACGCTGACCGCCACGGCCCTGGCCGTGGCGCCCGCCTCCTCGGTCAGCAGGCGATGGGCCTGCACCAGCGCGAGCACCACGCAGCCGGTGACGGCGACCGCGACCACGAGCAACTGCAGGACCAGCATCTGGCCCGCCAGGCTCCAGCGGCGCATGAGCCTCCCCTCGCGTGAACGAAACTTACTCAATCGTGACGTGGGTCACAGTGAGGCGCATAGTCGCACGGCCAGCCCCTTTTTCCAAAGCGGTGGAGAGACCCCCCATGCGTGATCGAACTCGTTACCTGTACCTGGCCGTCGTCGTGGCGGTCCTGCTCGGCATCCTGGTCGGATTCGTCTGGCCGGAGGCGGGCAAGGAGCTCAAACCCCTCGGCACCGGCTTCGTGGCGCTGATCAAGATGCTGATCAGCCCCATCATCTTCTGCACGATCGTGCTCGGCATCGGCTCGGTACGCCAGGCCGCCAAGGTCGGCAAGGTCGGCGGCCTCGCACTCGGCTACTTCATGGTGATGTCCACCGTGGCCCTGGTCATCGGCCTGCTGGTCGGCAACGTCATCGACCCCGGCTCCGGGCTGCACCTGACCGACGCCGCCAAGCAGGCCGCCGAGGCCGAGGCGGCCAAGGGCGAGGCCACCGGCGGGGTCGACTTCCTGCTCGGCATCATCCCCGTCACCCTGGTGTCGGCCTTCACCGAGGGTTCGGTCCTGCAGACGCTGCTGGTGGCGCTGCTGGCCGGGTTCGCGCTGCAGGCGATGGGGGAGCGGGGCGCGCCGATCCTGCGCGGCGTCGAGCACGTCCAGCGGCTGGTGTTCCGCATCCTGGCCATGGTCATGTGGGCCGCGCCGGTCGGCGCTTTCGGGGCCATCGCGGCCGTGGTCGGCGCCACCGGGATCGAGGCGCTCAAGAGCCTGGCCATCATCATGATCGCCTTCTACGTCACCTGCCTGCTGTTCGTGGGCGTGGTGCTGGGCGCGCTGCTGTGGCTGGTCGCCCGGATCAACCTGTGGTCGCTGCTGCGCTACCTCGGCCGGGAGTTCCTGCTGATCCTGTCCACGTCGTCGTCGGAGACGGCGCTGCCGCGGCTGATCGCCAAGATGGAGCACTTCGGGGTGAGCCGGACGGTGGCCGGCATCACCGTCCCGACCGGCTACTCCTTCAACCTCGACGGCACCGCCATCTACCTCACCATGGCCACGCTGTTCATCGCCTCGGCCACCGGCGCGCCGCTGCAGGTCGGCGAGCAGATCTCGCTGCTGCTGTTCATGATGGTCGCCTCCAAGGGCGCCGCGGGCGTGACCGGCGCTGGCCTGGCCACGCTCGCCGGCGGCCTGCAGTCGCACCGCCCCGAACTGGTGGACGGCGTCGGCCTCATCGTCGGCATCGACCGGTTCATGTCCGAGGCCAGGGCGCTGACCAACTTCGCGGGCAACGCCGTGGCCACTGTCGTGGTCGGCACCTGGACCGGCGAGTTCGACCGGGAACGCGCCGCCGAGGTGCTGGCCGGGCGGGCGCCGTTCGACGAGTCCACGCTGCTCGACGAGGCGGACGACCGCCCCGGGCCGGAGGCGGAACGCGAGGTCGTGCGCGTCTAGGGCCCGCGTGCGAAGCGTCTAGGTCAGTACATCTAGGGCTTGCGGCCGATGCCCGCGTAGCCCATGCGGGCGAAGTCGTCGTCGTAGAAGGGCGGGTTCTGGGGGTCGGTGAACGGGAAACCGAGCTCCGGCCCCTTGCCCGTGGCCAGACCGGGCGGGATCAGCTCGAAGTCGCCGAAGAAGGCCGCGATCTCCTTGCCCGGCCGCGGGCAGAAGGGCGCGTTGGCTCGCCGGTAGAACTGGCTGACGCGGGCCACGCGCTGCGGCGCGTGGTCGGTGCCCACGTGCGACAGGGCCAGGTAGCTGCCGGGGGCGAGCGCGTCGCGGTAGGCGGCCACGAAGCCCTGCGGGTCGTCCTTGTCGGGGATCAGGTGCAGCACGAACATCATGAGCACGGCGACGGGCTTGCCGAAGTCCAGCAGCCCGCGCACCTCGGGGCTGTCCAGCACCTCCCGCGGGCGCCGGACGTCGCCGTGCAGCATGGCCACCTGCCCGGGGTCGGCCAGCAGCGCCCGGCCGTGCGCGGCCACCACCGGGTCGCTGTCCACGTAGACCACGCGGGCCTCCGGCGCGAGCCGCAACGCCACCTCGTGCACGTTCTCGGCGGCCGGCAGACCGGAGCCGAGGTCGAGGAACTGGGTGACACCCCGCTCGCACAGGTACTTCACCATCCGGCCGATCAGCAGCCGGTTCTCCCGCGTGCCGTCCCTGACCTCCGGCATCGCGCTCAGCACCAGCTCGGCCAGCTCCCGGTCAGCCGGGAAATTGTTCTTTCCGCCCAGGAAGTAGTCGTACATGCGCGCGGTGTTGGGGATGTGAGGATCCACGCCCTGGGGGACTTCTTGCGTCATGAGGGCATGATCCACTAACCGGCTGCCGGAAATCTACGCTTTCGACATCAGATGGCCGGAAGCCTCAGGACGAACCGCGCCCCGCCCCGGCGGTCCTCCACCCGCACGCTGCCCCGGTGGGCCATCGCCACGTCCCTGGCGATCGCCAGGCCGAGGCCGGTGCCGCCGGAGTCGCGGCTGCGGGCGGCGTCCAGGCGGGTGAACCGCTCGAAGATGCGCTCGCGGTCGGCCTCGGCGATCTCCTGGCCGTCGTTCTCCACCGCCAGCACGGCCGTGCCGCCCCTGGCCGGGCCCGCCTCCCTGGCGACCACGACCAGCACCAGGGTCTCGGCGTGCCGCTGGGCGTTGTCCAGCAGGTTCGTCAGCACCCGGGCCAGTTGCAGGCGCACGCCCTCGACGACCACGCCTTCGGTCAGCTCCAGCCGCGTGGGCAGCTTGTCGCTGCGCACGGCCAGCTCCTGCCGTACGAGGTCGGCTAGGTCCACCGGCTCCCTGGCCATGTCCACCCGGGAGCCGATCCTGGCCAGCAGCAGCAGGTCGGTGATGATCGCCTCCAGCCGGTCGGTGTCGCGCAGGGCGCTGTCCACCAGCGCCTCCACGTCGGTGTCCTCCGGGTAGAGCTGGGCGCTCTCCAGTTGGGCGCGCAGCCCGGCGATCGGGGTGCGCAGCTCGTGGGAGGCGTCGGAGGCGAACTGGCGTTGTTGCAGCGCGGAACGTTCCAGCCGGGCCAGTGTGTTGTTGACGGCCTTGGCCAGCATGGCGACCTCGTCCTCGCCGCCCGGCTGGGTGACCCGGTGGCTCAGGTCGCCGGCGCTGACCGCGTCCAGCTCGGCGCGCATGGTCGCCACCGGGCGCAGCGCGCGGCCGGTGACCAGCCAGGTCGCCCAGGCGGTGAGCGCGATCAGCACTGCCACCTGGGAGAACACGATCACCTCCAGCGTCTGCGAGGCCAGCACCTCCGGGGTGCTGCGGCCGGCGTAGACGATGGGGGAGTCCTCCGACATGCCGGCCTTGACCGCCGACAGGTGCACGCACTCGGTCGGCAGGCAGTTGGTGGTGTTGACGACGCGGCTCTCGGCGGTGGGCCGCACGTCGCTGAGCGGCGGCAGGTTCCTGGCCGCGTCGCTGCTGGCCAGGACGCGGCCGTCGGTCCCGACCACCTGGATCAGGTCGATGGACGGATTGGGCACCGGGATCGTGGCGCCCTGCGGCAGCCCGCCCGCGCGCATCTCGGAGGCCACCCGCTCGGCGGTGTCCCGCGTGTCCCGGTAGACGGCGGCCGTCACCAGGGACCGCGAGACGATGCACCCGGCGATGCCCACGGGGATCAGCACGAGGGCGGCTACGGCCGTCGCGATGAGGGTGACGCGTCCGCGCAGGGAGCGGGCCCACATGGGTGGCACTCCCCGAGACTACTAACCGTCATTGCCGCCACATGCCGCGTTCAGGCAGCGTTGAGGGAAAGGTTCCGCCAACGTCAGCGCTGGATCCAGACCGTGGTGTCCGGCGGGACCGAGCCGTCGGCCGCCAGCGGACCGCTGGCCAGCAGCACCGTGCCGGGCACGACCGGGGCGACCGGCTCCTCGCCGGTGTTCAGCATCACGACCAGGCCCGGGTCGCGCTGGACGGCCAGCACGTCCTCGGAGGTCTCCAGCCATCTCAGCGTGCCGCCGCCGAGCGCCGGGTGCTCCTTGCGCAGCCTGAGCGCGGCCCGGTAGAGGTGCAGCGTGGAGTCCGGGTCGTGCTCCTGGGCCGCGGCCGACAGCAGTGTCCACGAGGCGGGGATCGGCAGCCACGGGTCGGTCCAGCCGCAGCCCGGCTCGCTCGTCCACGGGATCGGCACCCGGCAGCCGTCGCGGCTCTCGCCGGTGCGCCGGAAGGCCGGGTCCTGGCGCAGCTCGTCGGGCAGGTCGAGGACCTCGGGCAGGCCCAGCTCCTCGCCGTTGTAGAGGTAGGCCGAGCCGGGCAGGGCCAGCATGAGCAGCGTCGCCGCGCGGGCGCGGGCCAGGCCGCCGTGCCGGGTGACGTGGCGGGGCTTGTCGTGGTTGGACAGCACCCAGGTGGTGGGCGCGCCGACCAGCTCGGCCTCGGCCAGCGACTTCTCGATCACCGAACGGAACGACTTGGCGTGGAAGTCGGCCATCATGAACTCGAAGTTGAACGCCTGGTGCAGCTCGTCCGGCCCCACGTACCGGGCCAGCCGCTCGGGCGAGGACACCCACGCCTCGGCGACGGCCATCCGCCCGCCGGGGTAGGAGTCGAGGATCGGCCGCCACTCCCGGTAGATGTCGTGCACGCCGTCCTGGTCGAAGTAGGGCACCCGCTCGTCGCCCAGCATCTCGGCCTGGCGGCCCTCCTTGGGGCCGACGTCGGGCAGCCCCTCGGCCTTGACCATGCCGTGGGCCACGTCCACCCGGAAGCCGTCCACGCCGCGGTCCAGCCAGAAGCGCAGGACGTCGCGGAACTCGGCGCGCACCTCGGGATTGTCCCAGTTGAGGTCGGGCTGCTCGGGCGCGAACAGGTGCAGGTACCACTGGCCGTCCTCGACCTGGGTCCAGGCGGGGCCGCCGAAGATCGACTCCCAGTCGTTGGGCCGGTCGCGGAAGATGTAACGGTCGCGCAGGCCGCCCTGGAACCAGGGGTGGCGGTCGGAGGAGTGGTTGGGGACGAGGTCCACGATCACCCGGATGCCGTGCCCGTGGGCCTGCGCGACCAGGGCGTCGAAGTCGGCCAGCGTGCCGAACATCGGGTCCACGTCCCGGTAGTCGGCCACGTCGTAGCCGCCGTCGGCCATGGGGGAGGTGTAGAAGGGGCTCAGCCAGATCGCGTCCACGCCCAGCCTGGCCAGGTAGTCCAGGCGCGCCCGCACGCCCTTCAGGTCGCCGGTGCCGTCGCCGTCGGCGTCGGCGAAGCTCCGGGGGTAGACCTGATACACGACGGCGTCCCGCCACCAGTCGTCGTTGCCGAGCATGGCTTTCCTTCCCCCGGATGTCCGTGATGTCTGGTGCAGGATGTCGCGCGTTCTTGCGACAGGTCAAGTGCAAGTTTCGGAAAGTTGCAGATTGGGCGTCAAGGCGTTCTCGCGGGCGGGGACGAGGTCAGCGGGCGACGGGTCGGATGTGGTTCCGGTAACGCTCTTTCGCAAGTTCTTCCAATTCTTGCAAAGAGCCGCTAACGTCCCGGAAACGTAAGCCGTGAACAGCGGCGAATAACGATCTTTTGACGGCGGCGCACGCAGGCGCCGCCGCTCCTCCATGACCTCGGGAGGTCTCATGCGTGTACGGGTCCTGGGAGTGGCCGCCCTCTCCACCCTCGCGTTCGCCGCTACGGCTTGTGGTGACTCCGGCGCGCCCGCCTCGTCGGCGCAGCCCAGCGGTTCGGCCTCGGCCTCGGCTCCGGCCTCGGCGGCGGGCGGCACGCTGGTCATCTGGGCCGACCCGAGCCGGGTCAAGCCGCTCAAGCCCTTCGCCGACCAGTTCGGCACCGAGAACGGCGTGACCGTCGAGGTGAAGGAGATCAGCAAGGACAACCAGATGACCTTCCTGACCGCCTCCCAGCAGGGCAGCGGTCCGGACATCATGATCGGCGCGCACGACTGGATCGGCAACCTCGTCCAGAACGGCGCCATCGACCCCGTCACGCTGACCGACGAGCAGAAGGCGGCCTTCTCGGAGATCGCCATGAAGGCGGTCACCTTCAACGGCCAGGTGTACGGCGCCCCGTACGCGGTGGAGAACATCGCCCTGATCCGCAACACCAAGCTCGCCCCCGACGCCCCCGCCACGCTCGACGAGATGATCGACAAGGGCAAGGAGCTGAAGAAGGCCGGCAAGGTCAAGGAGGTGCTCTGCCTGCCCGTCGGCGTCAAGGGCGACGCCTTCCACGCCTACCCGCTGTTCGCCTCCGCGGGCGGCGCGCTGTTCGGCCAGACCGCCTCCGGCGACCCCGACCCCAAGCAGGTGCTGCTCGGCTCCGAGGGCTCGGTCAAGGCGTTCGGCAAGCTGAAGGAGCTCGGCGAGAAGGGTGACGGCGCGCTCAAGACGTCGGTCACCAACGAGAACTACATCGTCAACTTCGCCGCCGGCAAGTGCGCCTACCTGATCTCCGGCCCGTGGGCCATGAGCGAGGTCAAGAAGGGCGGCGTCTCCTACGACATCACGCCCGTCCCGGCGTTCAAGGACGGCAAGCCGGCCACGCCGTTCGTCGGCGTCCAGACGTTCTTCGTGGCCGCCAAGGGCAAGAGCAAGGCCCTGGCCCAGGAGTTCGTCGCCAACTACGTCACCAACAAGGACGTCGCCAAGGCCCTGTACGAGGCCGACCCCCGGCCCCCGGCGCTGACCGCCGCGCTGCAGGAGGTCCAGGCCGCCGACCCCGACGCCGCCAAGTTCATGGACGCGGGCAAGAGCGGCATGCCGATGCCCGCCATCCCCGAGATGGCCGCCATCTGGGAGCCGTTCGGCATCGCGGAGACGGCCGTGGTCAAGGGCGGCGACGCCGCCAAGGCCGCCGCCGCCGCGCAGAAGGCCATCGACGGCGCGCTCAAGAACTGACATGACCCAGGACGTGCACGAGGCCGTGGGGACCGACCGGTCCCCGCGGCCTCGCCGGGAAATCACCACGGCGTTCGTGGTGAGCAGGATCGCGGTGCTCGCCGTGGCCGCCGCGATCCTGCTCTACGCCGTGCCACCGCTGGTCACCGCCGAGTCGTGGGTCTCCCTCACGCTGCTGGGGCTGGCCGCCGCGGTCATCGCCTACCTCTACCTGACCCGCCGCTTCATCCCGGCCAAGTACCTCGTCCCCGGCACCCTGTTCCTGATCGCCTTCCAGGTGCTGCCCGTGCTCTACACGGTGACCACCGCGTTCACGAACTTCGGCGACGGGCACCGCGGCGACAAGGCCGACGCCGTCATCGCCATCGAGACCGGCTCGGTCCGCCAGGCCCCCGGCTCGCCCGAGTACGGCCTGACCACCGCCCTGCGCGGCGACGAGCTGGTGTTCCTGCTGGTCGACCCCAAGACCAAGCAGGTACGGCTGGGCACCGGCGAGGGGCTGACCCCGCTGGAGGGCGCCCAGGTCGGCCTCACCGGCAAGGTCCTGTCGGCCCCCGGCGTGACCGTGCTGAAGGCGCCCGAGGCCGCCGCCCGCGGCCAGGAGATCTCGGCGCTGTCCGTGCCGACGCCGGGCGGCGTGATCAAGGCCAACGGCCTGAGCCGGGCCGTGGAGGGCAGGGCCGCGCTCGTCCACGACGCCGCCTGCGACTGCGTCAAGGGCAACGGCGACACCTGGACGGCCGACGAGGACCAGGGCTACTTCGTCAACGCCAAGGGCGAGCACCTGGCCCAGGGCTGGCAGGTGAACGTCGGCCTGGACAACTTCGCCCGCGTCCTGACCAACCCCACCATCTCCGGCTACTTTGTCGGCGTGCTGGGCTGGAACCTGGTGTTCGCGCTGGTCTCCGTGGCCGGCACGTTCGGGCTGGGCATGGCCGTGGCGCTGGCGCTGCACCATCCGCGCATGCGCGGCACGAAGGCGTACCGGATCGCGCTGATCCTGCCGTACGCCATGCCGGCCTTCGCCATGCTGCTGGTCTGGCGCGACATGTTCAACCGCGACTTCGGCCTGATCAACCAGTTCTTCGGGCTGAACGTCGACTGGCTCGGCGAGCCGCTCACCGCCCGGTTCGCGGTCATCCTGGTCAACCTGTGGCTCGGCTTCCCGTACATGTTCCTGGTCACCACCGGCGCGCTCCAGGCGATCCCGCGCGAGCTGACCGAGGCGGCCTCCATCGACGGCGCCACTCCGTCCAAGGCGTTCCGGCGGGTGACGCTGCCGCTGCTGCTGGTCGCGCTGACGCCGCTGCTGATCTCGTCGTTCGCGTTCAACTTCAACAACTTCAACGCCATCGCGCTCACCACCGAGGGCGGGCCGTTCCCGGCCGAGAGCCCGCAGGTGGGCGCCACCGACCTGCTGATCACCTACACCTTCCGGCTGGCGTTCGGCGCCGGCGGGGCGCAGTTCGGGTTCGCGGCGGCGATCTCGGTGTTCATCTTCGCGATCGTGGCGGTCATCTCGGCCGTGGCCTTCCGCCGTACCCGCAAGCAGGAGGAGGTCTACGCATGAGGATCGCGCTCAGGCACGTGTTCGTGCTGCTGGTGTGCGCGTTCGCGCTGTTCCCGATCCTGTTCGTGGTCTCGGCCGCGATCAACCCGATGGGCACGCTGGCCTCCACCGACCTGCTGCCGTCGGGGGCGAGCCTGAACAACTTCGCCAACCTGCTCACCTCCGACGACTATCCGTTCGGCCGGTGGTTCTTCAACTCGGTGTTCATCGCGCTGGCCTCGTCGTTCGCGAGCCTGCTGCTGTCGATGCTGGCCGCCTACGCCTTCAGCCGCATGCGCTTCGCCGGACGCCGGGTCGGGCTGCTGGCACTGCTGCTCATCCAGATGTTCCCGCAGTTCCTGGCCATCGTGACGATCTTCATGATCTTCACCAGGGTGACCGAGCTGTACCCGGCGTTCGGCTTCAACACCGTCTGGGGCCTGCTGCTGCTCTACCTGGGCGGCGCGCTCGGCGTGAACACCTGGCTGATGAAGGGCTTCCTCGACACCGTGCCCAAGGAGCTCGACGAGGCCGCCACCGTGGACGGCGCCACCCACGCGCAGATCTTCTGGCGGGTCATCATGCCGCTGGTCACGCCGATCCTGGCGGTCACCGCGCTGCTGGCCTTCATCGGCGTCATGAGTGAGTTCCTCATGGCCAACGTGTTCCTGCGCGATCCCGAGAGCAAGACCCTGGCCGTCGGCATGTACGGCATGATCGCCGGCGACCACCGCAACGCCAACTTCGGCATGTTCGCCGCGGCGACGTTGCTCACCGCCGTACCCACGGTGAGCGTGTTCCTATGGCTGCAGAAGTACATCGTCTCCGGCCTCACGGCCGGGGCTGTCAAGGGATAGTTCATTGCGCTATGTCGGCGAGCCGCATCACGACGGCTCAGCTCTCTACGTCTCCAGCCAGGAACCGGTGCTCGGCTCGCGGGTGACCCTCTGGTTGCGGGCCCCGCGGGCCGCCGGGATCACCGGCGTGCACGTGCGCACCGTCTGCGACGGCGAGCCCCGCTACGCCGAGGCGCGCGTCGACGACTCCAGGACCGGCACGCCGGTGGCCGGCTACGGCGCGGACGACGTCTGGTGGCAGGCGGAGATCACCGCGGTCAACCCGGTCACCCCGTACCGGTTCCTGCTGCACACCCGCCGCGGCCGGCGGTGGCTGACCGCGGCCGGCCCGGTCGCGCATGACCTGACCGACGCGAGCGACTTCCGCCTGGTCTGCTACCAGGCGCCGCCCTCGTGGATGTCGGACGCGATCGTCTACCAGATCTTCCCCGACCGCTTCGACCGCTCCGGCCCGATGCCGGACCTGCCCGACTGGGCGCTGCCGCGCGACTGGGACCGCGACCCGGTGATCCCCAGCGGCCCCGGCACCGCCCAGCAGTTCTACGGCGGCGACCTCGACGGGATCACCCGGCGCCTGGACCACATCCAGGGGCTCGGCGCCGACACCGTCTACCTGACGCCGGTCTTCCCGGCCCGCTCCAACCACCGCTACGACGCCGCGAGCTTCGAGCACGTCGACCCGCTGCTCGGCGGCGACGAGGCCCTGCACCGGCTGTCGGGCGCGCTGCACGCCCGCGGCATGCGCCTGCTCGGCGACATCACCACCAACCACTGCGGCGACGCCCACGAATGGTTCACCGCCGCCGTGTCCGACGTGAACGCCCTCGAACGGGAGATGTTCTACTTCGACCCCGACACCGGCGACTACGAGTCGTGGTGGGGCGTCAAGTCGCTGCCCAAGCTCAACTGGGGCAGCGAGCTGGTGCGCTCCAGCATGCGCGCGGTGCTGAAGAAGTGGCTCGGCCCCCTGGACGGCTGGCGCGTGGACGTCGCCAACATGACCGCCAGGCTCGGCCCCGAAGACCGCAACCACGAGGTCGCCGCCATGCTGCGCCGCCAGCTCGGCCCCGAGGCGGCCTTCATCGCCGAGCACAACCACGACGCCTCGCTCGACCTCGACCGCGACGGCTGGCACGGCACCATGAACTACGGCGGCTTCACCCGCCCGGTCTGGGCCTGGCTGCGCGGCCCCGACCTGGACCTCCCGCACTTCCTCGGCGTGCCGGGCGGCGTGCCCGAGCGTGACGGCGCCGACACCCTGGCCACGTTCAGGTCGTTCGCCTCGCACATGTCCTGGCGCTCGCTCACGCACTCCTGGCAGCTCCTGGACTCCCACGACTCGCCGCGCATCCGCACGGTGACCGGCTCACGCGAACGCCACCTGCTCGCCCTGGGCCTGCAGGCCACGCTGCCCGGCACGCCCATGGTCTTCGCCGGCAGCGAGTTCGGCCTGACCGGGATCAACGGGGAGCACTCGCGCACCCCGATGCCCTGGAACCGGCCGCACGACCAGGACCAGGCGACCCTGGCGGCCTACCGCGCGCTGCTCGGGCTGCGCCGCGCCGAGCCCGCCCTGCGTCACGGAGGGTTGCGCTGGCTGCATGCCGACGCCGACTGCCTGGTTTTCGCGCGCGAGACGTTCGAGGAGTCGCTGCTGGTGTCCGTCCGCCGGGCGCCCGGCGCGGCGCTGCCCATCGGAGCGCAGGCCCAGGGCGTCTACAACGCTCCGGACGGCGACGAGATCCCGGGAGAAGGACCTGCGGTGTGTGTGTGGCGCATCACACACTGATCACGCTACGGTAGGGCTCCGCCCCGTACCGTTCTCAATTAGATAGTGGTGTGCGCGCATGAGGTTGCTCTCCGTAGCCGTCGCGGCTTCGCTTCTGACCGCCGTACCGACCGCCGCGGAGGCCAGGGCGGGCACCACCTACTACGTCGATTCCAGGGCCGGCGACGACTCCGCCGCCGGCACCAGCGCCGACAAGCCGTGGAAGTCGCTGGACAAGGTCAACTCCGTCGCCCTCAAGCCGGGCGACACCGTCAGCTTCAAGCGGGGCGGCAGCTTCACCGGCCCGCTGCGGCTCACGGCCTCGGGCACCGCCGCCCGGCCCATCATCATCCGCTCCCACGGCACCGGCGCCCTGCCCAGGATCAGCGGCGAAGAGCGCGACTGCGTGGTCGTCAAGGGCGCCTACTGGCAGATCGGCGGCCTGCGTGCCACCGGCTGCCGGTTCGCCGGGTTCCAGCTCGGCGGCCACCACATCGAGCTGGCCGGCGTCCAGGCCGACGCCAACGTCGCGGGCGTGTGGATCACGCCGTCCGGCTCGCACAACACCGTCCGCGACAGCACGCTAACCGGCAACAACCGCATGAGCGTCAACGACGAGGGCGGCGACAACGACTCCGGCGCCTTCGGCGTGCTGCTCAACGGCGACGACAACCTGGTGACCCGCAACACCATCACCGGCAGCTACGCCAGGAGCCACGACTACGGCACCGACGGGTCCGCCGTCGAGATCTTCAACGGCGACCGCAACCGCGTCACCCACAACACCGCGCGCGACAACGAGACCTTCACCGAGCTCGGCGCCCAGAAGGGCAAGACCGCCACCGGCAACATCTTCGCCTTCAACGTCGTCACCTCCGGCCGCAGCCGCGGCTCCTTCCTCATCACCCGCGGCCCCGGCCACGTCGTCGGCCCGGTCAAGGGCACGATCGCCGTCCAGAACTCGGTCTACCTGCCGGCCAAGGACACCATCGGCTGGTCCTGCCACGACGGCTGCTCGCCCGCCATCCTCAGGCTGCGCAACAACGTGATCCAGGTCGGCGGCGAGGCGGGCTGGGCCGACGGCAAGGGCGTCGACGACGGCGGCAGCGTCTACTCCGGCCGCAAGATGACCTTCAAGCTGGGGCCGAAGTCGGTCAAGGCCGACCCGCTGTTCGTCTCCCGCACCGACCTGCGGCTGCGTCCGGGCTCCCCGGCGCTGGGCCGCGGCCTGCCGCTGTCGCCCACGTGGTACGGCGGCGCCGCCTTCGGCAAGGACATGCTGGGCAGGGCGCTGACGGGGGCGCCGGACGCCGGGGCCTACCAGCGGTAGCGGTGTAGCCTACCGAGCATGGTTCCGGATCTTCGCCTGCCGCTGGTCAAGCAGCTCGCCGAGGCCGACGTGCCCCACCGCTTCTGGCACGACGCCGGCCCCGGCGGGCGCGTCTGGCTGTTCGAGAGCGTCGAGGGCGACGGCGAGCACTGGGCGATCAGGCAGATCGAGGTCGACACCGACCGGGTCGCCCACCGCTACTGGTGGGGCCGGCTCCAGGACGAGCGCGGCTTCCTCACCGACCAGCCGCTGGAGATCTGGGAACTGACGGAGATCACCCAGGCGGCGTTCGAGGCCGTCTGGGACGCCGCCTGACCCCTAGCTCGGGCTTTCCAGGACGAGCGCGTTGGCCAGGCCGCCCGCCTCGCACATGGTCTGCAGGGCGTAGCGCGCGCCGCGCGAGCGCATGGCGTGCACGAGCGTGGTGGTGATCCGGGCGCCGCTGGCGCCGAGCGGATGGCCGAGGGCGATGGCGCCGCCGTTGACGTTGACCTTCGCCGGGTCGGCCCCCGTCTCCCGCAGCCAGGCCAGTACGACGCTCGCGAACGCCTCGTTCACCTCGAACAGCTCGATGTCGGACAGCGAGAGCCCGGCGCGGCGCAGCACCTTCTCCGTCGCCGGGATCACGCCGGTGAGCATGAGCAGCGGGTCGGAGCCCGTGACGGCAAAGCTGTGCAGCCGGGCCAGCGGGCGCAGGCCCAGCCGGCCGGCCGTCTCGGAGCTGGTGATCAGGACGGCCGCCGCGCCGTCGTTGATCGGGCTGGTGTTGCCGGCGGTGACCGACCAGGTGATCTGCGGGAATCGCGCGGCGTAGCCGGGGTCGGCGAAGGCGGGCCGCAGCCCGGCCAGGATCTCGGGCGTGGTGGCGGGCCGGACCGACTCGTCCTGGTCCAGGCCGGCGATCGGGGCGATCTCGGCGCCGAAGTCGGCGGCGGTGGCCTTGGCGTGGGAGCCGGCGGAGAAGGCGTCCATCTCCTCGCGGCTCAGCGACCATTTCGCGGCGATCAGCTCGGCGCTGATGCCCTGCGGGACGAGCCCCCCGGGGAAGCGGGCGGCCACCGAGGGCCCGAACGGGTCGGCGCCCGGCGGCACGTTCGACCACATCGGCACCCGGCTCATCGACTCCACGCCGCAGGCCACGACCAGGTCGTACGCGCCGGACATGACGCCCTGCGCGGCGAAGTGCACGGCCTGCTGGGACGAGCCGCACTGCCGGTCGACCGTGACGGCGGGCACCGAGTCGGGGAAACCGGCGGCCAGCCAGGCGTAGCGGGTGGTGTTCATGGCCTGCTCGCCCACCTGGTCGACGCAGCCGCCGATCACATCGTCGACCAGCGACGGGTCCACGCCGCTGCGCTCGATCAGGGCGCGCAGGGCATGCGCGAGCAGGTCGACGGGGTGCGTCCCGTGCAGCCCGCCGCCGGGTTTGCCCTTGCCGATCGGGGTGCGTACGGCTTGCACGATGACGGCGTCGCGCATCGCGGCCTCCTGTTCGTTGGAAAGTCCAACTCACCCTAACGCGAGTGGGTTGGACTTTCCAACGCAGGGGTCACCGGGCGGCCAGGCCATGGATGATCATGTTCAGGGCGACGTCGAAGCTGCGCTCGACCTCCTCGGGCTCGCCCGTCAGGTGGCCTCGCGTCTCGGCGAAGACGAACCCCGAGACGAACGCGTGCAGCACCTCGCTCGTCCGCCGCAGCTCCTCCTCGGGCACCCCGGACGCGCGCAGGATGCGGTAGAGCGCCTGCCACAGCGGCAGCCGCCGGTCCTCGACGAACTCGGGATGGTTGTGCAGATAGGTCCACATCGCCGGATGTTGCCGGGCGTGCCGGTGGTAGGCCAGGGCCAGGGTCCGGAGCTGGTCCGGCCATGGGGTGCCGTCGTCGGGCGGCAGCGGCAGCCGGACGCTGATCGTCTCGCAGATGCGGGCCAGCAGCGCCTCCTTGCTCGCGACGTGGTGATAGACCGACATGGGGTTGACGTCCAGCTCGGCGGCCAGTTTCCGCATCGACAGCCCCTCGACGCCGCCCTCGTCGATCAGGCGCAGCGCCGTGGAACAGATCTCACCGAGACTCAGGGGCGCTCCCCTGCGCGCGCTCACTGCCATACAGCGTATGGTAGCGTCAGCCATACGGTGTATGGCTACCGAAGGGAGCACTCATGAGGCGTATCCCCGCCCCGCAGGGCCTGCCGATCCTGGGCAACACGCTGCAGATCCCGGCCCACTCGCCGGTGGAGCACTTCGTCAAGGTCGCCGAGCGGTACGACGAGGGCATCTTCCGGCTGGAGGTCGCCGGGCGCACGATCGTCCTGGTCTACGACCCCGACCTGGTGGCGGAGGTGTGCGACGAGAGCAGGTTCGTCAAGCGCATCACCCCGCCGCTGTCGATCGTGCGCGACTTCGGCGGCGACGGCCTGTTCACCGCCGAGCTGCACGAGCCGGTGTGGGGGCAGGCGCACCGCATCCTGCTGCCCGCCTTCAGCCAGCGCTCGATGAAGGCGTACTACCCGCAGATGCTGGAGGTCGCCGAGCAGCTCGTCGCCTCATGGGCCGGCCGCCAGGGGCAGGACCTGCCCGTGGCCGACGACATGACCCGGCTCACGCTGGACACCATCTCGCTGACCGGCTTCGGCTTCCGCTTCGACTCCTTCGCCTCGCCCGAGCTGCACCCGTTCCTGAAGGCCATGGGCGGCGCGCTGACCGAGGCCATGCTGCGCAACCAGCAGCTCCCGTTCGTCACCCGGCTGAAGCGCGGCCACGAGGAGACCTACCGGCGCGACATCGAGACCATGCGTGTCCTGGTCGACGACGTGATCAGGCGGCGCCGCACCGAGGGCGCCGGCGACACCAAGGACCTGCTCGGCCTCATGCTGGAGGCCGCCGACCCGCAGACCGGCGGCCGCCTGTCCGACGAGAACATCCGCAACCAGGTGCTCACCTTCCTGATCGCCGGGCATGAGACCACCAGCGGCCTGCTCTCCTTCGCCCTGTACAACCTGCTACGCGACCCGCACACCCTGGCCAGGGCCTACGACGAGGTCGACCGCCTGCTGCCCGGCGACGAACCGCCCAGCTACGAGACGATCATGAAGCTCGACGTCATCCCCCGGATCCTGGAGGAGACGCTGCGGGTCTGGTCGCCGATCCCCGCATTCGCCGTCAGCGCCATCGAGCCCACCACCATCGGCGGCTACGAGATCGAGGCCGGCCAGGGCGTCGCCGTGCTGCTGCCGTCGCTGCACCGCCACCCCAAGGCGTGGGAGCGGCCGGAGGAGTTCGACATCGACCGCTGGCTGCCGGAGAACAAGAAGGACCACCACCCGGCGGCGTACAAGCCGTTCGGCAACGGTGAGCGGGCCTGCATCGGCCGCCAGTTCGCGCTGACCGAGGCCCGGCTCGCCCTGGCCATGATCCTGCGCCGCTTCGCCGTCTCCGACCCGGACGCCTACCGGATGCAGATCAAGCAGACGCTGACCATCAAGCCCGACGGGTTCACCCTGCGGGTGCGCGAGCGCCGCGCCCACGAGCGCACCGCCGCCGCCGAGGTCGTCCAGGCCGCCGGGGCGGGCGAGGAGCGCGACCTCGCGGTCACCGGCGTGCCGCTCACCGTCGCCTACGGCTCCAACCTGGGCACCGCCGCCGACATCGCCGAGCGGCTGGCCGAGCGGGCCGGCCGGTCCGGCTTCGCCACCACCCTGACCACCCTGGACGACCTCACCCCGCCGTCGGAGGGCCTGCTCGTCGTGGTCGCCTCCTCCTACAACGGCAAGGCGCCCGACAACGCCCAGCGCTTCGACGCCCTGGCGGAGCTGCCCGACCTGTCCGGCGTGCGCCTGGCGGTGCTCGGCTGCGGCAACTCCCAGTGGCCGACGTACCAGGACTTCCCGCGCCGGGCCGGGGAGAAGCTGACCGCCGCCGGGGCGGTGCCGCTGATCGAGCGCGGCGAGGCCGACGCCGACGGCGACTTCGACGGCGACGTCTCGGCGTGGACGGCCCGGCTCTGGGCCGCGCTGGCCGAGGAGTACAGCGCCCCGGCGGGCGCGGCCGGGCCGCGCTACGAGATGGACGTGCTCGGCGAGAGCGAGGTCAGGCCGGCCGTCGTGTCCGAGCGGGCCGTGCCGCTGACCGTCGTGTCCAACGAGGAGCTCACCGGCGACCCCACCGGCCTGTGGGACTTCTCGGCCGAGGCCCCGCGGCCCGGCGTGCGCTCCATCGTGGCCCGCCTGCCCGAGGGCGTGACGTACACGGCGGGCGACCACGTCGCCGTCTTCGCCAAGAACGATCCCGAGCTGGTCGAGTGGGCCCTGCGCTGCCTGCGCGTCCCGCGTGAGCAGGTGGTGCGGCTGCGCGCCGCCGGCGCCACCCACCTGCCCGTGGACACGCCGGTGACGGCCGGGCTGCTGCTGACCGAGTTCGCCGAGCTGCAGGAGGTGGCCACCAGGTCCGACCTGGAGGCCCTGGCCGCGCACACCGGCTGCCCCTGGACGCGCGGCCAGCTCGCCGAGCTGACCGCGAACTACGCCGACGAGATCCTGGCCAAGCGGGTCTCGCCGCTGAGCCTGCTGGAGCGTTTCCCGGCCGTCGAGCTGCCACTGCCGGTGTTCCTGGAGATGGCCGGGCCGATCCGGCCGCGCTACTACTCGGTCTCCTCCTCGCCGCTGGCCGACCCCGGCCTGGTGCGGCTCACCGTCGGGCTGGTCGAGGGGCCCGCCTGGTCCGGCAGCGGCACCTACCAGGGCATGTGCTCGGCGTACCTGGCCGGGCTGCGGCCCGGAGAGGTGTTCTACGGGTACGTACGCGTGCCCGCGCCGCCGTTCCGGCTGCCGGAGGACCCGGCCACGCCGGTCATCCTGGTCGGCCCCGGCACGGGGTTCGCGCCGCTGCGCGGCTTCCTGGAGGAGCGGGCGCTGGGCGGGGCGGGCGGCCGGGCCGAGGTCTTCACCGGCTGCCGCCACCCCGACCACGACTGGCTGTACCGGGACGAGGTGACCGCCTGGGCCGCCCGCGAGGAGGTCAACGTGCACACCGCGTTCTCGGCCGTGGCCGGGCATCCGTACCGCTACGTCCAGGACGCCGTCGCCGGTCACGCCGAGGAGGTGTGGGAGCTGCTGGAACAGGGCGCGTACGTCTACGTCTGCGGAGACGGCCTGCGGATGGCCCCCGCGGTGCGTCAGGCGCTGCTGGACGTGCACCTGCGGCGCACCGGCGGGGACGGCGCGGACGGCGCGGCCTGGCTGGCCGCCCTGGAGGCGGACGGCCGCTACCAGCAGGACGTGTTCGCCTGATCCCGACGTGCGGGCGTGCGCCCGCCTGATCGTGACGTGCGGGCGTGCGCCCGCCTGATCCCGAGGTGCGGCGTGCGCCCGCCTGATCGTGACGTGCGGGGCTGCGTCCGCCCGAACCCCACGTGCGGGGCTGCGTCCGCCTGATCCTTGAACGATCCTTGGTCGGTTTTGGGAAAACACCTGCTCAAACCGCCATTCAGGTTCGACAATCCGGACTTAGCGCTAGATCCTGGGATATAAGCGCAGCATGCGCGACATATCCGTGGAACATGTGAGAAACCTGTCCACGGCACTGTGAGAGCCTCTGGAAAGGGGGCGGGCAATGCTGCTGCGACTGAGGGTGTCCCTGCCGGACCGGCCGGGCGGCCTTGGCCAGGTCGCGAAGGCGCTGGGGACGCTCGGCGCCGACATCCTGCAGGTCACCGTGCTCGAACGGGAGACCGGCCGGGCCGTGGACGACTTCATCGTGTCCTGGCCGGGACCGATCAGCGCGACGGAGGTCTGCGAACGCCTGGCGGCGACGCCGGGCGTACGCGTCGAGGGCGTCTGGCCCACCCGCGACGTGCCCGGCTCCGCCCCCGACTACGACCTGCTCATGCACGTCGCGACGGAACCGGCGCGCGGCCTGGCCACACTGGTGGACGCCCTGCCCGGGCTGTGCGGCGCCGAGTGGTCGGTCGCGGTCGAGGACGGAGCCGTACGGCACGCCTCGATGGCGGCGCCGGAGGTCGTGAACCTGCCCGACCCGCCCCCGCGCGCGATCGCCCTGGACTCGGCGGACCTGCGGCTGATGCTGCTGCCCATGGTCCCGCAGCGCCTGCACGTCGTGGTCGCCCGCGCCGGAGGGCCGGTCTTCCACCGCGCCGAGCTGGAACGCGCGGTCCGCATCGTGGACGTCGTCGCCAAGCTGGCCGCCCGCGCCTAGAACGATTGACCGGCCAAACATCAGACGAATAACGTGAGCCTCGACCGTCCCTCCCGCGCAGAGGACCTGAGGCCATGGATTTCGAGCTGACCGACGAGCAGAGGGCCTTCCGGGAGACCCTGCGCGCCTTCGTGGAGAAGGAGATCCTGCCCGTGGCCACCGAGTGGGAGCACTCGGGCCGCTACCCCACCGAGATCGTCGAGAAGATGAAGCAGATGGGGCTGTTCGGGCTGACCGTCCCCGAGGAGTACGGCGGGCTGGGCGCCGACATGGTCTCCTTCGCGCTGGTCTTCGAGGAGATCGCGCGTGGCTGGATGGGCGTGGCCGGCACGATCGGCTCCCACTCGCTGGCCTGCTGGATGATCGCCAAGCACGGAACCGACGAGCAGAAACGCCTCCACCTCGCCGACCTGGCGAGCGGCGACCGCCGTACCGCCATCGCGCTCACCGAGCCCGGCGCCGGCACCGACCTGCAGGGCATCCAGACCCGCGCGATCCGCGACGGCGACCACTACGTGGTGACCGGCACCAAGACGTGGATCACCAACGCCCGGCACGCCGACCCGCTGCCCGTGCTGGTCAAGACCTCGATCACCGAGCCCGCCCACAAGGGCATGTCCGTGCTGCTCGTCGATCCGGCCTCGCCCGGCTTCGGCGTCAGCCGCGACCTGCCCAAGCTCGGCTACAAGGGCACCGAGACGTGCGAGGTCGTGCTCGACGAGGTGCGCGTGCCGGTCTCGGCGCTGCTCGGCGGCGTCGAGGGGCGCGGCATGCAGCAGGTGCTCGGCGGGCTGGAGATCGGCCGGGTCAACATCGCCGCCCGGGCCGTCGGCGTCGCCCAGGCGGCCTACGACGCCGCCCTGGAGTACGCCCGGGGGCGCACCGCGTTCGGGCAGCCCATCGCCGACTTCCAGGCCATCCAGCTGAAGCTCGCCGACCTGGCCACCGAGATCCAGGCGGCCCGGCTGCTCACGTACTGGGCGGCGTCCCAGGCCGACGGGGGCAAGCGGGTGGACATGGAGGCGGGCATGGCCAAGTACTTCGCCTCCGAGGTGGCGCTGAAGGCGTCGCTGGAGGCGATGCGCATCCACGGCGGCTACGGCTACTCCCAGGAGTTCGTGGTCGAACGGCTCTACCGGGACGCCCCGCTGATGGCGATCGGCGAGGGCACCAACGACGTGCAGCGGCTGGTGATCGCCCGTGCCCTGGTCTCCGGCAAGGGCCGGGTGGGCTGGTAGCTAGTCGTGCCGGGGCAGCCCTGAGACCTCGTGGTCGGCGTGGGACAGCGCCTCGGCGATGAGCGCCCGCACGTGCCCGTCACGGGCGCGGTAGAGCACCCGGCGGCCGTCCCTGCGGGTGTCCACCAGGCCCGCCAGCCTGAGCTTGGCCAGGTGTTGCGACACCGACGGGCGCGCCGCGCCGACCGCCTGGGCCAGGGAGTTCACGTCCAGCTCACCGGCGGACAACTCCCACATCAGCCGGAGCCGGGTGGCGTCGCTGAGCATGCGGAACGCGTCGACGGCGGCGTTGACCTGGGCGGGAGTGGGTTGCTCCTGCGAGTGGTCCGCACCTGAGACGTTGTCGCGTGCGTACATGACTACATATCCTGGTCGGAGCGGACGAGATGTGCAAGCAGGAGGGCGCCCATGTCTGATTCCGACACCCACGCGCACGGCCATGGACACGGTCACGGACACGGCCATGGGGCGGGGGAGCGACGAGGCTTCAGAGCGCTGGCCGTCAAGGCGGCGCACGTGTTCACGCCGCACAGCCACGACAGCGCCGCCAGGACCGACAGCGCCTTGGAGTCCAGCCGCCGGGGCATGCGCGTGCTGGCCGTCTCCTTCGCGGTCCTCATGCTCACCGCCGTCGTCCAGGCCGTGATCGTCGTGGCGTCCGGGTCGGTCGCGCTGCTCGGCGACACGCTGCACAACCTGGCCGACGCGCTCACCGCCGTCCCGCTGGCCATCGCGTTCTCGCTCGGACGCCGCGCCGCCACCCGCCGCTTCACCTACGGCTACGGCAGGGCCGAGGACCTCGCGGGCATCGTCATCGTCGTGCTCATCGCCGCCTCGGCGGCCCTGGCCGGGTACGAGGCCGTCCGGCGGCTCGTCGAGCCCCAGGACGTCCGGGCGCTCGGCTGGGTGGCCGCCGCCGCGCTGGCCGGCTTCGTCGGCAACGAGTGGGTGGCGCGCTACCGCATCACCGTGGGCCGCCAGATCGGCTCGGCCGCGCTCGTGGCCGACGGCCTGCACGCCAGGACCGACGGCTTCACCTCCCTCGCCGTGCTCCTCGGCGCGGGCGGCGCGGCCCTCGGCTTCCCGATCGCCGACCCGATCGTCGGCCTGCTGATCACCGTCGCCATCTGCTTCGTCCTGCGCGACGCCGCCCGCGAGATCTACCACCGCCTCATGGACGCCGTCGACCCCGCCCTGCTGGACGACGCCGAACGCATCCTGGCCGCCGTCCCGGGCGTCGAGCGCGTCGGCTCGGTGCGCCTGCGCTGGATCGGGCACGCCCTGCGCGCCGAGGTCGAGATCCTGGTGAACCACGACATGTCGGTCGTGGACGCCCACGCCGTCGCGGTCGAGGCCGAGCACCGCCTCATCCACGACCTTCCCCGCCTGCGCGCCGCCACCGTCCACACCGACCCGTACGGCCCGGACGGCGCCGACCACCACGCGTCCCTGGCGACCCACCGCATCACCTAGCCCGCTCCGGGTAAGTTGGGGCGGGTGCCGACCGCCGCGACCCCCGACACGACCACGCCCGGCGCGCCGTCCAGGCTCGCCTGGCTCGACGCCCTGCGTGGCATCGGCGCGCTCGCGGTGGTCGCCGAGCACCTGCTGCCGTGGTTCCTGCCCGCGCTGCGGCCCTACTGGTTCAACCTCGGCGTCTACGGCATCCTGGTGTTCTTCCTGGTCAGCGGGTACATCATCCCGACCTCGCTGGAGCGCCACGGCGACGTCCGGGCCTTCTGGGCCAGTCGCGCCTTCCGCCTCTACCCCCTCTACCTGGCCGTGATCGCGCTGGTGCTGGCGGCGTCCTGGTGGGTGCCGGTGCGCGAGGGCGTGCCGCGTGACGGGAGCGCGGTGGCGGCCCACGCGACCATGCTGCTCGACGTCGTGAGCGTGGGCGGCGTGGCCGACACCATGTGGACGCTGTCGTACGAGATGGTGTTCTACCTGCTGGTCACGGCGCTGTTCCTGATGAGGGCGCACGAACGCAGCGGGCTGGTGTCCGTGCTGTTCGCCGGCGCGTCCGTCGTGGTGGGGCTGGTCGTGTCGGGGGCGGTGCTGCGGGGCGGGTGGCCGGCGTACGTGTCGTGCGCGGTGTTCGCCGCCGGGCTCGCCTGCGTGGTCGGCGGCTGGTTCCGCAGGACCGCGGCGTGCGTGCTCGGGCTGATGGCGCTGGCGTTGCTGCTGCTGAGCAGCCGGGTGCCGTGGCTGGGCGCGGCCGTGGTCGCGGTCATGTTCGCCGGCACGGCGATCCATCGGTGGGAACGCGGGCGCGGCGGTCTGTGGCCGGTCGCGGTGACGGCGGCGCTGGTGGCCGTCGCCCCGCTGTGGGCGATCGAGAGCGGCTGGTGGTGGGTCGAGGCCGACGTGTGGCTGACCACGATCGCGCTGGCGGCGGCGACGTTCGCGGGCGCGATGGCGCTGCGCGGGCGGCGGCTGCCCGCCGTGCTCACCTGGCTCGGGCTGATCAGCTACTCGCTCTACCTGGTGCACCATCCGCTGCTGAAGTACTTCGTGGAGGTCAGCGGCGACCTGCGGTGGGCGCCGCTGCCGTACCAGCTGGCGATGGCAGGGCTGGCGCTGGCGCTGATCCTGGCCGTCAGCGCGCTCTCCTACCGGTACGTCGAGCGTCCCATGCAGGCGCTGGGCCGGCGCCTGTCCCGGCGGGCCGCCCCCGGCGCGCGCGCCGACCGGCGGCAGGCGGGCCGCGACGCGCGGGTGGGCTTTCAGGGCGCGGGCAGCCAGGGCGACGGGCCGGGGCACACCAGGTAGATCGGCACGATCTCGTCGCCGGGCTCGTACCGCCGGTCCGTGGAGTGCAAGATGGTGTGCGGGTCATCGGCGCGAACCCCGCCCGGCCGTCGCGCGGCCTCGTCGGGGCTCTCCCGGGCCCGGTCCGGTCAGGGTGCGCAGGCAGCCGCCCGCGGTCGCCCGCGGGTGGGAGAAGGGCCGAGGTCATGCCGGGTTCGCTGGTGCTCATGGGGTCGGGGGAGACGAGCCCGACCATGGTCGAGGTCCACCGGACGGTGGCGCGCGGGTTGCGCGCCGGGGCCCGCGCGGTGCTGCTCGACACCCCCTACGCCTTCCAGGAGAACGCCGCCGATATCTCCGCCCGCGCCCGCCGCTACTTCGCCCGCAGCGTCGGGCTGGAGGTCGAGGTGGCCGCCGGCGTCACGGGGGCGGACTGGGTGTTCTCCGGGCCGGGCAGCCCCACGTACGCGCTGGACCGGTGGGCCGCCTCCGGCGTGGCCGGCGACCTGCGGGCCCGCGTACGCGCGCGGCAGGGGGTGACCGTGCTCGCCTCGGCCGCCGCCTGCACCGCGGGCCTGGCCACCGTGCCCGTCTACGAGATCTACAAGGTGGGCGCCGAGCCCCACTGGCGCGAGGGCGTCGACCTGCTGGCGCCGCTGGGCCTGCGGGCCGTGCTGATCCCGCACTTCGACAACGCCGAGGGCGGCACCCACGACACCCGCTACTGCTACTTAGGTGAGCGGCGGTTGTCGCGGATGGAGCGGGAGTTGCCGCCGGAGACCGCCGTCCTGGGGCTCGACGAGCACACGGCGCTGATCATCGACCTGGAGTCGGAGGCGGTGGAGGTGGCCGGGCGCGGCGGGCTGACCGTACGGCGTCCCGGGGCGGTGAGCGTGCTGCCGGCCGGCACCCGTACGAGTCTGGCGGCCGTCCGCGGCCTGGCGGAGGGGGCCGTGCCCGGGACGGTCGCGCCGCCGGGGCCCGCTGTGGTCGCCGCGGAACCCGCCGTCACCCTGGAGGAGACGATCCGGTCCTGCGAGGAGCTGTTCAAGGACGCGGTCGGCAGGCCGGACATGGTGGCGGCGGCGCAGCTCGTGCTGGACCTGGAGGCGGAGATCGTCAAGTGGGCGGCCGACACCGAGGAGGACTCCGGCGGGGTCGAGCAGGCCCGGGAGCTGCTGCGGCTGCTGATCGCCCGCCTGGGCGAGGCCGCCGCGACCGCCAACCTGCGCACGCTGGCCGAACCCCTGCTCGACCTGCGCGCGGAGCTGCGAAGAGCGGGGCGGTACGAGGTGGCGGACGCGCTGCGGAAGGCCATGGCACGCGGCGGCGTGATCGTGGAGGACACCCCGGCCGGCCCCCGCTGGAGCCCCGCCTCCTCGTGAGGCGTGACGCGTCAGGCTCTCGGCCGTGGGGTCAGCGGCGGGGCGGGTCGATGCGGGCGCCGTCCAACGTGAAGATCATGAGGCGGGACAGGTCCACCGCGACCTTCGCCGCGTCGCCCGCCCGCCACATCGGCCGGTTGCCCAGCCGGACGATCAGGTCCGAGCGGCGGTGGAAGCCGCTGCCCACGTTCTGGCCGACCTGCTCCTGCTCCTCGTGCTCCGGCGCGCGCTGCGAGAAGAGCCGCCGCACCATCCCGGTCAGCCCGCCCGCGCCGTCGCGCTCGGCGTTGACGCGGGCGCGCGGGTCCGGCGGCTCGGGCACCGGCACGGCCGGCATGCCGCACTCCAGGTACGCCAGCCACTCGTGCCCGTGGTACTCCAGCGCCCGCACCCGCCCGTAGAAGGACGGCCCGTCGTACGACTCCGGCACCGGCGCCAGGCCGTCGGGACGCATGCCGACCAGCACCTGCCCGCCCGTGTGCTGAGAGATCGCGTACGCCCTGGGATCGCTCCAGGGCATCGTGAGCCGGTGCGGGCCGAAGTCGAGCATGACGTACTGGTTCTGCGGCGTCCTGACACCGGCCGCCAGCAGGTTCAACTGCTGGGAGTTGAGGAAGGCCGCCACGAACGCCGTCGCTGGATCGTTGTAAATCTGGGCCGGAGTGCCCACGTCCTGCAGGACGCCGCGGTTCAGGATCGCGATCCGGTCGGCCAGCGTGAGCGCCTCGACCTGGTCGTGCGTGACGTAGATCGTGGTGACCCCGAGCGACCTGACCAGCGCGGAGATCTCCATGCGCAGTTCGGTGCGCATGCCGGCGTCGAGGTTCGACAGCGGCTCGTCCATGAGGAAGAGCTTCGGCTGCCGGACGATCGCCCGGCCCATCGCCACGCGCTGCCGCTGACCGCCCGACAGGGTGCCGGGACGGCGTTCAAGCGTCTCCTCGATGTGCAGCGCCTTCGACAGCTCGGTGACGCGGTCGCGCACCATCGCCGGGTCCGACTTGGCGATCTCCAGGGGGAAGGCGATGTTCCCGCGCACGGTCCGGTGGGGGTAGAGCGCGCCGTTCTGGAACACCATGGCCACATCGCGGTCGCGCGGCGGCAGGTGGTTGGCGAGCTGGCCGTCCAGCCAGAGATCACCGTCAGTGATCTCCTCCAGGCCGGCGATCATCCGCAACAGCGTGGACTTGCCGCAACCGGAAGGACCAAGGAGGACGAGGAACTCGCCGTCCTCGGCCTGCAGGCTCAACCGGTCGACTGCCAGGTAGTCGCCCGGATACACCTTGGTCACTTTGTCGAGTACGACCGAGCTCATGGGCCCACACCTTGCGCGCGTGTCACCTGTGACGATGCTGATTGATGAGGTAGTACATCGCGCCTTAACGCTGCATGTCCACCCTTGACATAAAGAATCTCACTGGCGGGGGTTTCGGCCAAGGGTTTTGAACGCCCGTATACCCATAAATCGGGATATGAGGTGCATGGAAGGGCTTGCGTAAACTTGCCGCAAGGGCTTTCATTGTCCGGGACACCCGGGGGGAGATCCATGAGCATGTGGTGGCGTGACGCCGTGATCTACCAGGTCTACGTGCGCAGTTTCGCCGACGGCAACGGCGACGGCGTGGGCGACCTGATCGGCGTGCGCGATCGCCTGCCGTACCTGGTCGAGCTGGGGGTGGACGCCGTCTGGCTGACGCCCTTCTACACCTCGCCGATGGCCGACTTCGGCTACGACGTGGCCGACTACCGGGACGTCGACCCGCTGTTCGGCTCCCTGGCCGACGCCAAGGCGCTCATCGACGAGGCCCACGGGCACGGCCTGCGCGTCATCGTGGACGTCGTACCGAACCACACCTCGTCGGCGCACCCCTGGTTCCAGGCCGCGCTGCGCGGGGAGCGACGCGATCGTTACATCTTCCGCGATCAGCCCAACGACTGGGAGTCGATCTTCGGTGGCCCGGCCTGGACCCAGGTCGAGGACGGCCAGTGGTACCTCCACCTGTTCGACCCCGCCCAGCCGGACCTCAACTGGGACGACGACGAGGTGCGCGGCGAGTTCGAGTCCATCCTGCGCTTCTGGCTCGACCTGGGCGTGGACGGCTTCCGCGTGGACGTGGCCCACGGCATGGTCAAACCGCACGGCCTGCCCGACATCGGTCATCCGAACCAGACCAGGATGATCGGCCGCGAACCGGTGCCGTACTTCGACAACGACGGCGTGCACGAGATCCACCGGGCATGGCGCCGCGTGCTCGACTCCTACCCCGGCGAACGCGTCGGCGTCGCCGAGGCGTGGGCGCCCACCGCCGAACGCCTGGCCATGTACGTCCGGCCCGACGAGCTCCACCAGGCCTTCAACTTCCACTACCTGTTCACCCCGTGGGACGCCGCCGAACTGCGCGCCGTGATCGACTCCTCGCTCGCCACGGCCGGCTCCGTGGGCGCGCCCACCACCTGGGTGCTGTCGAACCACGACGTCAAGCGGCACGTCACCCGCTACGGCAGCCTGGCCAGGGCCCGCGCCGCCGCGCTGCTGACGCTCGCGCTGCCCGGCTCGGCCTACGTCTACCAGGGCGAGGAACTGGGCCTCCCCGAGGTGCTCGACCTGCCGGACGAGGTCTGCCAGGACCCGCAGCGGCTGCGCGACCCCGACAGCGGGCGCGACGGCTGCCGCGTGCCGCTGCCGTGGACCCGCGACCTCGGCTGGCGCGACCCGTGGCTGCCGATCCCCGCCGACTGGTCCGAGCTCAGCGTCCAGGCCCAGGACGGCGCCACCGGCTCCACCCTGGAGCTCTACCGCGCCGCGCTGCGCCTGCGCCGCACCCTGGACGGCGACCTGACCTGGCACGACTCGCCCGAGGGCACACTGGTCTTCTCCCGCGGCGACGTGCTGTGCACCGTCAACCTGACCGGCGCGCCCGTCGACTTCGGCGTCGAGGGAGAACTGCTGCTCGCCTCCGATGTCCCGGGAGCAGCCGATTCGGCCGCCTGGTGGAAAGTAAAGTGTGCTCCATGAACGGTCACGCTCGCCTAGCCGACATCGCCGCCCAGGCCGGGGTGAGTGAGGCCACGGTCAGCCGGGTGCTCAACGGCAAGCCCGGCGTCTCGGCCGGCACCCGCCAGTCCGTGATGACGGCCCTCGACCTCATGGGCTACGAGCGGCCGCCCCGGCTCAGGCAGCGCAGCAACGGGCTCATCGGGCTCGTGACGCCCGAGCTGGACAACCCGATCTTCCCGGCGTTCGCCCAGGCCATCGAGAAGGCGCTGACCCAGCACGGCTACACGCCCGTGCTGTGCACCCAGCTCCCCGGCGGCGCCCCCGAGGACGAGTTCACCGAGCTGCTGGTCGACCGCGGCGTCAGCGGCATCGTCTTCGTCTCCGGCCTGCACGCCGACACCACCGCCCGGATGGACCGCTACACCCGCCTGATCGACCGCGGCCTGCCGATCGTGCTGGTCGACGGCTACAGCGAGCACATCGACGCGCCCTTCATCTCGCCCGACGACCGCCTCGCGGCCCGGCTGGCCGTCCAGCACCTGGTCGACCTCGGCCACGAACGCGTCGGGCTCGCGCTCGGGCCGCGCCGGTTCGTCCCGGTGATCAGGAAGATCGAAGGGTACAAGCAGGCGATGGCCCACCTGCTCGGCGCCACCGACGTCGACGACCTGATCTCCCACTCGCTGTTCTCGGTCGAGGGCGGGCAGGCGGCCGCCGCGCAGCTCCTGGCCCGCGGGTGCACCGGGATCGTGTGCGCGAGCGACCTGATGGCGCTGGGGGCGATCCGGGCGTGCCGGCAGAAGGGGTTGTCGGTGCCGGGCGACGTGTCGGTGGTCGGGTTCGACGACTCGCCGCTGATCGCGTTCACCGACCCGCCGCTGACCACCGTGCGCAAGCCGATCGGGGCGATGGCCTCGGCCGCCGTCCAGACGCTGCTGGAGGAGGTCAGCGGCGCTCCGGCCAAGCACGTCGAGCTGATCTTCCAACCGGAACTCGTCGTCCGCGGCTCCACAGGCTCCGGACCACTGGTCAACCGCTGATCCCGGGCGATGGCCTCGGCCGTCGTCCAGACGTTGCTGGAGGAGGTCAGCGGCGCTCCGGCCAAGCACGTCGAGCTGATCTTCCAACCGGAACTCGTCGTCCGCGCTCCACAGGCTCCGGACCGCTGGTCCGGGCGCATTCCGGACGTGTGCTGGACCGGTGGGCCCGGTGTATTTCGAACGGGTTCCGGGTCGGTGGTGGACCGCTGATCCCGGCGTATCTCGAAAGGCTGATCGAACGTTGACGCGTGACGTGCTGGTCCTCGGCGGCGCCGGGGTGGACACCACTGTCTATGTGCCCACACTGCCCCTGCCGTACAAGGACACCTACCATGTGCCGCCCGTCGTCGACCGCATCGGGAACACCGGGGCCGGAGTCGCCCTCGGCTGCCACGCGCTGGGGCTCGACGTCGCGTTCGCCGACCTCATCGGTGACGACCCGCAGGGCACGCTGATCAGGCACGCCCTGCGGGACGTCGACTGCAGATGGGGGCCGGCCGAGGCGGGCACCAGGCGCAGCGTCCTGCTCGTCGGCCCCGACGGGCGGCGCACCTCCCTGCACGACCCCAAGGTCACGCCAGGGGAGCGACTGCCCCGCGACCTGTACGCCGATCTGCGCCCCAGACATGTGCACGTCTCGATCATGGACTTCTGCCGTCACGTCTACCCGGACCTCGCCGGCATCCCCACCTCCACCGACCTGCACGACTGGGACGGCGCCGCCGACTACCAGAAGGACTTCGCCCACAACTCCGACCTGGTGTTCCTCTCGGCCACCGCCCTCGCGGACCCGGCTGCGACGATGCGCGACATCCTGGCGAACGGACGCGCCCACACGGTCGTCTGCACGCGGGGCGCGGACGGCTGCCTCGTCCTCACCCGCGACTCGGCCTCCGTACGCGCCTTCCCCGCCGCACCGCTGCCCGGCCCGGTGGCCGACAGCAACGGCGCGGGCGACGCCTTCGTCTCAGGCTTCCTGTACGGCGTTCTGAACGGCCGTCCGGTGGACGAATGCGTCAAGCTGGGCGCCGTGGCAGGGGCACACGCTTGCACAACCGAGGGCACCCACGAATCGCCAATAACAGAAACCCTCCTCCTCACAAGAACACCCGCCCTCTGACGGAGCGCCCTCTGACGGAGCGCCCTCTGAGCTGCGCCCCCTGCCCGGCCCCCTGCCCGGCCCGCTCCGCCCGGCCCGCTCCGCCTCCGATCGCCCGGCTCCACGTCCCGGCCCCCCCGACCGTCCCGTGCCCTCGCCCCGACCGGGTCAGGCTCGCTTCGGCCGACTTGGCCTCGTCCCGAGCGCCCCGGCGCCCCCGAGCGCCTTGGCCGTGCTGGCCTCGCCGAGGCCGCCTGCGCCCCCGTCGCCCAGGCGGTCAGCCGCAGGGGAACGTTGCCTCGTCCACCTGGCCGGTGCTCCACACTGCCCGGAAATCGCCCGGCGTGCTGCCACGGCAGGTGTAGACGGCGGTGACGATGCCCACTCCGTTGCCGCCGCTGAAGACCACCGTCCCGTTGCGGAAGATCTTGACGAACAGCCCGTGATCCAAGGTCTCGGGGACGCACTCGCCCTGGGCGACCACCCGCGCGGGCGCGGCACCCGTGTACGACAGGTCGTGAGTGGCGAACCCGCACTTGAGCCCCGCGGCAGAGACGGCGGTCCGAGCAGGCACGCCTTGGCCTGCGGTGGAGGCGGCGGCCTGGGCAGGTACGGTCTGGCCTGCGGCGAGCAGCCCCACCACCCCGGCGGCGGCGAGCACGAGGGCCGCGCGGTGGTACCGTCCGCGGCCTGGTCGACGTTCTGACATACGCGTTCCTTCCATCGTCCGAACCGGAACCGGCATGTCGCCGGCGCCGATCTGGAAGGCGTTCCAAGCCGTTCCACGCGCGGGAGCGAGCGTGGCCACGACGAAGGTTCGGTAGATTTCGGGGCGAGAAGCCAGGGATTGTGAGGCAAGAGTGTCAGACGAACGCGGCCCGCAGACGACGAGTCGAGGAGGGCGTCCTCGTGCGTGGGTGATCGTGCTAGCCGTGATGGTGCTCGTGGTCGATCAGGCGTCCAAGTTCTGGGCGTTGTCGGCGCTGTCCGGCGGTGAGGAGGTCACGGTGATCCCACGGCTGCTCTCCTTGCGGCTGCTGCTCAACCCCGGTGCCGCGTTCTCCCTGGGAGAGGGCGTGACCTGGGTGTTCACCCTGGCAGCCGCCGGAGCGGTCGCCGGGATCCTGTACATGGCCCGACGGCTGAGCTCGCCGGCCTGGGCCGTCGTGCTGGGCGCGCTGCTCGGCGGGGCCACCTCCCACCTGCTCGACCGGCTCTTCCGCCCGCCCGCGTTCGCCCAGGGTCACGTGGTGGACTTCATCGACTACGGTGGCCTGTTCGTCGGCAACGTCGCCGATATCGCCCTGACCGGCGGGTGCGCCCTCCTGTTCCTGCTCAGCCTCCGTGGCACCCCCCTTGCGGGCGTAGCCGGCGAAGGACGCCTGTCCTCGACAGAAGACCCCGCCTGACCGAACGCCTGGAGGATGGATGGGGACCCGCCGCCCATCCTCCCGCCACCGCACGTTCTTCACCCGCCACCGGTCCTCCGCCTGCCGCCCACCTCCGCCTTCCATCGCGTGTCGGCCGCCCGTTCAGTTTCCGTCGGTCGTCGCGTCGGTCGTCCGGAGAAGGACAGCGAATGGCGCGGATGCGGTCCGGGACGAGGCCCGGGGTCACGGTCGCGGCGTGATGTGCCAGATCGTGTTCCCGGCGTCGTCGGCGACCAATAAGCGGCCGTTCTTGCCCATGATCACGCCCACCGGCCGGCCGTAGGTGGCGCTGTCGTCCGGTGCCGGTTTGAAGCCGGTCAGGAAGTCCTGGGGTTTGGCGCTGGGCATGCCGTCTTTGAAGGGCACGTACACGACCTTGTAGCCCACCGGATCGCCCCGGTTCCACGAGCCGTGTTCGGTGATGAAGGCGCCGCCGCGGTAGCGCTCGGGGAACGTGGCGCTGTCGGAGAAGGCCAGGCCGAGCGGGGCCGTGTGGGCGCCGAGGGCATAGTCGGGACGGAGGGCGCGGGCCACCATGTCCGGACGCTGAGGCTGGACCCGGTCGTCCACGTGACGACCCCAATAACTCCAGGGCCAGCCGTAGAAGTCGCCGGGGCGTACGCGCGTGAGGTAGTCGGGTGAGGCGTCGTCGCCCAGGAGGTCGCGTTCGTTGACGACTGTCCAGAGTGTCTTGGAGTGGGGTTCGAGGCCCAGGCCGTTGGGGTTTCTGAGGCCGGAGGCCAGGATGCGCTCGCCGGTGCCGTCAG
This sequence comes from Nonomuraea sp. NPDC051191, assembly GCF_044455665.1. NCBI lineage: Bacteria > Bacillati > Actinomycetota > Actinomycetes > Streptosporangiales > Streptosporangiaceae > Nonomuraea > Nonomuraea sp. NPDC051191. Next base: position 135,131 of record NZ_JBITEZ010000015.1, on the reverse strand, counting down.
GGTTGATCTCCAGGACCGCGGCGCGCCGTTTCTCGGCCTCCAGACCGTGTTCGCCCGCGTTGCTCGACGAACCGACCGTGACATAGAGCTTGGTGCCGTCGGGCGCGGCGAAGAGGTTGCGGGTCCAGTGGTTGTTGTAGCCGCCGGCCGGCAGGTCGAGAATCTTCTTGCCGGGCTCGGTGACGCGGGTCTCGCCCAGCTTGTACGGAAAGCGCCAAACACCGTCGGTGCCCGCGACGTAGAAGGCCGCCTGGGTGCCGTCCGGAGCCGCCGGACCGGGCGTGTACGGCGCGGACGCGGCCAGCAGCGCCATCCCGAACGGCTGGTTGAGGTTGTCCAGGAACACGCTGCGGAAGTCGGCCACCCCGTCACCGTCGGTGTCGCGCAGCAGCGTGATCCGGTTGGCGCTGCGTTCGGTGGTCGAGCCGTCGTTGCGGCGCAGCCAGTAGAACAGCCCCATGATGGGGGACTCCGGGTCTTTGGGCAGCGTGGCCGACTCGGCCACGAGCACGTCGCCGTTGGGCAACTCGTAGAGCCATCGGGGATGCTCCAGCTCACCTGCGAACCGGGCGACCGTGAACCCGGCCGGTGCCGTCGGCGTCCTGCCGGAGGGCCAGCCGACCACGTCGGGGGCGTTGACCCTGGGGATGGGGAACGTCTCGCGCTCCCCGAGCTCGGGCTCGGAGCCCAGCTGAGCGGCTGTCTGCGGGGCTCCGCCACGGTTCACCGCGTAGACGGCGCCTGCCACCGCGAGGACCACGAGCAGGAGCAGCACGAGCAGAGCTCGAAGCAGGATCCGGCGTCGTGGGCGGCGCGGGGTCGCCGCCGGCGCTGTCACTTCGGAGGTCGTGGACACCGGATCGTCTCCCCGTGAGCGGATGATCGTTGATGGATGACGGGACGGCACGTGAGAACGGCAGCCAAGGATCCCTCTCCCCTCGGATAAGCTGTCCGGAGTTAACGGCCGTTAGATTTCTAACATGTGTTAAGCGCGAGGTCAATGCAGATGCTCACCCGTCACAAGATCCTGGAAGCCGGCCTGGAGGTCCTCGAGGCGGACGGCGCCCACGGCATCAGCATGCGTAAGCTGGCCAAACGTCTCGATGTGACGGCGACGGCGATCTACCACTACTTCGACGGGCGCGAGTCGCTGCTGGAGGCCATCGTGGACGAGGTGTGCAGCAACATCGTCTCGCAGGCCCCCCGCGAAGGGGGGTGGAAGGACCAGCTGCGCGGGCTCATGGGTTCGATGGTCAGGCAGTCGCTGGAGCATCCCAGGGCCTCGGTGTGGTCCATCACCACCTACGCCCGGCGCGCGCCCGTGATGAGCCTCCATGAAGCCATCTTCGGCATCCTGTTGGACGCGGGCTTCCCTCCTGACCAGGCCGATCACGTGAAGGGGGCGGTCCTGCGCGTGTGCGTCGGGCATCTGGTCCTGCACGAGGCCGCCGCGAGGGACTGGACCGAGCTCCCCGCCGACAAGTATCCGCACTATCACGCGGTAGAGGCCGCGCGTCGGCGGGCCGACCAGGTCGAACACTTCAGGTTCGCGCTCGACGCGGTCCTCGCCGGTTTGCCCGACCCGAACCATGGGGGCGAACCCGCTGCCTGACGCCCTCCTGGGGCGCCTCCGCCCGATCTGGGCACCCAGGCGACGCCGGCGGCGAGACGGGTTAACGAGTGTTAGAGTTCTGCCCGGCGCCGCTTCCAGCCGGGCGGAGCCGGGGGCCGTCCCCATGAGAGGAGGCGCGACGATGGCCGGAGGTTTCCCGCGAGGGGAGAAGGCCGAAGGTGGTTCGTGGCACGGGTGCGGGGTAGGGCGACCGTTGGCGCGGACGCGGCCCAGGAGCGCCTTCGAGGTGCAGCGTGACCGAGACCAGCAGCGGATTAACGACCGCCGAACACAGAGCCCAGGTGCGCAAGGCCGCCACGGCGAGTGTGGTCGGCACCGCCATCGAATGGTACGACTTCTTCCTCTACAACACGGCCGCCGCCGTGGTCTTCGCCGAGGTCTTCTTCCCGAAGTCCACGCCGTACGCGGGCACGCTGGCGGCCTTCGCGACCAACGCCGTGGGCTTCGCCGCCCGGCCCGTGGGAGCGGCGATCTTCGGCCACTGGGGCGACCGCATCGGCAGGAAGGCGACGCTCATCGTGACCCTGCTGACGATGGGCGTGGCCAGCGCGCTCATCGGCGTGTTGCCGGGCACCGACAGCATCGGCGTGGCAGCGCCGATCATCCTGGTGGTCCTGCGTGTTCTGCAGGGCATCGCGGTGGGCGGCGAGTGGAGCGGGTCGGTGCTGCTGTCGATGGAGTGGGGCGACCAGCGCAGGCGTGGGCTGATGGCGAGCTGGCCGCAGGTGGGCGTGCCCATCGGGCTGATCCTCGGCACCGGCGCGATGTCACTGCTGGCCACCACGACCGGCGACACGTTCAAGGACTGGGGATGGCGGGTGCCGTTCCTGGCCAGCTTGGTCCTGGTGGCCATCGGGATGTGGGTGCGGCTGAGGGTGCTGGAGACCCCGATGTTCGCGCGGGTGCTGGAACGGCGGCAGGTGGTCAGGCTGCCGGTAGTCGAGGTGCTGCGCAGGCACCCCAAAGAGGTGGTGCTCAGCGCGTTGCTGCGCGTGTCGGAGCAGATGCCGTTCTACCTCTACACGACGTTCGCCATCACCTACGTCACCCAGCAGCTCGGCCTGTCCCGGACGATCGCGCTGTCGGCGGTGACCTGTGCGGCGGCGGTGGAACTCGTCGCGATCCCGTTCTTCGGGCACCTGAGCGACCGTGTCGGCCGCCGGCTCGTGTACGCGGTCGGCGCCGCGCTGTTGGCGGTGGTGGCGTTCCCGTACTTCGCGCTGCTCAACACCGGCATCGTGCTGGTGGTCTTCCTCACGATCATGGTCACGCAGATCCAACACGCCATGGAGTACGGCCCGCAGGCCTCGCTCATCGCCGAGAGCTTCCCGACCAGACTCAGGTACGGCGGCGCAGGCCTCGGGTATCAGCTCGCGTCGATCATCGCCGGCGGTCCGGCGCCGCTGATCGCGACGTGGCTGCTGCACGACTACGGCTGGCAGGCCATCGCGATCTTCATGGTCGTGGGGGCGGTGGTCGGGTTCGTCGCCACGATGGCCCTGCCCGATCGATCCAGGATCGACATCTCCCAGCCTTCCGCCTACAAGACGACCTGAGCGACTCTTCTCGTGCCTTTCATGATTTGATAGCACCATTGAATGCGGGGCGACGAGGGATGGGCGAGTCATGAGCGTCGTGGTGTGCGGTGAGGCGATGCTCCTGATGCTGGCCGAGCCCGGCATCCCGCTGGAGCGGGCCACGGTCTTCCGCCGCTCGATCGCGGGCGCGGAGTCGAACGTGGCCGCCGGGTTGGCCAGGCTCGGCCACGACGTGCGCTGGCTCGGCCGGGTCGGCGCGGATCCGGCGGGCCGGGCGGTCCTGTCCATGCTCCGGGCCGAGGGCGTCGACACCAGGCATGCCGTCATCGACCCGGGTGCGCCGACCGGTCTGCTCGTCCGCGACAGCCATCCCTTCCGGGCCATCGACGTGCAGTACTACCGTGCGGGGGCGGCCGCGTCCAGGCTCGCTCCCGACGAGCTGACACCGGAGATGGTGAGTGGTGCGAAGATCGTCCATGTCACGGGGATCACTCCGATGTTGTCCGAGACCGCGCACCTGGCGACCCTGCGGCTGCTGGAGCTGGCAGGGCAGGCCGGGGCGCTGATCTCCATCGACCCCAACATCCGACACAAGCTGGGCGAGCCCGCAGCGTGGCGCGAGCGGGTGGCGCCGCTGCTGGCCAGGGCGGACGTGGTGCTGGCCGGCGAGGACGAGCTCGACCTGCTCCGAATAGACCCGGCGACGCTGCCCGGGTTGACCGTGATCAAGCACCGCGACAAGTCCGCGACATGCGCGGGGCTGCGGCAGGAGGCGTTCAGGGTGCCGGTGACCGACCCCGTGGGAGCGGGGGACGGGTTCGCCGCGGGGTTCCTGTCGGGGATGCTGCGCGGCGAGCCGTACGAGGTGTGTCTGCGCGAGGCGGCGGCGGTGGCGGCGCTCGTCGTCCAGTGCGCCGCGGACACCGACGGTCTGCCGGACCGGGCGGGGCTGGAGCGCGCTTTGGCTGCCTTCACCGGACACACCGAAACGGTCCACCGATAGTCGAAAACCAGTCGGAGATGCTTCGCCGTCATGAGTGACCTCGTTGCCGCAGAGGGGCCGTTACTGATCAGGAGTGTGTCGAATGACTCTGCTGTCGGCCTGCTCCTGGTGTGTGCGGTGACGGGGAGCCTGCGGCGCCTGGCCCCTGCGCCGCAAGAGGCCGGCGAAGACGATCGAACGAGAATCGCGAGTCCGCAAATCGGGCGAAGGCGATTCGTGAAAACGCAGTCAGGGGCGGGTAGGCGGGGGATCGTCCGTCACCACGGAGGGCGGCTCGCCGTAGCCGTGCGTTGATGAGGGAAACCGGAGAAGGGACGTCATGTACCGCTGGGAGATCGTCCAGGCCGTCACGGAGCAACGCGTGTTCGGCATCGTCCGGGCCGCCGTGCCCGAGGCGGCGCTGACGGCGGCCGAGGCCGTGCTGGACGCCGGGCTGCGTGCCGTCGAGGTCGCGCTCACCACGCCCCGCGCCCTCAGCGCCGTGGCCCGGCTCACCGAGCAGCGCCCCGACGCGCTGGTCGGGGCGGGGACCGTACTCGACGAGGCCGCCGCCAGGGCCGCCGTGGAGGCGGGCGCGCGGTTCCTGGTCTCGCCCGGCCTGCGCACCGACGTGATCCGCGCCGGGCACCGCTACGGCGTGCCGGTCTTCCCGGGCGTGACCACCCCGACGGAGATCGTCCGTGCCCTGGAAGAGGGGGCGGACGCGGTCAAGATCTTCCCGGCGTCGGCGGTGTCGCCGTCCTGGCTGCGGGACGTGCGGGCCGCTCTGCCGCAGCTGCCCGCGATCCCCACCGGCGGCGTGACCATCGACGACGCTCCCGAGTGGATCGTGGCCGGTGCCGTGGCCTGTGGCATGGGCTCGGCGCTGACGTCGGGCGGCCCGCGTGCCGCAAGCGAGCGGGTGGCGGCGCTGCTGGCGGGGCTTGGACGGGCCCGATGAGTGTGGAGACGCTACGGGGCCTGCACGGGCAGGTGCTCGACGCGGTCGGCAGGTCACTGGCGGGCGGGGAGATCCGCGCGGGGGAGGTGCTGCGACTGGAGGACGTCCAGGAGCGGTACGGAGTCTCCCGGACCGTCGCACGGGAGGCCGTCCGCGTGCTGGAGTCGAAACGCGTGGTCACCAGCCGTCCTCGTGTCGGCGTCACCGTGCGGCCGATGAGCGCCTGGAACCTTTATGACCCCCAGGTGATCCGCTGGCGGCTGGCCTCGCCCGGGCGTGAGGTGCAGCTGCGTGAGCTGGCCGAGCTGCGCGCCGCCATCGAGCCCGCCGCCGCCGCGCTGGCCGCGGCGAAACCCGACCCCCGCGTGCGGGACGAACTGGCCGCCCACGCCCACGCCATGGACGCCGCCGCCCGCGCCGGTGACAGCCCGGCCTACGTCACGGCCGACGCGGCCTTCCACCGGGTGCTGCTGACCGCGTCGGGCAACGGCATGTTCGCTCAGCTCGCCGAGGTGACCGAGGTGCTGCTCGAAGCCAGGCGAGAGCTGCTGCTCCTGCCCGAGCGCCTGGAGACGACCGCCATCGGACTCCACCACGAGATCGCCGAGGCGGTCGCCGCCGGGCGGGCGGCCGAGGCCGCGCAGGCCGCGGCGGACATCGTCGGACGTGCCCGCGCCGAGGTCGAGCAGATCCTGGAGAACAGCAGAGAGCACGTCACGGAGGTTCCCCGATGAGCGTCGCCGTCCATGTCGGCCCTGAGCCGGTGCCTGTGCTGGTCGACGCCGTACGGCGGTCGGGTGGCAGTGTCGTGCCGCTGGAGGAGGCGGAGGCGATCGTCTACTACGGGCGCGGCGGCCCCGAGGAGCTGCGATCCATGATCCATGACGGCATCCGGTGGGTGCAGCTGCCGGCGGCGGGTGTCGAGCGGTACGCCGCGGCGGGAGTGATCACCGAGGCGCCTGTCTTCACCGCCGCCACCGGCTCCTATGGCGTGCCCGTCGCCGAGCACGCACTGGCCCTCATGCTGGCCGCGGCCCGCAACCTGCCCCGACTGGCCAGGGCCACCGAGTGGGGGAGGAACGAGTCGAAGGAGTTCGCCGGCTCGACGGTCGCGATCATCGGCTGTGGGGGTATCGGGCGGGCGCTCATCAGGATGCTGGAGCCGTTCGGCTGCCCGGTGGTCGCGGTCACCGACAGTGGCTGGGCGCCCGGTGCACACCGGATCCTGCCTCGTGCCCGATATCGGGAGGCGCTGCCGGAGGCGGCGTACGTCGTCCTCGCGGCGGCCACCACGCCGAGCACCAAGGGCATGATCGGCGCTCCCGAGCTTGACCTGATGCGTACGGACGCCTGGCTGGTCAACATCGCACGCGGCGCGCTCGTCGTGACCGATGACCTGGTGGCGGCGCTGCGCGATGGGCGGATCGGTGGTGCCGCGCTGGACGTCACCGATCCCGAGCCGCTGCCGTCCGGGCACCCGTTGTGGCACATGGAGAACGTCCTGATCACGCCGCACACCGCGAACCCGCCGTCGTCCTACTGGCGTGGCCTGGCCGAACGGGTGGCCGCGAACGTGCGCCACCTCGCCGACGGCGCTCCGCTGGAGGGTGTGGTCTCGGCGGAGCAGGGGTTCTGAGGTGGCGGCGACCTGACCCTCACCAGAACGGGTCACGCCCGTGGTCGAAAGCCCAATGTCCTCGATCGCGCCGCCATCCCACCACCAATCGCTCAACCTTTTGGGCAGGCGAAGGTTGGCAGGGGTCTCTCCGGCGCGCCTGACGGTGTCACCGCTGGTCGCTGGCTTCTGTTCGTACGATGGGCAGGTCTCTGCAGGCCGTCAGGAACGTTTCGAGATACCAGCCCAGGTCGACGAACTCCGGCATGTGCGCGATGGTGCGGTAGTCCAGCAGAGGGAGCAGGGAGACCGATGTCCTTTCCTCGTGGAACAGCACGTTCGCGAAGGTCTTCCCGTCGGGCAGCCTGCTGGTGATGCCTACCGCCTCCCCGGCCTCGTAGGAGGTGCGCATGTCGCGTTTCACCTCGTCCAGGCCGTCCAGCGGCAGGATTTTCCAGTCGTAGTCGGTCATGTACCAGATGGCGTCTTCTTCGCGCAGCAGCTCCCACCCCATCCGGGTGAGCCGATCGAGGACGTCCATGAAATCGATGTCGTGTGCGAGCTCCAGGTGGATGGCGACGTCGCGGCTCATGTCTCCTCGTGCCGGATCGATGGAAGGGGGCGCTTCTGGCGAGCGATCCATCGGCGGATCGCTGAGCCTTCCAGCCGGATGGCGTCGGTCGACATGGGTAGTCGCTGGAAGGTCGACGTCGAGGCCTTTCCGTCGAAATCATGCGGCGCGGCGGCAAAGAGCGGTCACCGCGGGGGTTTCTGGCTCAGTCCAGGGCTACTCGGGCTCCGGCGCTCTGTCCCGAGTCGTGTACTTCAAGGCCCGCCGGCTCGGCGCTCTTCGGCAGGTCGAACTCCAGCGTGCCGGTGAAGGACTGGCCGGGGGCGATGCGGACCGGGGTGATCTCGGTGCCGCTCTTGTCGAGGAGTTTGCTCCCGCCGTGCAGGGCCTCGTCCGCGTCGATCAGCTTCTGCTGGCCGGGTTGGAGGACGCGGGCGTCGGGGCCGACGTTGTTCACCTTCACCGTGATCTGGCAGGTCCGGCGGGAGGCCGACTTCGCGGGCTTGGGGCACTTTGTGCCGGTTACCGCGAACTTCAGCTTGCCGTCCTGTACCGGGCCGTCCGCGCCCATGGCGGGGGAGCGGAAGATCCAGGCGAGGGCGGCCAGCAGCACCACGAGCAGGACGATCGCGATCACCAGGACGGTCACGCAGCCGGTGAACATGCCGCGTTTGGGGCGCGGGGGCACGTACCCGGGGAGCGGGCCCTGGCCCGTGGTGTGCGGCGGTAGAGGGCCCTGGCCGGTGGTCTGGTGGTGGGGGAGCGGGATGTTGCCGGTCCGGTCCACGGGGGGCGGCATCTGTGGCGCGCGTGGAGCGGGATGCTCCGTCGGGGCGGGCATGGGCGGGCGCGGACCGGTGCGTTCCGCCGCGGAGGGCATCTGCGGCGGGCGGGGGCCGGTGCGCTCGGCTGCGGAGGGCATCTGCGGCGGGCGCGGGCCGGTGCGTTCCGCCGGGGAAGGCATCTGGGGCGGACGCGGGCCCGTGAGCTCGGCCGGAGAGGGCATCTGGGCAGCGTGGGGCGGCCCGGCGTGGTCGGCGGCGGACGGCGTCTGAGGTGCGCCCGGCCCCTGGTAGTCCGCTGGGGCGGGCATCGGCGGGCGCGGGCCGGTGCGCTCGGCGGGCGGCATCGGCCCCCCGAACGCCGCACGTTCGGCCGCAGGCGGCATCGGGCCGCCGGACGCCGTGCGTTCAGGCATGGGCGGCATCGGGCCGCCGGACAGTGTGCGTTCAGCTCCGGGTGGCATCGGAGCGCCGGACGCTGTGCGTTCAGGCATGGGTGGCATCGGAGCGCCGGATGCTGTGCGTTCGGCGGCAGGTGGCATCGGGGCGCGGGATCCTGTGCGCTCGGTGGAGGGGGGCATCGGCGGGCGGGGGCCCGTGCGTTCGGCCGGGGGCGGCATCGGGGGGCGGGAGCCGGCCGCCGGGGGAATCGGGGGCCGGGGGCCGGTGCGTTCGGCGGGTGGGGTCATGGGGCCGAGCGGCCGGAACTCCGAGGGGTTCCACGCGTTGGTCAGGTGTTCGGTGGCCGCCAGTTGGGCCGCGGGCTCGTCGGCCGCCCCCACCAGTTCCAGCAGGAGCTGCTTGGCCGCGGGCCGGCGCGCCGGGTCGGGGTGGATGGCCGCCGCGACCAGCCGGTCGAGGGGCGCGGGCAGCCCGCGCAGGTCCGGCGGCGCGGTACGGGCCCGCGCCGCCATCACGTACGCGTCCCCCTCGCCGAACGGGTGCCCGCCGAGACCCGCGTACGCGATCAGCGACCCCCAGGCGAACACGTCGCCGGCCGGGCTCGTGTGCCCCTCGAAGACCTGCTCGGGAGCGATCCACCCGGGCGTGCCCATCACCATGCCGGCGTTCGTGTGCCGGGACGCGACGTGCGTGGAACGCGCCAGGCCGAAGTCGATCACCCGCGGCCCGGCCAGCGTCAGCATGACGTTGGCCGGCTTGAGGTCGCGGTGGACCAGCCCCGCGGCGTGGATGGCGGTCAGCGCCGCCGCCACGCCCACGGCCGCCGAGTGCAGCACGGACGGCGGCAGCGCGCCGTGCTCGATCAGCTGGTTCTCCAGCGAGATGCCGTCGATGTACTCGGTGACCAGGTAGAGCACCCCGCGGTCCTCGCCGTGGTCGAGCACCCGCGCGGTGCAGAACGAGGCCACCTTGCGCGCGTTGGACACCTCTTCGTGGAAGCGCGCCCGGTAGACCGGGTCGGCCGTGAAGTCCCGCCTGATGGCCTTGAGCGCGACCTTGACCCCGTCGGCGCCCCTGGCGAGGTAGACGGTGCCCATGCCACCCGAGCCGAGACGGCTCACCAGCTCGTAGGGGCCGATCGCCGGCGGATCCTCAGGCTCCAGCGGAGTGCCTGCCGAGCGCCCCACGGTCGCCGTCCTCTCGCCGTCGTCATCCCGTCGCAAACCGAACCGTTTCTCCCGCCGGTACGCCTTTTTCTCCCCCAGACTCTAACGGAGAAGCCGAGGCCCGGTGGCGACGAAGACCGGTCAGCTCTGGCCCGCACGCCGCGTCAGCGGACGCATCGCCACCCGCAGTCGCGCGGCGTTGAGCGCCGGGGGCAGCGGGCGGTGCGGCGACAGCGGCCGGCCGGACGCCTTGGGGCGTGCCGCGGCCAGGATTCCGCCCAGGAAGGCCGTGCCGACGCCGAGCATCAGGTGCACGCCGTCGCAGCGCGGCAGGGCCCACCATTCGTCGGCGGCGGTGCCGTCGAGCCAGATCTCGGGGGCGAAGGAGTCGGCGTAGTGGAGGCGGGGGCTGCGCTGGTGGGGGGCGAAGGGGAGGATGACGTGGGTGCCGGCGGGCACCGGGACGCCGTACCAGTCGGTCTCCTCGGTGGTGACCCGGGACAGGGCCGGGACCGGCGGCCACAGGCGCAGGCCCTCGCGCAGGCAGGCGCGCAGGTAGTCGGGGTCGGCGCGGGCGCACTTGCGCTGGGCGGGGTAGGTGGCCAGCAGCGCGAGGGTGCGCATGAGGCTCGCGGCGGTGACGCTGAAGCCGAGCAGCCAGAACGCCGCCTGCCGCAGGCCGCGCGCCTCCGGGCCGCTGGTCTCGGCCAGCAGGCCGGCGAGGGTGCCGGGCTCGGCGCGGCGCAGGTGGTCGAGGATGCGGGCGTCGTAGCGGCCGGACAGAATCTCCTGGCGGCGTCTGGCCCGGCCTCTGCCCGCTCGCCTGACCTGGGCGAGCAGCGCGCTCAGCTCCTCGTCGCCGGCGGCGCCCGCGCCGTAGACGCAGCGCCGGGCCACGCGTTGCCAGCAGCCCTCCAGCCGGGCGTAGTCGATCACGCCCGCCGTCAGCGCCGCCGCCTCCTCGCGCGCGACCTCGGCGAACGTCGGTCGCAGCACGTCGTAGGGCAGCCCGGCGGCCCGCGTGCGCACGGCGGGGACGAAGGCGGGCTCCGACAGCACGCGCTCGGCGTCGCGGCGGGACAGCACCACCAGCGCCGTGCGGCGCGGGCCGCGGACGAGCACGGGACGGCCGCCGTACCGCACGTGCAGGCCGGTCAGCAGGGAGCGGGAGCGCAGCAGGTCGAGCCCGGCCGTCGCGTGCGGCGTGCCCGGCGGCAGGAGGGCGGCGGCCAGGCGCAGGCTCTCCAGCACGGTGGCCCTGTGCAGGCCTCTAGGCACGCGTGCCCTCCCCGGGGCCCGTGCCCAGGGGCGTCGGGGCCTGACCTCGCCGGGCCGCGGGCGCCTCCTCGGCGGCCGGAGCGGGAAGGTGGTTCATGGGCTCATGCGATCGCCCGTCCGCCGGTCGCGCAAGCGGGGGTCTCGCTGGGCGGAACGTTTTCGGGCCGCGCCATATGGAGCGTTCCAGAAGCCGGAACACCTCAGGCCACCACCAGCGCGGCCGAGATCGCCTGTGCCGCGCCGCGTACGGTGAGGCCCAGCCGGGCCAGCGGCGCGGACGGCGCCGGCGCCGCCACCCCCACCGACATGCACACGCCGCCGCCGGGCCCGAACACCGGCGCGGCCACGCACGACACGCCCTCGGTGTACTCCTCCTGGGCGTAGGCCACGCCGTAGCGGCGGACCTGGGCCAGTTCCCGTTCCAGCGTGGCCACCCCGGTGATCGTGCGACGGGTCAGCCGCTCGAAGCCGCCGCGCCCGAGCACCTCCTCGCGCAGCCCGGTGTCGAAGGCCAGCAGCGCCTTGCCGGTCGCCGTGCAGTGCAGCGGCGCGAGATCGGTGCCGTCGGAGCGGGAGCGGACGCGGTCGTGACCGTACAGGCGCTCGACGTAGCGGGCCTCCAGGCCGGCGGTCACGGCCAGGTTGACCGTCTGCCGGGTGGTCTCCTGCAGGCAGAGCAGGTACGGCAGCACCACCCGGCGCGACCCCGGGATGCGACTCCTGGCGATGCCGGCCATGGTCTCCAGTTGCCGGCCGGGCAGGTAGCCGGTGCCCACCCGCCGGGCCAGTTCGCGGGCGCACAACACACCCAGGATGCGGTGGGCCGTGGACTTGGGCAGGCCCGTGCTCCGGCTGAGCTGGGCCAGGCTGACCGGCCGGGGCGCGGCGCTCAGCGCGAGGAGGATGTCGATGCCCCGCTCCAGGCTCCCGATCGGCGTCACCGGACGCGTGAGGTCTTCCTGGCGGGCCGTTTGCAGCGGCATGGCAGTCCCTTTCGCTCTCCGAGGAGCGGATGGGGCTTCCCGGGGCTACGGCTTGGCATTCCTTGCCCTACCCCGCCGCCACGCGTCCGAATACCCGGTTCGGCGCAGGCTGATGATCTCGGCTTACCCGTAAACGGCCACGTCGGCGGTGGTTCTGCGGTATAAGTCCAAAAGTGCGACATATGCGCATGGGCGTGCGAAGGGGGCATCAAGATGTCGCTGCGGGCGTACGCCGTCGCGCTGACGGCGGTGCTGCTCGTCGGAGGGCTGCTCTGGCTGGCCTACGGCCCGGAACGGGACGTCCCGCGAGCCGCCCACACGGCGGCCCCCACGAGCACACCGGTGCCCGTGATCCGGTCCACGCAGCCGCCGCCGGAGCTGCTGGAGTCCTGCGCGGACACCTCCGACGCCAAGCGGTGCGAGAGGGGACGGGCCCTTCTCGACGCCTGCGAGGAGGCCGGGTTCACCGGCCGTCGTTGCCGGGGCAGCGAGGCCGTCCAGCGTGACCGGAAGGCGTTCCTGACGGACTGCCGTCGCGCCGACGTCGTCGTACGCGACACGCGGACGTGCGCGCGGGACGGGGAGAGCGCCGCGCGGGCGTACCTGTACTGCCGGTTCGCCGGTGGGACGGACCGCCGGTGCGAGCGCCCGGCGGTCTACACCGTCTGCGTCCGGCGGGGCGGCGGGATGCTCTGCGGCGACGCCGCCCCCGGCTATGACGCCTGCCGGGCGCGGACCGTCGAGGGCACGGAGATCGCCCGCCACATCTGCGTCGAAGGCATCGAGGAGTACGCCTTCTGCCGGTACGGCTGGACCCTCACCTCCGAGGGCGGCGACATCTGCCGGCACGCGACCGCCGTCTACGAGGACTGCCGCACCCGCGCGCCCGTCGCCGAGTGCGAGCAGGCGCGGCACGAGGACGCCAAGGCCCAGGACCTCCGACAGGGGCGGCCTACCGGCGCAGGGCCGCCGCGTCGGCGGCCAGCTTCTCCACCCGCGCCCAGTCGCCCGCGGCCAGCACGTCGGCCGGGGTGAGCCAGCTCCCGCCCACGCAGCCGACGTTCGGCAGCCGCAGGTAGTCGGCGGCGCTCTCGGCCCGGATGCCGCCGGTCGGGCAGAAGCGCACGTCCGGCAGCGGCCCGGCCAGCGACTTCAGGTACGGCACGCCGCCCGCCGCCTCGGCCGGGAAGAACTTCAGCTCCTTGATGCCGCGCTCGGCCAGCGCCATCACCTCCGAGACGGTGGCCGCGCCCGGCAGGTACGGCACGCCGCTCGCCTCCAGCGCCTCCACCAGCGACAACGTCGTGCCCGGCGAGACCAGGAACCGGGACCCGGCCGCCACGGCCGCCGAGATGTCGGCGGTGGTGCGGATCGTGCCCGCGCCGACCGTGGCCCCCGGCACCTCCGCGGCGATCCGCTCGATCGCGCCGAGCGCGGCCGGCGTGCGCAGCGTCACCTCGATGACGGGCAGTCCGCCCGCCACGAGCGCCTCGGCCATCGGCACGGCGGTCGCCACGTCGTCGATCACCACGACGGGGATCACGGGGGCGAGGTCGAGCAAGCTCATGAGAGTCTTCTCCTCATCGGCCGGGGTCGCGGCCGTCTAGTGGTGATCAGGGTGGGCCTCAGCCCACGAGTTCGGTGGTGGCCCGCCGGCGCAGCCAGGCGGCCGCGCCGGTGAGCGCCGGCTGGGGCGCGACGATCAGCGTGGTGGCGATCGCCTCCAGGTATCCGGACATGTCGGGGTTGCCGATGAACCGGTCGCGGAAGCCGCTGGCCCGCACCCGTTCCACGATACGGGGCAGCACCCCGCCGCCCAGGTACACCCCACCCCTGGCGCCCAGGGTGAGGGCCACGTTCCCGGCGAAGCTGCCCAGCATCTCGCAGAACACCTCGACGGTCTCCGCGCAGAGCGAGTCGTCGAGCCGGGCCACGATGTCGGAGGCGTTCAGGTCGGGCGCGGTCACGCCGTTGACCTTGGCCAGCGCCCGGTGCAGGCGTACCAGGCCGGGGCCGGACAGCAGGTGCTCGGCCACGACGTGCGGCAGCCCCTCGGCCTGCAGCACCCGTACGATCTCCAGCTCCCGCCGGTCGATCACCGGCACCGTGACGTGCCCGCCCTCGCCCGGGACGGGCGTCCAGCCCCGGTCGGTGGGCACGAGCCCGCCGACGCCGAGCCCGGTCCCCGGGCCCAGCACGGCCTTGACGCCGTCGCCGGGCTCGGGCCCGCCCAGGGACACCAGGTCGGGGCCCTCCAGGTGCGGCAGCGACACGGCCAGCGCCTCGAAGTCGTTGAGCAGCACCGCGTACGGGATGCCCAGGTCGCGGACGGACCCGGCCCACGCCGAGTTCGTCAGCCGGTAGCGGTCGCCGTCGATGGGCCCGGCCAGCGCCAGGCAGGCCGCGCCCGGACGCGCCCCGCCCGCGTGCTCGGCGAGGTAGGCGTCCACGGCGTCGGGCAGGGTGGCGTAGGCGGAGCCGGCCAGCACCGCGACGTTCGTCGGCCGGGCCTGCGGCGAGGTGACCAGCCCGAACCGGGCGTTGGTCCCCCCGATGTCGGCGACCAGCCAGGGCAGGTCGAACGAACTCATCTCACACCTCCGATGCTCAGGGCGCGACCGGGATCGCACGCCGTCGCCGGAAGGATGTCACGAACGCTCACCGGCGCAGCCCGGTGGCCCGCGTGCCCGCGGGCGCGCCCGTCTCCAGGTGGGAGGCGCCCGCCTCGGCGGGGAAGCCCAGCCCGGGGCCGTGGTGGGGCGACTCGGCGCCGCTCACCCCGAAGATCCCCGCGCCCTGCTCGGCGTGCCCGGCCATGCGGCGGAACGTGGCGAACAGCTCGCGTCCCGTGCCGACCCACTCCGCGTCGTTCAGCGGCCGGCCCTCGGGCGTGCGCCGGGCCAGCTCCTCGGCGGGCACCAGCAGCTCCAGCGTGCCGGCGGCCGAGTCGAGCCGGACCACGTCGCCGTCGCGGACGAGCGCGATCGGCCCGCCGTCGGCGGCCTCGGGCGACAGGTGGATGGCCGCGGGCACCTTGCCCGACGCGCCCGACATGCGGCCGTCGGTGACGATCGCCACCCGCTGCCCCCGGTCCAGCAGCACGGCCAGCGGCGGCGTGAGCTTGTGCAGCTCGGGCATGCCGTTGGCGCTGGGGCCCTGGTAGCGGATGACGGCCACGAAGTCCTGCCCGTCCAGCTCGCCGGCCTCGAAGGCGCGCAGCAGGTCGAGCTGGTCGTCGAACACCTTGGCCGGGGCCTCGATCACCAGGTGCTCGGCCTTGACCGCCGACACCTTGCTGACGGCCCGGCCGAGGTTGCCCTCGACCATGTGGATCCCGCCGTCGGCCGAGAACGGCTCGGCGACCGGACGCAGCACGTCGAGGTCCTTGCTGCCGCCCGTGACCGGCTCCCACACCAGCTCGCCGTCCACCAGGGACGGCGCCTCGCGGTAGCGGTCGAGGCCGGGGCCGGCGACGGTCAGCACGTCGCCGTGGAGCAGGCCCTCGTCCAGCAGGTCGCCGATGAGCACCTGCATGCCGCCGGCGTCGCGGAAGTGGTTCACGTCCGCCTGGCCGTTGGGGTAGATCTTGGTCAGCGACGGCACGACGCGCGACAGGCAGGCCAGGTCGTCCCAGGTCAGCACGAGGCCCGCGGCGGCGGCCATGGCGACCAGGTGCAGCGTGTGGTTGGTGGAGCCGCCGGTGGCCAGCAGCGCCACGCACGCGTTCACGATGGACTTCTCGTCCACCAGCTCGCCGATCGGCGTGTACTCCGATCCGTGCGCGGTGATCTCCACCGCGCGGCGGCCGGCCGCCTCGGTGAGAGCGTGGCGCAGCTCGGTGTGCGGGTTGACGAACGTCGAGCCGGGCAGGTGCAGGCCCATGACCTCCATCAGCGCCTGGTTGGAGTTGGCGGTGCCGTAGAAGGTGCAGGTGCCGGGGGAGTGGTAGGACTTGGCCTCGGCGTCCAGCAGCTCGGCCCGTCCCACCTTGCCCTCGGCGAAGAGCTGGCGGGTGCGCGCCTTGACCTTGTTCGGCAGCCCGGAGGTCATCGGCCCGGCCGGCACGAAGATCGCCGGCAGGTGCCCGAAGTGCAGCGCCCCGATGAACAGGCCCGGCACGATCTTGTCGCAGACGCCCAGCAGCAGCGACGCGTCGAACATGTCGTGCGACAGCGCGATGGCGGCCGCCATGGCGATCACGTCGCGGCTGTAGAGGGACAGCTCCATGCCCGCGCGGCCCTGCGTGATGCCGTCGCACATGGCGGGCACGCCGCCGGCGACCTGCGCCACGCCGCCCGCCCTGCGCACCGCCGCCTTCAGCTCCGGCGGGTAGGTCTCGTACGGCTGGTGGGCCGAGAGCATGTCGTTGTAGCTGGTCACGATCGCCACGCCGGGCTTGGCCGTGCTTCCGGCGCTTCCGGCGCTTCCGGCGCTTCCGGCGCTTCCGGCGCCGCGCAGGATCAGCTTGTCGTCCTCGGGCGCGGCCGCGAAGCCGTGGGCCAGGTTCGCGCAGCCCAGGTGGGCGCGCGCCGGGCCCTTGGCCCGCGCCGCCTCGCCGTCGCGCCGGATGCGCGCCAGGTAGGCGGTACGGCTGGCCGCGCTGCGCTCGGCGATCCGATCGGTGATCTCCTGGATGACGGAATTCACAGGTCTTCCTCCTCGTGCCAGGCGCGACCGCTGCGGCCGAGCAGTTCGTGGGCCCCGGCGGGGCCGGTGGTTCCTGCGGGGTAGGGCTCGGGCAGATCGGCGGAGGACTCCCAGGCGGCCAGGATCGGATCGATCCAACGCCAGGCCGCCTCCACCTCGTCACGCCGCATGAACAGCGTCGGGTTGCCCGCCAGGACGTCGGTCAGCAGCCGCTCGTACGCCTCCGGCACCCGGGCCGTGAACGTCTTGCCGAAGCTGAGCGACAGCGGCACCGGCTTCAGCGTCACCTCGCCCGCGCCCGGCTCCTTGGCCATGATGTGCAGCTCGATGCCCTCCTCGGGCTGCAACCGCAGCACCAGGCGGTTCGGCGTGCCGCCGGGGAAGATGGAGTGCGGCACGTCCTTGAACTGCACCACGATCTCCGACCGCCGGTACGGCATGCGCTTGCCGGTCCGCAGGTAGAACGGCACCCCGGCCCATCGCCAGTTCTTGATCTCGGCCCGGATCGCGGTGAACGTCTCCACCCGCCGCGAGGCCTCGGTCGTCGGCGTGGAGGCGGGCTCGTCCAGGTAGGACGGCATGCCGTCGGCCTCGGTGTACTGGCCGCGCACGGTGAAACGGTCCACCTCGGTCCCGACGACCGGCCGCAGCGACTGCAGCACCTTGACCTTCTCGTCGCGGATGGACTCGCGGTCGTTGCGGGACGGCGGTTCCATCGCGGTCAGCGTGAGGAGCTGGAGCAGGTGGTTCTGCACCATGTCGCGCAGCGCGCCCGCGTGGTCGTAGTAGCCGCGCCGTCCCGGCGTGCCGACGGTCTCGGCGGCGGTGATCTGGACGTGGTCGATCCACAGCGAGTTCCAGATCGGTTCGAGGAAGGCGTTGGCGAAGCGCAGGACCAGCAGGTTCTGCACCGTCTCCTTGCCCAGGTAGTGGTCGATGCGGAAGATCTGGCGCTCGTCGAAGATGGCGCCGACCTCGTCGTTGATCCGCTGCGCGCTGGGCAGGTCGCGGCCGAGCGGCTTCTCCAGCACCACCCGCGAGAGCGGCGTGACCAGGCCGGCCTCGTCCAGCTCGCGGCAGAAGGGGCCGAACGTCATCGGCGGGCTGGCCAGGTAGAACACCCGGTCACGCTGCTCGTGACCGGCCAGCAGCCTGGTCAGCGCGCCCCACCCGGACTTGTCCTCGCCGCCGACGTCCACCGAGACGTGGTGCAGGCGGCCGAGGAAGCGCTGCCAGACGGCGGGGTCGTCCACGGGGACCTGGTCGCGTACCTCGGCGTCCACCTTGCCGCGGAAGTCGGCGTCGGTCAGCCCGCCCCGGGACATGGCGATGACGCGGGTCTCGGGGGACAGCCGGCCGTCCCTGTCGCTGTGGTAGAGCGCCGGGATCAGCTTGCGCATGGACAGGTCGCCGGTGCCGCCGAAGACGACGAGATCGGCGGTATGGGCGGGGCTGGCGGTCGAGAGGGGGGACAAGGCGAAGCTCCGTTGATCTACCAAGAAGGACAGAACGGACACTAACGAGAGTTCGGGTCGTACACAAGCAGGGTTTTGCTATCTGAGATGAAAAAGTCTTCACCTTTCATTACCGAAGCCCATGTGATTCACTTAGCCGATGCCTCGACGTACCGCCGCGACCCTCGCCACGAGTGGCGAGGTGCTCCGCCTCATCCGCACAGGTGAGGCCGTCACGCGCGCCGACCTCGGCCGGGTGACCGGTCTGTCGCGTCCGGCGGTGCAACTGCGCGTCGGCGAGCTGCTCGAACGCGGCCTGGTCGTCGAGCGCACCGACGCGCCCTCCACGGGCGGGCGGCCGCCGGTCCGGCTGGAGTTCAACTCCGGCGGCGGCGTCGTCCTGGTCGCCGCGCTGGGCGCGAGCCGCACCCGGGTCGCGGTCTGCGACCTGGCCGGGCGCGAGCTGGCCGGCCGTGACTTCTTCATCGACGTCGAGCAGGGCCCCGACGTCGTGCTCCCGCTGCTCATGGACACCTGGGACGAGCTGCTCGGCGACCGCCCCCGCTCGTGCGTCAGGGGCGTCGGCATGGGCGTGCCCGCCACCGTCGAGTTCGCCCAGGGCCGTACGGAGAGCGCCCGGGTGATGGCCTCCTGGACCGGCGTGGTGATCCCGCCGATCATCCGCGACCGGTTCCCCGTCCCGGTGCTCGTGGACAACGACGTCAACGTGCTGGCCATCGGCGAGCACCGAGGCGCCTACCCCGACCTCGACGACCTGATGTTCGTGAAGGTCTCCACCCGGATCGGCGCGGGCGTGATCGCCGGCGGCGAGATCCTGCGCGGCGCGATGGGGGCGGCCGGCGAGATCGGCCACATCCCCGTGCTCGACGGCGGCGGCGTGCTGTGCCGTTGCGGCAACACCGACTGCGTCGACTCCGTCGCCAGTGGCACCGCGCTGCTGCGCGACCTGCGCGAGGCGGGCAAGAACGTCGTGACCATCGCCGACGTGACCGCGCTGGTGCGCGCGGGCGACGCCGAGACGATGGCCACGGTCCGCACGGCCGGCCGCCGCATCGGCGAGGTGCTGGCCGGGGCGGTCAACATCCTCAACCCGTCGGTCGTGGTGCTCGGCGGCGACATGGCCGAGGCGTTCGGCCCGCTGGTGTCGAGCATCCGCGAGGTCGTCTACCGGCGTTCCACCGCCCTGGCGACCCGGCGGCTGCGCATCGAGCCGAGCCGGCTCGGCGCGGGGGCGGGCATCAGCGGCTGCGCGGTGATGGTTCTCGACCACGTGCTCTCGCCCGAGGCGGTCGACGAGACGATGACGGTCTCCACGCTGCGCCGCGAGCGCGGCCTAGCCGCCTCCAGCTAGAGGTCCCAGCGGGGTTCGGGGCTCTCCCGCACCACGCCGTCCGCGCCGAAGATCAGGTGGCGGTCCAGGTCGTCGGCGAACCAGCGGTCGTGCGTGACCGCCAGCACCGTGCCCGCGAAGCCGTCCAGCCCCTCCTGCAACGCCTGCGCGCTGGCCAGGTCGAGGTTGTCGGTCGGCTCGTCGAGCAGCAGCAGGGTCGCCCCCGACAACTCCAGCAGCAGGATCTGCAGCCGGGCCTGCTGGCCGCCCGACAACGTCTCGAACCGCTGCCCGCCGGCCGGCGCCAGCTCGTAGCGGGCCAGCGCGGCCATGGCCTCGTTCCTGGTCAGCGCGAACGTCTCGGTGACCAGCTCGGCGACGGGCCGTCCGTGCAGGTCGGGCCGCAGGTGGGTCTGGGCGAAGTGGCCGGGGACGACGCGGGCGCCCAGCCGGGCCACGCCGGTGTGCGCGACGGGCTCGCCGGCCAGCAGGCGCAGGAAGTGGCTCTTGCCGGTGCCGTTCAGGCCCAGCACGCCGACCCGCTCGCCGTAGGCGACCTCGGTGGAGAAGGGCCGCACCAGCCCGGTCAGCTCCAGGTCCGCGCACGTCACGGCCCGTTTCCCGGTACGCCCGCCGCGCAGCCGCATCCGTACGTTCTGCTCCTTGGGCGGCCGGCTCGGCGGCCCCGCCCGCTCGAAGCGCTCCAGCCGGGACACCGCCGACCGGTAGGCCCCGGCGAGCGCGTCGTTGTTCGCCGACCGCTGCCGCAGGACGTGCACCAGCCGGCGCAGCCGGCCCCGCTCGTCCTCCCAGCGCCGCCGCCGCTCCTCCAGACGCTCGCCGCGCCGTCTGCGGGCCTCGGCGTAACCGGCGAAGCCGCCGCCGTGCACCCACACCTCGCGCCCCTCCACCGTGACGACGCGGTCGGCCGCCTCGGCCAGCAGCCGACGGTCGTGCGAGACCAGCAGCACCGTCTTGGCCGAGCTCCTGACCGCCCGCTCCAGCCACTGCTTGGCCGGCACGTCCAGGTAGTTGTCCGGCTCGTCGAGCAGCAGGATCTCGTCGGGGCCGCGCAGCAGCGCCTCCAGCATCAGCCGTTTCTGCTCGCCGCCGGACAGCGTGTCCAGCCCCCGGCCGGCGACCCGCTCGTACGGCAGCCCGAGCGCCTCGGTCGCGCACACGTCCCACACGACCTCCAGCTCGTAGCCGCCCGCGTCGGCGAAGTCGGCGACGGCCTGGGCGTAGGCGAGCTGCCGGGGCTCGTCGTCGCACCGCCCGATCGCCGACTCCGCGCGCTCCAGCTCGGCCGCGGCCTCCCGCACCCGTAGGGGCGCGACGCCCAGCAGCAGGTCGCGCACGCTGCCGGTGCCGAGGAACTGCCGCATCACCCCGACGCCGCCACCGGTGGTGACCCGCCCGTCGTCGGGGCACAGGTCGCCCGCGATCAGCCGGAGCAGTGTCGTCTTGCCCGCGCCGTTGGGGCCGACCAGCGCCGCCTTGGCGCCGTCGCCCACCTTGAACGACGCCTCCAGCAGCAGCGGGCGCCCGTCCGGCAGCAGGTACGTCACGCCGCTCACCTCGATATGACCCATGTTCCATTACTAGACCATCGATCCGGTCCGCGTACAGCGTATTATCCGACGGGTGGACAACGTATGGGTGCGCCCCCGTAAGGACGCCAGGCCCAGGCTGACGCTTGACCGGATCGTCGCCGAGGCCCTCGCGCTGCTCGACGAGGAGGGCGTGGGCGGGCTCACCATGCGCCGGCTGGCCGAACGCCTCGACACCGGCTCGACCACCCTCTACTGGCACGTCCGCACCAAGGAGGACGTCCTGGACCTGGCGCTCGACGCCGTCTTCGGCGAGGTGCCGCTCCCCGGGGACCACGACGACTGGCGCACGGCCGCACGCGACCTGATGGACGGCTGGCGCGCCGCCCTGCTGCGCCACCCCTGGTCGGCCACCATCCTCGACCGCCCGCTCATGGGCCCCAACGCCCTGGAGCGCACCGACTTCCTCTACCGGACGTTGTCCGGGGCCGGTCTCGACGGCCCGCAGGCCGCCTACAGCCTGTCCAACTACGTCATGGGCTCGGTCATCATGCAGGTCACCTGGCAGCGCCGCGACCTGCACGACACCGACGCGTTCCTGCGCGAGCGGGCCGCCAGCTACCCGGCGCTGGCCGCGCACGGCCTCGGCCACGACTGGGACGCCACCTTCGCCACCGGCCTCGGCTACCTCCTGCGCGGCATGACGCCCGGGAGCGGCGAGGGGTGAACCGGCCGGAGGCCGCCGTCACCAGCTGTCGCCGGACTGGATGCGGCCGCGCCACGCCGACGAGGTGATCATGCCCTGCTCCCGCAGCTCCTGCAGCCGCTGGAGCCTGCCCCTGATCTCCCGGTGCCCGAACCCGGACTCGCGCAGCAGCCGGGCCTCCTGCTCCAGGTCCAGCGCCCGCAGGTCGGCGACGATCCCGGGGCTGAGCGGCTCGTCGCGGTAGGCCATGAGGAACGGCGAGCGCATGGCCCGGGTGTGCGACCGCGGGTTCGACAGCGCGTTGTCGATCAGCCGGAGGCCGCCGGCCTCGTCGGTCAGGTAGTTCTCCGAATGCCGGTCGAGGCTGCCGATGACGTAGTCGAAGACGGCCGCGCGCTCGCGCTGGATCTCCGGGACGCCGCGTCCCATGCCTCCGCCGCGCGCGTTCTCCACCCACAGCTGCACCGAGCCGTGCCCGTAGGGGCCGTCCCAGGTCGTCGTGGGCGGTACGAGGTCCCAGCCCAGGCGCTCGCTGAACCGGTACGCCTCGGCCTCGCGGCGCGGCATGCCCGACCTCGGCACCGTCTCCCGGGGGCTGCGGCCGGGGGGCAGCTTGTAGATCGCGCGGCTGCCGTCGTCGAGGGTGACCAGGTAGACGCCCTCGTCGCCGGCGTGCGGGTACGGGACGACGTCCTTGTCCCGTACCCGGCTCAGCCTGGACAGCAGGTCACGTTCGGCGGCGCCGACCGGCCGGGCGCCCGCCCGTTCCTTCGTCAGGGTGCGGGCCTTGCGGGCGCTGAGGACGGGGTGCAGCAGCGCACGCAGCCCCGTGGCCAGGTCGCGCGCGAAGAAGCGCTCCAGCTGGCGCACGAAGGCCCGGCAGAAGCGCATGGCCGAGACCCGTAACGACAGGAGCGCGGACCTGGCCTGGAGAGCCGCCGCCCCACCGCTCACCGCGGCCGCCGCCACCGCCCACACCAGGACGGCGACCACTCCGGCGGCCAGCGCGACGAGCACCGCCTTCAGCGCCTCCACCAGCAGCGCCGCCGCCTCGTGCGCGTCGGCCAGGGCGTTCAGGGTCGTGCCCATCCTGGACAGGTGGCCCGAGCGGTCGTCGTCCCGGTCCAGTTCGTCCCAGAACGCGGCCACCGCCTCCATGTGCAGCCCCGCGTTGCCGGTGGCGGCCCGGCCGAGCGACTCGCGCACCAGCGGCGTGACCTGGACGACGAGCGCCGCCGCGCACTCACGGTAGGCCGCCGCGCCGGCGCGCAGCCCGTCCTCGTCCTGGGTGGGCCAGGGCACGCCGAGCGCCTGGAAGGCGATCTCCAGTTGGGGCGGCAGCATCACCGTCATGAAGCGTCGATCACCTGGGCGGTCGGCACCGTCGCCCGTTCGGCGGCCCGGCGGACGGCGGCCATGTCCCGCAGGCCCGTCCCGGCGCTGGTCATGCTCTCGTGCAGGCGGGTGCACGCCTCGCCGACCAGGAGGTTGATCTCGTCCACGGCCATGCCGACCACGCCGATGCCCCACGGAGAGCGGCCCCCGCCCGACAGGCGGCCCAGCAGTGTGTCCACGTGCCGCCCGAACAGGTCCGCGGACTCGTCCATGGCGTGCGCCGCGTTCGCCAACGACGTGTCGTCCGCCCAGAACTCCCGCGTCATCGCCCTCCGTCCCCCCGATGGGGAGCCCACCTTACGGGCCACCGGCGACGGATGATCAACAACTGGGTGAACGCCCGTCTACAGGCGGGGGAGCTACGTCCGGCTCTTGGGGCCGTGGGTCCTGGACGGGTCGCGGCCCGGCGGGGTGCCGTGCGGATGGGACGGCGGGGCGCTCGCCGCCGGGCCCGTGCTCCAGGACGGCGTCGGCGTGGGGCCGGGCCGGGAGCCGTGCGGGCGGGACGGCGACGGCGCCGGGGTCCGGCCCGGGGCCGTCGCGGCGGGGCCGGGGACGGTCGAGTGCGGGCGGCGCGTTCCCCGCCCGCCCTCCGGCTGGACGGCCGACGGCGTGGACCCGCCCGGCGGTGTGGAACCGGCCACGAAAGGTCCGGTACGGCCCACGGCGGGCCCTGTGGCGGTCTTGGCGGGCCGGTCGGCGACGGGGCCGGAGGCGACGGCGGCGCGTTCCGACCTCACCGCGACGGGGCGGCGGGAGTCGGTGGCGACGGGCCCCGGCTCCCCGGAGGTCCGGCGCGCGTCGTGCGGCCAGTGGACCGGGTCGAGGCCCGGCGAGTTGAACGTGTCGCCCATGAGCGCGCCCGCGGTGGCCAGCATGAGCGTGCCCAGCAGCACCCCGGCGGCCATCAGCGCCCGCCCGCGCCGCCCGCCGCCCTCGGACGGGGAGGAGGCGGCTCGCGCCGCTGATCGATGGGTTCCGCTCACGTACCCCGATGGTAGCGAGGCGGAGGCATGGGTCGGCCGGTAGTGGACGTCCGCCCGGAAAATACGGCGTCAATCGTGATCAACACGCGCACAGCAGCCCGCGCAACGCCGTCTCCAGGCACAGCTCCGAGCGGGCGGGGACCGGCCACGGGAAGCGCACCAGCGACTCGTCCACGCGCACGGTGGCGCCGTACCGGTCGAGCTCCCACAGCCACACCTCGCCGGGCTCCTCGCCGAGCTGCCTGGCCACGCCCGCGGTGAGCTGCGGCCGGTGGGAGGCGTTGACGTGCGCGATCACCCGTTCGGCCGTCTCGGTCAGCGGGTCGGGCGCCGCGCCGAGGTAGTCGTCGGCGTCGAGCACGCCGGACTCCTGGCCGGTCAGGTAGACCACCTGGGCCACGTCCAGGCGCAGCAGGCGCGGGGCGCCGGGGCGACCGTACCGTTCCAGGGCGTCGAACAGGCCCTCGTCGGCGCTGTGCGCGGCCACCGCCACCGCCGCGGAGCGGGCCTGCGACTCCGGCACGGCCTCCGCCCACCCGTGCACCTCGATCAGCGCCCGCGGATGCGTCACCTCGCCGAGCTGCCGCATGGCCGTCAGGTTCACCGCGACCACGGCGTCCTCGCGCAGGCCGTGCAGGGGCTCGCCGGGCCGGACCAGCAGCACCGGGCGGCCGCGCTCGTCCACGCCGCCGCGGGCGGGGCAGTGGACGCCGTCCACCGTGAGTTTGGCCGGCGTCGAGGTCGAGGCGAGAGTACGGATCCGCTCGGCGAGGGGCAACATTGAGATCACATCCACGGGTAGGTTAGGCTTACCTAAGTAAGGATTACCTAACCACATGGAGGTGAACGTGCGCTACACCGGCCCGAAGGTGCGACTGTCGCGTCGCGCGGGCGTCCCGCTGACCAGGAAAGCCGTCCGCTACTTCGAGCAGCGGCCGTACCCGCCGGGCGAGCACGGCCGCAAGACCAACCGCCGCACCACCGGCGACTACGGGCTGCGGCTGCTGGAGAAGCAGAAGCTGCGCTGGTACTACGACGTGTCCGAACGGCAGTTGCGCCGCTACTGGGACCTGGCGGTACGCAAGCCGGGCGCCTCGGGCGCCGAACTGGTCACGATCCTGGAGAGCCGCCTGGCCTCCCTGGTGCTGCGGGCCGGCCTGGCCCCCTCGATCTACGCCGCCCGCCAGTACGTCACCCACGGCCACATCGCCGTGGACGGCCGCAAGGTGGACATCCCCAGCTACCTGGTCAAGCCGGGCCAGATCATCACGGTGCGGGAGCGCTCGCGGCGCATGCAGCCCTTCGTGGCCGCCGCCGAGGGCGTGCACGCCGACGAGCGCATCGCGCCCTACCTGACGGTCGACCACGCCGGCCTGAGCTTCACCCTCACCCACCGGCCCGAGCGCGAGCAGATCGCGGTGCCGGTGGACGAGCAGCTCGTGGTGGAGTTCTATTCGCGCTAGCCGTGCGGCCGGGGCCGGCGGGCGGGTCAGCCGGCGACGTCCTGCCGGCGCAGCTCGGCGACCTCGCGGCGCAGGGCGCTCAGCTCCTCCAGGATGCGCTGGGTGTGCACGCTGTTGTCCTGCTCCAGCGCCGCCCGCTCCTCGGCCGACTCCTCGTCCATGGCGCTCACCACGACCGCCATGAACAGGTTCAGCACGACGAACGTGCAGACGAGGATGAAGATGGTGAAGAAGATCCAGGCCGTGGGGTGGGCGCCCATCACCTCGCGGGCGATGTTGCCCCAGTCGTCCCCGGTCATCGTCTGGTAGAGGGTGAACAGCGAGGTCGGCAGGCTGCCGAAGCGCTCGGGGGCGTCGTCGCCGTACAGCTTGGTGGCCATCACGGCGGCCACGTACAGGACCAGGGAGAGCAGCACCACGATCGAGCTCATCCCGGGCAGGGCGCGCAGCAGCGCCGAGACCACCCGGCGCAGGCTCGGCACCACCGACAGCAGGCGCAGGGCCCGCAGGATGCGCAGCGAGCGCAGCACCGACAGCCCGCCGGACGCCGGGACCAGGGCGATGCCCACGATCGCGGTGTCGAACAGGTTCCACGGGTCGCGCACGAACGCCGACCGCTCGACGTAGACCTTGGCCAGCAGCTCGGCCACGAAGATGTACAGGGCGACGTGGTCGATGGCGACCAGCACGTGGCCGAACTCCCCGGCGACGGCGGGGACGGTCTCCAGGCCGAGGGTGGCCGCGTTGACCAGGATGACGCCGACGATGAAACGCTGGAAGCGCCGGTCGGCGAGGAGGGCTTGGACGCGTTCACGCACGGGGGCAGGCTCCTAAAGATCGGTCATGTGCCGTTCCATGATGCAGCAACATGATCAAGGAGTTGCCTGTGGTATAAATCGCACCTGATAGTCACAGGGGCAAGGGGGCGCAAGGGGCATGTCGTATCCGAACTACGGACCGTCCTACTACGGGCCGCCGCCCCAGAGCCACCCCAACGGCACCACCATCCTCGTCCTCGGCATCCTGAGCCTGGTGGTCTGCGGCATCCTCGGCCCCTTCGCCTGGTCGATGGGCAACAAGGCGCTCAAGGAGATCGACGGCAGCGGCTACCCCTACGACAACCGGGGCGCGGTGCAGGCCGGCCGTGTCTGCGGCATGATCGCCACGATCCTGCTAATCATCGGGGCCGCGTTCATGGTCCTCGGGCTCGGGGCCGGCATCCTGTCGGCCATCTTCTCCAACAACTAGAGGCCGCACGCAGTAGCCGCCGATGCCCGACTCCAGCAGGTCGAAGGCCGCCGTGGCCTGCGCCCGCAGGTCGGGCGCGATCGTCTCCCAGCTCTCGCCCGCCAGCGTCCGGGTCATCGCGTGATCGGTGAGGATCTTGGTCGTGCCGAGGACGTGCGTGGCCACCATCCGCGGGGTCAGGTCGTCGGGGTCGGCGTCGAGCTCGTCGGCCAGGGCCGCGGCCAGCGCCTGCACCCGCGCGACGTGCAGCTCGTGCAGCTTGGCCACCAGTGACGGGCTGTCGTTGACGATCCGGGCGAACACGTCGCCGCCCGCGTTGAGGCCGTAGCGCCAGTCGCGTGAGTCGAGGGCGTCCAGGAAGTCGCGGCGGAAGGCCCGCGCCACGCTCTCGCCCGGCCGCCGCCCGCGCACCACCTGCTGCGGCAGGTCGGTCACCAGCTCCTGCCGGTCGGCGAACAGGTCTTCCTTGGTCGGGAAGTAGTTGAAGACCGTGTTGACCGACACGTCCGCGGCCCGCGCGATCTCGGCCACGGTCACGCTGTCGAACCCGCGCGTCATGAACAGCCCCATCGCCATGTCCGCGATGCGCTGCCTGGTCTCCCGCTTCTTGCGCTCCCGCAGCCCCTCTTCCATGCCGCCATGATACCAAGTTTGCAGTGACCCCAAAATTGTGGTTACCCTAATTTTGGAGGCGATCACACATGTTGAGAACCACAGGTCTGACCAAGACCTTCGAAGGCGGCGTGGAGGCCGTCAAAGGCGTCGACATCTCGGTGGAGGCCGGCGAGATCGTCGGCTTCCTCGGCCCCAACGGCGCCGGCAAGACCACGACCATGCGCATGCTGACGACCCTGCTCCGCCCCACCTCGGGGACCGCCACCGTGGCGGGCCACGACCTGCTGGGCGACCCGCGCGAGGTGCGCCGCCGCATCGGCTACGTCTCGCAGGGCGGCGGCGTCAACGTCATGGCCCCGCTCGCCGACGAGCTGGAACTGCAAGGCATGCTGTACGGCCTGACCAGGGCCGCGGCCAGGTCCAGGTACCGCGAGGTCCTGGCCCGGCTCGACCTGGCCGGCCTGGAGGAGCGCGTGGGCGGCGCGCTGTCGGGCGGCCAGCGCCGCCGCTTCGACATCGCCTTCGCCCTGCTGCACGACCCCCGGCTGCTCTTCCTGGACGAGCCGACCACCGGCCTCGACCCGCAGAGCCGCGCCAACCTGTGGGAGCACGTCCGCTCCCTGCGCGAGGAGCACGGCGTGACGATCTTCCTGACCACCCACTACCTCGACGAGGCCGACGCGCTCTGCGACCGCCTGCTGATCATCGACGGCGGCCGCATCGCCGCCGAGGGCACCCCGGCCGAGCTCAAGGCGGGCCGCACGCTCGACGAGGCGTTCCTCGACATCACCGGCAGGTCGCTGCGCGAGGAGGCGGGGGTCTGATGCTGCGCGACACCTGGGTGCTGTTCCGCCACTCCCTGCGCGCCACCCTGAAGCAGAAGCTCGGCATCGTCTTCGGCGCCGTCCAGCCGCTGCTGTTCCTGGTGCTGTTCGGGCCGATCTTCGCCACGTTCGGCACCTGGGAGGTGCTGGTGCCGGGGCTGATCGTCCAGCTCGGCCTGATGAGCATGGGGCTGGCCGGGTTCGGGGTGGTCTTCGACAGGCGCTTCGGCGTGCTGGAGCGCCTGCGCGTCACCCCCGCCAGCCGGCTGGCCCTGCTGCTGGGACGGGTGCTCAACAACGCCGTGACGATGGTCGTCCAGACGGTGATGCTGCTGGCCGTCGGGTTCGCCTTCGGGATGCGGGTGCCGATCGCCGGGCTCGTGGCCGGGTTCGTGCTGGTCGTGGTGCTGGGAGCGAGCCTGGCCGCGATGTCGTACGCCGTCGCGCTGACCATCGGCGAGCAGCTCTTCGCACCCGTGATGTCGACGGCGGTCATC
Source organism: Nonomuraea sp. NPDC051191 (assembly GCF_044455665.1). NCBI lineage: Bacteria > Bacillati > Actinomycetota > Actinomycetes > Streptosporangiales > Streptosporangiaceae > Nonomuraea > Nonomuraea sp. NPDC051191. Next base: position 106,484 of record NZ_JBITEZ010000015.1, on the reverse strand, counting down.
CCGCTGGTGCTGCTGTCGGGCGCGTTCCTGCCGATGTCGATGGCGCCCGGCTGGCTGGACGTCCTGTCCCGCCTCAGCCCCTTCAGGTACGTGCTGGAGGCGCTGCGCGACCTGTTCGCCGGCCACTACGCCACCGGCACGGTCGGGCTCGGCGTCGCCGTCACCGCCGTCCTGGCGGTGGTCGGCCTGGCCGTCGGGGCCCGTGTGTTCAACCGGGAGACCGCGTGAGCGGGCCGCTCCGGGACGGCCCGCCCGCCCGCGATCAGGCCGCCGCCCTGGCCCGCCGGTGCAGCGCGGCCAGGATGCCCGCCGGATCGACCGTCCCGTAGCCGTAGTCGTAGTCGAAGCCCACCTCGCTGCGGTCCTCGGCGGTGCGCCGCAGCAGCGCCCGCAGCTGCGCAGGTGACAGCTTGGCGGCCGGCCATCGGGTGCGCACCGCGGCCACCAGCCCGGCGGCCACCGGCGTCGCCGCCGAGGTGCCCGTGTCGGGCTCGCCGTCGCCGAACGCCCGCGACCCCGAGAAGTGCGTGTACGCGCACACGTCGGGCTTGCGCGCGGTCAGCCGCCCGGGGCCCTGCGAGGAGTAGCCCACCCGCTCGCCGTTGACGTCGACCGCGCCGATCGACAGCGCCTTGGGATGGGAGTTGGCGCCCCCGATGGGCCGGTTGGGGAAGGCGCACCGGCCGTCGGGGCACTCCTTGCCGCAGTTGCCCGCCGCGAACAGCACGTCCGCGCCCGCCCGGTCGAGGCTGGCAACCACCAGGTTGAACGGGTGGGCCGCGTTGTCGGAGTAGTTGCCCGGATGCCCGACGGGGAAGTCCCATTCGGGGGAGAACGACCCCCACGAATTGCTCACCACCAGCGATCTGGACGCCGCCGGCTGGGCCTCCAGCACCGTGCGCAGGTGCGTGAAGGCGGCCACCGCGTCGGACAGCAGCCCGTCGAGCGCCGAACCGCCCGGCCGGGCCGACCGCAGCAGCGGGACGTCGATCAGGGACGCCTGCGGCGCGGCGATGAGCGCGTCGAAGGCGCACATCGTGCCGTGGTCGACCTCGAACTGGCCGGCCCGCCCGGTGACGCCGGAGGGGCTCCAGCTGCGTTCGGCGTCGAGCGTGACGCCGCGGCCGAGCTGTCTGGCGACATGGGCGGCGTTGATGCCGGTGTCGAGCACGGCCAGCGCCACCCCGGCGCCGTCGAGCCCTTCGGCGTGCAGGCCGGCGACGTTGAGCAGGCGCTCGACGTCGTGCCAGTCGCCCACCGGCGGATTGCCGCCGCAGGTCAGGCTGGACTCGATCACCGGATCGGCGAACACGCCGACGACGTCGGGCCGCAGCGTGGGCAGCAGCGTGACCCGCGAGGTCAGCTCGTCGTCGGAGATCGTGCCGCGGACGAGCACGGAGGCGTCCTCGGCGGCCAGCGAGAAGGTGAGTGGCTGGTGAAGGGAGAGGGGATCGCCGCCGGCCACCGGGACCGGCCTCGGCACGGCGACCGGTGTGAAGGCCGTGTCGAGTTCGACGCCGGGCAGACCGTCGGCGACATCGGCCGTGGTGGCGGTCTGGCCGGGGTCGGCGACGGCCGCGACCAGATCGGGGGAGGGGCGGAGCTGGATCAGGACCCGCATGAGTCACCACCGAACATAGGGGGAAAACGAACGACCCAACATTCCTGCATCCGCCAAGGCACGTCCAGCCCCTTGCAGCGGTTGTGACCTGCGAAAACATGGCATAACTGGCGAAGCGGACGGATATTGTTTCCGGGGCGTCAGACTTCCTTGTTTTCGGTCTGTTCACTACGGTGATGCATCATGACGCTCCAGGCGCAGACGCCGGTTTCCGACGGAGAAAGACATCACTGGCTGCCGGTCCGGCCGAGGCTCGTTCTCGCCAGTGCCTTCATGCTTTTCCTCGAACTGGCGCTCATCCGGTGGACCGGATCGAACATTGTTCATCTGAGTTATTTCACCAATTTTGTCCTGCTCGGTTCTTTTCTTGGAATCGGACTCGGATTCCTGCGCGTGGGGCGCTCGCGGCGCCAGCCCTATTACTCGCCGGTCGTCCTGCTCGTCCTGGTGGCCCTCGTGCTGGCCTTCCCGGTGACCGTCGACCGCAACACCGAGGGCGTCCTGTACTGGACGAGCCTGGGCACCGTCGGGCCGCCCGCCTGGCTGATCCTGCCGGTGATCTTCGTCGCCGCCGCGGCGGTGCTCATGGGGCCGGCCGAGCTGGTCGGGCGCTGCTTCCCCGAGCTGCCGCGCCTGGAGGCCTACCGCTACGACCTGATCGGCAGCCTCAGCGGGATCGCCGCGTTCACGGCGCTGTCGTTCCTGTCGGCGCCGCCGGTGTTCTGGGGCGCGGTCGCGGCCCTGTGCTACGGCCTGCTGCTGGTGCCCCGGCCCCGCTCGCTCTACCTGGGCCTGGTGGTCCTGCCCGCGCTCGTGGTCGTCGGCCTGCTGCTGTCGGAGACGCTGACGGCCGGGGCGCTGTGGTCGCCGTACTACAAGGTGACCTACAAGGCGATGCAGATGCTCGGCGTGCCGGTCACCGACATCGCCGTCAACGGCATCCCCCACCAGCAGGCCGTGCCCGCCTACGCCCGCCTGCAGTGGGAGCGCCAGTACGGGCTGCCCTACGAGCGCACCACCAGGCCGCCCAAGGACGTGCTGATCGTCGGCGCGGGCAGCGGCACCGACGTGGCCATCGCCCTGTCCAAGGGTGCCCAGCACGTCGACGCCGTCGAGATCGACCCCAAGCTGCGCGAGCTGGGCGGCGCCGTCCACCCCGACAAGCCCTACGCCGACCCGCGCGTCACCACGCACATCACCGACGGCCGCGCCTTCCTGGAACGCAGCGGCGACCGCTACGACCTGATCCTGTTCGCCCTGCCCGACTCGCTCACACTCGTGTCGGGGGCCAGCTCGCTGCGGCTGGAGAGCTACCTGTTCACCGAGGAGTCCATGAAGGCCGCCCGCGCCCACCTGCGGCCCGGCGGCACCTTCTCGATGTACAACTACTACCGCGAGAGCTGGCTGGTCGACCGCCTGGCCTCCACCATGCAGGCCGCCTTCGGCCACAAGCCCTGCGTCGACGTGGTCAGCACCGCCGGCCAGCAGGCCGTCATCACCGCCGGCCTGACCGCCTCCGACCAGCGCTGCGCGAGCGAGTGGCCCGGCGCCGCCGCCGGCACCCCGGCGCCCGCCGACGACGACCGTCCCTTCCTCTACCTCAAGGACCGCACGATCCCGCCGATCTACATCATCACCCTCGGCCTGATCCTCATCGTCAGCCTGCTGGCCGTCCGCGTCGTGGCGGGCCCGTACGGGCGCATGAAGCCCTACTCCGACCTGTTCCTGCTCGGGGTGGCGTTCATGCTGCTGGAGACCAAGAGCGTGACCGGCTTCGCGCTGCTGTTCGGCACCACCTGGGTGGTCAACGCGATCGTCTTCGCCGGGGTGCTGGTCGCCGTGCTCGCCGCCGTCGAGGTGACCCGCCGCTTCCGCACCCCGCCGCTGCCCGTCATGTACGCCGTGCTGCTGGCCGGCCTGTTGCTGGCCTGGCTCGTGCCGAACGCGTGGCTGCTGTCGCTGCCGGTGCCGCTGCGCGCCGTGGCGGCCGTGACGGTGGCGTTCCTGCCGATCTTCGCCGCGAACGTGGTCTTCGCCAAACGTTTCTCCGACACCGCCGACGCGACCACGTCCTTCGGCGCGAACCTGCTCGGCGCGATGGTCGGCGGCTGCCTGGAGTACCTGGCGCTGGTGATCGGCTACAAGGGGCTGCTCATTGTGGCCGCCCTGCTCTACCTGGGCGCTCTCGCGGTGATGCCGCGCAAGACCGCGCTCGTGTGACCAAGGGGACCGGCGGGCTTCCGCGATCTGCCGTCGGCGCCGCCCCCATGGGGGTCCTCACGCGGGATCGCCCTGCCGGAGCGGATCCGGCAGGGCGGGGTGGATCGGCAGGGCGGGGCGGTTACAGGCCGCAGAGCTCCGCCAGGGACTTCGCGCCGCTCTTCTGGGTGTTGCGGGTCGGGGTCTCCGTCGGCGTCCCGGCCTGCGTGCCCGTCTGGGCCTGCGTCCGCGACGGCGAGGTGGTCGGGGAGCCCGAGGGGCCAGGGGAGGCGGTCACGTTGGCGGTCTGGGCCTGGCGGGCGGAACGGTCGGAGTCGGCGATCGCCTTCCTCGTGGCCGCCCGGATCTTGACCCAGTCGGGCCGGCCCGAGTAGAAGTCCGGCGGCACGAACTGGAGGCTGGTGATCTTGGCGTCCTTGACCTTGAGCGCCAGGTCCGCCAGCGGCGCGACGAGCGGACGCGGGATGTTCGTCTGGGCCAGCCGCTTGGCCGCCCCGGCGATCTTGGTGAAGTTCGTCAGGATCACGCCGGGGGTGGCCTGCTGGGCGAAGGCGCCGATGACGCAGCGCTGGCGGCCCATGCGGGAGAAGTCGTCGCTTTCGACGCGGGAGCGGCCGTACCACAGGGCCTGCTCGCCGGACAGCTTGCGGTAGCCCGCCTTGATCGTGCCCGCGGTGCCGAAGTGGCCGCCCCACTTGACGTCCCGCTCGACCCGGATCTTCAGGCCGCCGATGGCGTCCACGAGGGCGGCGAAGCCGTACATGTTGATCAGGGCGTAGTAGTCGATCTTGAGGTTCAGGGTGTAGCCGATGGCGTCCATCAGGGCTCGGGGGCCGCGGTTCTTGCCGCCCATGAGCTGGGGGTTGTCGTTGGCGTACTGCCAGACCTCGTTGAGCAGGCCGCCGTTGGGCAGCTCGGCCATGTAGCCGTTGGGGAAGTGCTTGGCCAGTGGCGAGGACGGCGGGAAGCGCACGTGTTGCAGGTTGCGCGGCAGGCTGAACAGGACGGTGTTGCCGGTCCTGGTGTCCACGCTGGCCACCGTCATGCTGTCGGTGCGCACGCCGACGCGGTTGCCCGCGGCGTCGCCGCCGACGAGCAGGAAGTTCACCCGGGCCTTGCCGTCCCAGGGGTCCGCGGGGTTCTTGATCTGGATGGGGTTCTCCGGGTCCGGGTGGGACGGGAAGATCGCGTTGACCGCCTCCCGCCCGGCCAGCACGTAGTTGGCCGTCAGCGCGAACGGCGACATGACGGCCACGCACAGCACGCCCACGACGATCCCGGTCACCACCTGGCCCTGCTGGTTCAGCCTGTTCGGGCCCAGCGCCACGTACGAGACGGCGATCACGGCGAACCAGGCCAGCGCGCACGCCGCGGCGATGACGATCACCGTCACCATGGCGCCGTCCTCGGCGAGGCCCGTCACGTTGCTCAGGTCCCGCGTCAGGCCGAAGGCCAGGGCCGAGAGCAGCACCACCGCGTACACGCCGATCATGATCAGCCCGGTACGACGGCGCCCGGCCCGCAGATGCGCGGCGCCGGGCACGAGGGCGGACAGAGCCGTCCAGCCGATGATCGAGGCGATCGTCAGGGGTTTGGCGAAGCGTGGCGCGGGGGAGGAGCCCTTGCGCGGGCGTGGAGCGCGCCGTTTGGTGCCTCCGGGCACGGGGTCCACCCCATCGCGCTTGCTCACACCGGCTCCTTCACACGCCTACCAGGCAAAAATGACGTTCGCCCCATGTCGGGCACAAGATTGCCAGGATTCTAGCCCCCATACCTGGACATCAGAGACAACTCTTCAACATGAGATGAACGCCACGTGTCTGTCAGGAGGTCGTCGAGGACGGCGCCATCCACGTGTTGCACTGGTACGTCTTGTCCCGCTCCCACCCCTGCCGGAACCAGCGGTTGTTGTTGGCGGGCGTGCCGTGGTCGCGCGGATAGCCGGGATAGTCGCCCACCTGCGCGTAGAACCAGAAAAGCCGTGAGCGCAGCGAGGACGGGACCGGGTAGGAGGCGGCGACCGAGCGCATCCACATGCCGCCCAGACAGGTGGCCTGCAGCTCCAGCCTCCTGCTCAGCGCCATCTTGCCGCTCTGGCTGGAGGAGGCCAGGGTGCCCTGCCACCAGGAGTCCATCACGCCGCTGATGTTCTGGACGTGGTGGCCGTACTCGTGGGCCATCATGCTGATGATGCCGCCGTGCCAGGAGATGATCTGGCCGTAGCCGCGGGAGTTGCCGTTGCCCCTGGACATCGCCGAGGTGGAGGCGTAGATCGTGTTGTTGCGCGGGCAGTAGTACGGCACCATGCTCCCGGCCGACGGATAGTCGCCGCAGGCGCCCCGCCCGCGTCCGGCCGCGATGGCGTAGCCCGGCGGGCGGAACGCGATGCCCTGACGCTGCAGGATCGGCCCCCACGCCTTGTCCATGCACCGGCCGGTCTTCAGGATCAGCGCCTTGAGCTGGCTGTGGTTGAAGACGTTCGCGTTGCCGGCCCGGCAGTTCACCCGCGGCAGGGTGCCCGCCTTGTAGAGGGTGTTGTTCTTCAGGCTGGTGTTGAGCGTGACCTGCTTGGGCGGCGTGACCGTCTCCTGGGTCGGCTGCTCGGTCGGCTGCTCGGTCGGCTGCTCCGTCGGGCGCTCTGTAGGCCGCTGGGTGGGCTCCTCGGACGGCTCGCGCGTCGGCTCGGCCTCGCGGGTGGGCTCCCGCGTGGGGAAGGGTTCGTCGCTGTGCGACGGCTCGTACGACGGGATCGCGACGGGCGTGGTCGTCTCCGTGTGCTTGGACGACTTCAGCATCGCCGCCCCGATGACGATCAGCACGAACAGCGCGGCCAGCGACCCGAACACGGCCCCGAGCACGCCGGCGACCCCCATGCCGGACTTCTTGCGCGGCTGCTGCGGCCACTGTCGCGTGGGCATGGGCGGCGGCGGCGGGGGCGGCGGCGGAGGCTGGAACTGCTGCCCGTACTGCGGCGGCGGGAACTGCGGTCCGCGCGGCGGATAAGCCTGCGGCTGCTGCTGCGGATAGCCCTGCGGCTGCGGCGGCTGCGGCGGATAGCCCTGTGGAGGCGACGGCTGCTGCTGCGGGCGGTTCGGCGGGGGCTGCTGCTGCGGATAGGGATGGGAACCGGGCGGCGGGCCCTGCGGAGGCGGGGGCATGGGCGGCGGGGGAGCCTGCGGGTAGGGCTGACCGCCCCGCGGCTGCGGCTGCCCGTAGCCCGGCGGCGGCCAGGGCCGCGAAGGAGGCCGCTGGGGCTGCCCTGGCCCCTGTGGCGGAGGTGGATACTGCCCGTTTGCTGTCACCGTGTCTCCCCGTTAACCCGCTTGTCTGCAATGCACGGCTTTGCGGCAGACCCCAAAGGATCTTTGCCAAATTTGGGGCAAAAGCATACTGATTTATCACCCGTCACGGATGTAGCGGTACTCGGTCACGCTCCGAAATCAATCGAGGTGATCTCCGCTATCTCCCGGTCCCGGAGCGGGGCGGTGTCCTAGCTTCTTTGGCATGAACCTCCAGCAGCTCCGCTATGTGGTCGCGACTGCGGAGCACCGCACCATGACCGACGCGGCCAGGTCGCTCTACATCGCGCAGCCTGCGCTGTCCCGCGCGATCCGCGATCTTGAGCGGGAGCTGGGCATGACGCTCTTCGCCCGCTCCGGCCGCGGCGTGGTGGTCACCGCACAGGGCCGTCGCGTGGTCAAGCTGGCGAGGGAGGCGCTCGACGCCGTCCACGAGATCGAGGGCCTGGCCAACCACGCCGGCATGACGGATGCCGAATTGCGCATAGCCGCCACACCGAGTCTCGAACCCGGGCTCGCGGGGCGGTTGCTCCCTGCCTACGCGGCCGAGCACCCAGGGGTGCGCGTGCACATCGTGCGCTGCGACGGCCGTGACGGCGTCGTCAGCGCCATCCGGGATCAGCGGGCCGACCTCGGGCTCACCGATCTGCCCGTGCCCACCGACCTCATCACCCACCCGCTCGAACGCCAGGAGATCGTGCTGATCTCCCCGCCCGGGCTCGACCTGCCCAACCCGGTCCCCATGGGCAAGCTCCACGGGATGCGCCTGGCGCTGCCCGCCCGCGGCAGCTCGCGGCGCAGGGAGCTCGACGCCATGTTCGGCAAGTACGCCGTCACCCCCGTGGTCGTCCTGGAGACCGACGAGCGCAACGGCTGGCTCAACGCGGTCCGCGCCGGCCGGGCCTCGCTGCTGTGGTACCGCGGCATGGCCGACCAGGCCGCCCGGGCGGGCCTGGTGGTGCGCTCACTCGAACCGGCCGTGCGACGCGTCATCGCCGTGGTGCACGCACGCCGCCGCCTGCCGCTCATCGCCCAGGACTTCCTGTCCACCGCGGAGAAGGGCACGGCCGCCTGACCAGGAACGTTCCATGATCCCCCACTACCCCCGCCACTGACCGCAGCCCGCCGGCGCCCCCAACGCGTCGCGCGGGCCGAGCACCCCGGCGGCCCGCCCGGTCCCGCCTAGCGGGACACCGGAAGGCGGACCACGGCGCGCAGGCCCGGCGCCGCGTCCTCCAGCACCACCGTCCCCCCGTGGGCGCGCACGGTCTCCCGGACGATCGCCAGCCCCAGCCCGGCCCCGCCCTCGTCCCTGCTGCGGCCGGAGTCCAGCCGGGTGAACCGGTTGAACACCCGCTCCCGGTCGCGCTCCGGGATGCCGGGCCCGTCGTCGGTCACCGTCAGCACGCCGTCGGCGGTCAGCGCGACCTCGACCTTCGACGAGGTGTGCCGGACGGCATTGTCCATCAGGTTCGTCAGCACCCGGCTCAGGTCCAGCGCGTCCCCGCGCACCACCACGGGGTCGCACGTGGTCAGCCGGGCCTCGCCGTACCGCTCGGCGACCTGGCGCACCACCTCGTCGAGGTTGACCGGCTCGTCGCGGGCCGGGACGCCGCCGCGCTCGTCCAGGCGGGCCAGCGCGAGCAGGTCCTCCGCCAGCCTGGACAGCCTCAGGGCGTCCTCCAGCACGCCCTCGGCGGTCTCCCGCCAGTCCTGGCCCTCCGGATGGCCGAGCGCCACCTCAAGCTGCAGCCGGATGCTGGCCAACGGGCTGCGCAGCTCGTGGGCGGCGTCGGAGACCAGCGCGCGCTGGCGCTGCTCGGCCTCCTCCAGCCGGGACAGCATGCCGTTGAGCGTGGTGGCCAGGGCGTACACCTCGTCGCGCGACTGCGGCACCGGCAGCCGCCGGGACCGGGCCGTGTGCGTGATCTCGGCCGCGACCCGGCGCAGCGACGAGATCGGGCGCAGCGTCCTGCCGATCATCAGCCAGCTCGCCACCGCCAGCAGCACGACCAGCGCGGGTGTGCCGACCAGCAGCACCCGCCCGGCGACGCCCAGGCTCGTCTGGATCTCGCCGATGGGACGGGCCGCCAGCACCGTCTGCCCGTGGTCGGCGCTGAGGACCACCACCCGCAGCGGCCCCGGGATCGCGTACGGCCGCCCGTCCAGGAACGTCGCCCGCCCCTCCCGCAGCACCCTGGCCCTGGCCGCCGCGTCCAGCAGCGGCACCAGCCGGTCGGTGCCGTACGTGACGTGCGTGATGCGCCCGCTCCGGTCGAGCACCTGGACGATCGTCCCGTCGTGCGTGGTGATCGGGCTGGTCAGCGTGCCGCCGTCGGCCGCCACGCGCACGCTCTGGGCCTGCTGCCTGGTGGACTCGTCGACGGTGTCGATCAGCGCCCGGTCGAGCACCGACAGCAGCACCGAGGCCGACAACGCCAGCGCCAGCCCCAGCACGGCGGCCGCCGCGACCGTCAGCCTGAACCGCAGCCCCTGACGCCGCCACCAGGCCACGGGGGAGTCAGCCACCGTCGCCCGCCAGCCGGTAGCCCGCACCGCGCACGGTCTGCAGCGCGTTCCTGCCGAACGGGGCGTCGACCTTGCGCCGCAGGTAGCCGACGTAGACCTCGACCACGTTGGGGTCGGTGTCGAAGGTGTCCCACACGTGTTCCAGGATCTCCGACTTCGACACCACCTCGTCCCGGCGGCGCATCAGGAACTCCAGCAGCGCGAACTCCCTCGGCGTCAGCTCCACCGGCGTCTCGCCCCGCTGCACCTTCCGGCGGGCCGGGTCGAGGGACAGGTCGCCGGCCGCCAGCACCGACGGCCGCCGCCCGGCGTCGCGCCGCAGCAGGGCCCGGAGCCTGGCCACCAGCACCACGTACGAGAAGGGCTTGGTCAGGTAGTCGTCGGCGCCGAGGTCGAGGCCGTCGGCCATGTCGTACTCGCCGTCCTTGGCCGACAACATGAGGATCGGCACCCAGTTCTCCTCGGCGCGCAACTGCTTGCACACGTTGTAGCCCGACAACCTCGGCAGCATGATGTCCAGCACCACGACGTCGTAGTCGCCCTGCCGGGCCGCGTGCAGGCCCTCCTCGCCGTCGTGGGCGAGGTCCACGGCGAACCCCTCGGCCTGCAGCCCGCGCTGGAGGGCCGCGGCCATCCGCCGCTCGTCCTCGACGACCAGTACTCTCATGTGCTGATTCTCCCGTCCCTGACCTGAGACGCCGCTGAGAAGGCTGAGAGGCGTCTCAGACAGTCTCAGGCCGGCCACAGGATGCATGCCGCAGGCTCTGGTCATCGACATACCGTTAAGGAGTGAGATGCGCAGAGGCACGTTCGTGAGGTGGGGAGTCCCGATCGCCGCGGCGGCGTTGATCGGTGGCGCGATCGGAGCGGGCCCGGTGATCGCGGCCGTCAGCGGCGAGCCCGTCCTGCCCGAGCGTTCGGCCCAGCAACTGCTGGCCGACGCCGTGGCGGCGACGAGCAAGGGGGGTGGGGTGCCGCCCATGTCCGGCACCGTGCAGCAGACGGCCTCGCTCGGCCTGCCGTCGCTGCCCCAGACCGGTTCCGAGTCGCCGCTCAGCCTGCTGTCCGGCTCGCACGAGATCAAGGTCTGGTACGGCGGCGCCGACCGGTTCCGGGTGGCGATGCCGACCCAGCTGAACGAGACCAACCTGATCGTCAACGGCGACCAGGGCTGGTACTGGGAGAGCGCCACCAACACCGCCACCAAGTTGACCATCAAGCCCGGCGCGGGCCGGGAGCACCAGCGGCCCACCCCGCCGCCGACCCAGCTCACGCCGGCGCAGGTGGCCGAGCAGCTGCTGGCCAAGGCCGACGAGCACACCGCGGTCCGCGTGATCAACACCGCCGAGGTGGCCGGCCGTCCGGTCTACCAGCTCGTCCTGGCGCCCAAGGACGAGGGCTCGCTGGTGCAGGAGGTGCGTCTGGCGCTCGACGGCGAGACCTACGTCCCGCTCCAGGTCCAGGTCTACGCCAAGGGCTCGGCGGAACCGGCCTTCCAGGTCGGCTTCACCCAGGTGACGTTCACGCCACCGGCGCCGGAGAACTTCGCCTTCACCCCGCCCGCGGGCGCCAAGGTGAAGGAGCAGGACCTCAGCGAGCTGGGCGACGTCAAGCGGGCCGAGGAGCACGCCGAGCGGGCCGAGAAGGTCGCGGGCGAGCTCAAGGTCGTCGGCGACGGCTGGACGACCGTGGCCGTCCTGCCGTTCAAGCCGGAGGACCTCACGGGCGGCGCCGGGGCCGGCGACGGCTCGAAGGCCGATCCGGCCGCGCTGGCCGACACCGTCCTGAAGTCGGCCACCCCGGTGAGCGGCACGTGGGGCTCGGGCCGGCTGATCAGGACCAAGCTCGTCACCGTCCTGCTGACCGACGACGGCCGCCTGCTGGTCGGCGCGGTCACCCCGGAGGAGATCACCCAGGCGGCGGGCGTCAGGTGACGACCGCCGTCACGCAGGAAGCGGGGGCGCCCTTCGGGGCGGCCCCGCCCTCCGGGGAGCACGCCATCGTCACGCGCGGCCTGACCAAGCGCTTCCGCGGCGGCCAGGTGGCCGTGGACGCGCTCGACCTGGCCGTGCCGCGCGGCTCGGTCTACGGCTTCCTGGGCCCCAACGGCTCGGGCAAGACCACGACCATCCGCATGCTGCTGGGCCTGATCGCGCCCACCGAGGGGGAGCACTCCCTGCTCGGCCTGCCGCTGCCGCGGGCGCTGCCCCGGGTGGGGGCGGTGGTGGAAGGGCCGGCGTTCTACCCGTACCTGTCGGGCGAGGCCAACCTGATGCGCTTCGACGCCGCCGACCCCACCGCCGTGCGCCGTACCGCCAGGGCGCGCGTCGCCGTCGCGCTCGACCGGGTGGGCCTGTCGGCCGCGGCCGGCAAGCGCTACCGCAACTACTCGCTCGGCATGCGCCAGCGGCTGGCCATCGCCGCCGCCCTGCTCGGCCCGCGCGAGCTGCTGATCCTGGACGAGCCGACCAACGGCCTCGACCCGCAGGGCACCCGCGAGGTGCGCGCGCTGGTCAAGGACATCGCCGCCGGCGGCACCACCGTCTTCGTCTCCTCGCACCTGCTGGCCGAGGTCGAGCAGATGTGCACGCACGCGGCGATCATGAGGGCCGGCAGGCTGGCCGCCCAGGGCACGATCGCCTCGCTGAACGGCGGCCTGGCCACGCGCGTCCGGATCGAGACGCCCGACGTGGCCGACGCCGCGCGGGTGCTCGGCCGGCTGGGGCTGGCCGACGTGCGGCCCGGCGTCGCCGACGTGACGGCCGAGCTGGGCGGCGACGCGCCGGAGCGGATCAACGCCGCGCTGGTCGGCGAGGGGGTCGCCGTACGGGGGCTGGCCGTGCTGCGGCCGAGCCTGGAGGACGTGTTCGTCGGACTGACCGGGGAGGGCTTCGATGTCGACGGCTGAGACGCGGGCCACTGAGACGCGGGCCACTGAGACCCGCCGGGGACGCACGCCCGGATTGGTGCCCGTCACCGAGACGCTGCGCACCGCCGAACGGCGCATCCCGGACGCGGACCCGGCCCTGACCGCTGCGGAGGCCGTGGAGGGCACGGGCCAGGGCTCCACGCCGGACGCCGCCGACGGGCCGAGGCGGGCGAGGGGGGCGTTCTGGCGGCTGCTCGGCTCGGAGCTGGGCCTGACCTTCCGCCGCCCGCGCAACCTGATGATGCTGGCCGTGCTCGCCTCCGTGCCGGCCGTCCTCGGCCTCGCCCTGCGCGCGTTCGGCGGCGACGATTCCGATGGGATGGGCGGGTTCATCCAGAACGTGGCGGGCAACAGCCTCATGCTGACGTTCGTCGCCTTCTCGTTCCTCGTGCTGCTGCTCATGCCGGTCGCCGTCAGCGTGGTCGCGGGCGACTCGGTGGCCGGGGAGGCGGGCGGCGGCACCCTGCGCTACCTGCTGGCCGCGCCCGCCGGACGCACCCGGCTGCTGGCCGTCAAATACCTCAACGCGGTCGTCTTCGCCTACGCCGTCACGGTGGTGGTGGCGCTGTCGGCGCTGGTCACCGGGCTGATCCTGTTCCCGGTCGGGCCGGTGACGCTGCTGTCGGGCACCACCATCTCGATGGGCGAGGGGCTGCTGCGCATCCTCGTCGCCGTCGGCTACGTCGGGGCGGGCATGGCGGCGCTGGCGGCCGTCGCGCTGGCGTTGTCGACGTTCACCGAGGTGTCCATCGGGGCCGTGGCCGCCACGCTCGTGCTGGTGATCGTCTGCCAGGTGCTGCGGGCCTTCCCCGAGCTGAGCGCGGTGACGCCGTACCTGCTGCCGACCAGGTTCACCAGCTTCGACGCGGTGTTGCGCAGCCCGATGGACCTGTCGGCGCTGCGGGACGGGCTGCTGGCCTTCGGCGCCTACATCGTGCTGTTCTGCTCGATCGCCTGGGCGCGCTTCTCCGGCAAGGACATCACGTCCTGACCGGGAGGCGCGTCCCCGGCCGGGTTCCTCACCCGGCCGGGGACGCCGCGTTCCGGGGTCAGGCCGCCCGGCGGCGCAGGCCCAGGGCGCCCACGACGACGCCGATGATCCCGACGACCAGCCCGGCGCCGCCCAGCAGGCGGGCCGTGCCGTCGGAGGCCGACGCGGCCGCCACCGGCGCCACCGACGGGCCCGTGGCGGCGACCGGCGCGGCCGAGGCCGGCGTGCTCGCGGCGGAGTGCTCGTCACCGCCGGAGGCCGGGACGAGCTTCAGCGTGGGGACGGGGTGCTCGGCCTCGGTGCCGTCGGACTTGGGCGCGTCGGCCCACTCGACCACCTCGCCGCCCGAGTACGTCTGCTTCGTCGGGAACGTCAGCGAGTCGACGTCCTTGGGCAACTGGCCCATGGACACCTCGAACTCCTGGAACTCACCCGGGTTGATCTTGCCGCCGGACCACACGACCGTGGTGACGGCCTCCTCCAGGTCGCCGTACTCGGTCTTGACCGGCTTGGGCAGCTTGCCCTCGGTGACTTTGACGTCCCAGCCGGGCACCGGCTTCACCGACACGAACGCCAGCGGATGGTCGGTGGGGAAGCTGATCTGGACCTTGGTCGTCGAGGCGTTGTCGCGCTCGTTGGGCACCCGGAAGGCCACCTTGGTGAACCCGCCCTGCTCGGCGGAGCCGGGGGTGATGGAAACGTGGGCCAGCGCGGGCGCGGCCAGGGCGGCGGTGAGGGCGGTGGCGGCGGCGAGCACGGTCGCCGCACGACGGACGAAGGACATGACGGAACTCCACTTCGGAAGACAGGGGTTTGAGGGGTGTCAGCAGGTCAGGCGGGAAGTGGAGGACCACGCCTGGCCACCCGGTGCCGGAACCCCGGCTGCGGGGGGACCACCCTGGTGTGCACGACCGGCACGCCCGGCCGCACGGCGGGCACGACCGCGAGCAGCAGCGGCGGCACGAGCCGCAGCCCGAGACGGCGCAGCAGGGACCACAGCGCGATCTCGCCGCGCGACAGCCACCAGCCGGTCACCAGGGTCGCCGTGAGGTGCGCGAGCAGCATGCCCGCGTTGACGGCCAGGCCCTGACCATGACCGTGCTCGAAGACGTAGGAGGACGGGCTGCCGCCCGCGAACAGCTCGTGCAGGCCGAACTGCGCCACCCCGAGCACGATGTTGATCGTCGCCGCCGACCGTTCCCTGCCGGACAGCGCCAGCCCCAGGCCGGACACCGCCGCCAGGCCCAGCGCCGCCGCCAACGGCCCCGGACGCCCGCCGCCGCCCACCACGTGGGCGAGGGCAGCGAGGGTCACGCAGACGGCGGCGAAGGCGGCCGTCCGCGCGAGCCGGAGGGGAAGTCGCGCACGCATGTGTGCCACATGGTCTCACGGGGCGCGGTCGAGCGAGACCCCTAGTTCTGAGCCGGCCAATGCCTGGTCCAAAAATGGCATTTGTCGCTAGGGTCGTGCCGAGCGCGTCGACATTTGAGGGTGAGAACGTTGCGGCACTTAGCAGGTTTGCTCATCGGCGTCGTGGTCACGGTGGCCGTCCTGGGCGGTGGCGGATGGGCCGTGCAGCAGGCCCTCGCCAGTGCGGCGACGACACCGCCGCCGCCCGACAACCAGAAGATGTGGATCGCCCTGGGGGCCATGGCCGCCGTCGGGCTGGTCGTGGGTCTCGTGGTGGCCGGCCGGATCTCGCCGCTGGCCACGTTCGTGCCCTCGATGGTGCTGCTGGCCTGGACGGTCGTCTACGCCCTCGACACCGGCAGGGCGCTGTCCCTCATCCCCGCCGAGCTGTCGGTGAACCAGATCGTCAGGGACGCCGGCGCCGGTGACAAGATCCTGCTCACCACGGGCGTGCTGGCCCTGCTCGGCGTGGCCCTGTTCATCCCCGTGCTGATGCCCTCGCGCTGGTCACGCCGGCACGACGACCTCGACGACGACGACTACGAGACCTCGCCGGAGGGCGGCTACTACTGACCGCCGGTGTAGAGCCTGGTCACCACGTCCTCGATGGTGGTCTGCTCCGGGGCCGTGGCCATGAGTTCGGCCAGCGTCCCGTCGAAGGTCAGCCGGCCGTGGTCGATCAGCATGATCCGGCGGCACAGGCGCTCGATGTCGCCGAGGTCGTGCGTGGTCAGCAGCACGGTCGTGCCGCGTTCGGCGTTCTGCCGCTGGAGGAAGGCGCGGATGCTCGCCTTGCTGACCACGTCGAGGCCGATGGTGGGCTCGTCCAGCACCAGGATGTCGGGGGCGTGCAGCAGCGCCGCGGCCAGGTCGCCGCGCATGCGCTGCCCCAGGCTGAGCTGGCGCACCGGGGTGCGCAGGAAGGCGCCGAGGTCGAGGGTCTCGGTCAGCTCGGTCAGCCGGGCCCGGAACGTTCCGCGATCTACTTTGTAAAGGTGCCGGATCAGTTCGAAGCTGTCCCGGAGCGGCAGGTCCCACCACAGGGTCGTCCGCTGCCCGAACACCACGCCGATCCGGCGGGCGAGCGTGGTGCGCCGGCGCGAGGGGTCGAGCCCCGCCACCCGCACCGAGCCCGAGGTGGGGGTGAGGATGCCGCACAACATCTTGATCGTGGTGGACTTGCCCGCGCCGTTGGGCCCGAGGTAGCCGACGAACTCGCCGGCCGGCACGCTGAACGACAGATCGCGCACGGCGTGCACGACGGTGCGCTTGACCTTGAACGAACGTCCCGCCTGCAGCAGCTCGATCATCCCTAACTCCCCGTCGATCGGTAGTGCCTGATGCCCTGCCGCCAGGCCGCGGCGGCGGCCAGCGCGAGGACCAGCGCGGCGGCCGGTCCGAGGAACCGCATGAACCCGGGCGTGCCGAACGGGTCGTCCCGGCCCAGGACGTAGAGGCCGGGCTGCCAGTTGACGAAGGCCAGGGGCAGCGCGTACGTGATGCCGCGGACCAGGTCGAGGGCGTAGATGCTGAGGGGGTACTGGTTGAGCTGGTAGGTGCCGTAGGTGAAGGAGTTGGCCACCTCCGGCGCGTCGGTCAGCGCGAACTGGAGCGCGCCGGCCAGCGTCCAGAGCGCGGCGAAGATGACGATGCCGGTGACGATCATGACGGGGATCATCCAGGCCCGCCGCCAGTCGAGGCCGAGCGCGGCCACGGCGTAGGCGAGCACGGCCACCGCCTGGACGACGCGGCCGATCCTGGTGGGGACGAAACGGTCGGCGGCGATCTGGATCCAGGCCGGGACCGGGCGGATGAGGAACGTGTCGAGCGTGCCGGCCTTGATGTGCTGGCTGATGCGGTCGAGGTTGCTGACGAAGGTGTCGCAGACGGTGAAGGCCAGGCTGGCCGTGCCGTACAGGAACAGGACCTCCTCGCGGGTGAACCCGGCCAGGGCGTCGGTGTTGGCGAAGACGACGAGGATGGCCGCGACGTCCATCGCGCCGGTGGCCAGGCCGAAGACGAGCATCAGGATGAAGGAGGCGCGGTAGGCGGCCGCGGCGCGGGTCCAGGTCCAGGCCAGCAGGAAGTACGTCCTAACCACCCTGGATCACCACCTTGTGGCGGACGAGACGGGTGGCCAGCAGGCCGAGCGCGAACAGCATCGCGGCCCAGAACGCCTGGAGGGCGAGCGTCTGCCCCACGGGAGCCTTGCCGAGGTAGAGGTCGGCGGGCGCCTGGACCATGGAGGCCCACGGCAGGGCTCTGACCAGCTCGCCCAGCAGGCCAGGGAACAGGTGGAGGGGGAGCATCATGCCGCTGAAGAACGTGGTCAGGACCAGGGACAGGACGGCCACGCCGCGGTCGTCGGCGAGCCAGCAGACCGACAGGGCGACGAGGTAGCGCCAGCCGAAGCTGATCAGCACGCCGATGAGCAGGCCGGCCAGGACCCCCGCCCACCGGGTGGGGGAGGTGGGCGCGGTGACGCCGAACAGGGCCGCGCCGAGCAGCAGCGGCGGGATGCCGCGCACCAGGAACAGGTACGCGGCCCGGCCCAGGTCCTCGGCGAGCGTCCAGAGCTGGAGCGAGGAGGGGCGGACGAGGTCGAGCGCGATGTCGCCGCTGCGGATGCGTTCGGGGAGGGGCAGGCCGCCGCCGAACAGCATCATCGGGCCGATGAAGGCCTGGGTGACGAAGCAGTAGGTGACGGCGTCGGTGACGTCGTAGCCGGCCAGGCCGGGGCGGGCCTGCCACAGGGCGATGAGGACGTAGGCGCGCAGGATGCCGAACACGCTGTTGGTGAACGCGCCGGCGAGCGCGGCCCAGACGTAGACGGCGTGTTTGCGGAAGCCGTACCGGACGAGCCGGGCGTAGAGGGGAATCGTGGCACACCTCCGAAGAGTGAGGACATGTTTACCGAATGTGTCCGAGCCCGTGCGCGGGTCTGCCTGGCGGAAGTCTGGAATTATCCGCCGGAGGCCCGGCGGTCCGCAACGAGATAAACGCCGGCGGCCTGCGCCGGTGGGGACGTGCGGTGCAGGGCAGGGGAGCGGGGACGACGTCGCACGAGCCGCCGCCACGGGCGGGCGTGCGCGTCGAGGGGCGTCGGGGTGCGTCGGGGGGGCGTCGCGTAAATCCGGAATATCTGGAGAAGGGATGAGATCCCTACTGGCCGGTAGACCGAGGGCGTTTCGGGAACATAAGGGGTGGAGGACCGTGATGCGCATCAACCAGGACGTAGCACCCGACTACCCCTTGAGCTGGCAGGCCCGGGCCCTGACCTCGGTCATGTGGGGCACCCTGAAGCCGGCCTCCACGGTGCTGATGCGTCATCCGCTGGCCCTGATCGGCGCGGCCGCCCTGGGCGAGCTGACCCGGCTGATGCCCATGCACCTGCCCGAGCACGCCGTCGTCGCGCCGGCCGACGGGCCGGAGTGCGGCGGCGAGTGGGTCCGCGCGGGGCCGGGCGTGGACGAGCGCAAGGCGCTGCTCTACTTCCACGGCGGCGGCTACTTCTCGTGCTCGCCGCGCACCCACCGGCCCATCACCTGGCGGCTGTCGGCCGTGGCCCGGCGGCCGGTGCTCGCCCTGGACTACCGGCAGGGCCCGGTGCACCCGCTGGCCGACTCCCTGGCCGACGCGCTGGACGCCTACGAGTGCCTGATGCGGAACGGGCACGCCGCCGAGGACATCATCATCGCCGGGGACTCTGCGGGCGGTCACCTGACGCTGGCCACCCTGCTGGCCCTGCGCGACCGCGGTCTGCCGACGCCCGCCGCCGCGATCTGCCTGTCGCCGTGGGCGGACCTGACCGACATCCCGCGCCGGGCCAACCGCTGGCAGGACCCCATGCTGCCGGCGGGTCGGGTGCGCTGGCTGGCCCGCCACTGGACCTGCGGGCTCGACCCGTGGGACCCGCTCGTCTCGCCGGTGCACGGCGACTTCACCGGGCTGCCGCCGCTGATGATCGTCACCGGCTCCACGGAGGTGCTGCGGGACGAGGCGCGGCGGGTGGCCGAGCGGGCGCGCATGGCGGGGGTGCCGGTCAGGTACGAGGAGTGGCGGCGGATGCCGCACGCGTTCCCGATCCTGGCCGACGTCCTGCCGGAGGCGCGGCTGGCCTTCCGGCACATGTCGGCGTTCCTGGAGGCCGTGGCGGCCCGGGCGGCCCGCGCGGCGGCACGGGCGGCGGCTCGGGGGGATTCGGCGGCGGCCTGACTGGGCCGGGCGTGTCGGGGTAGCTTGGCCTGATATGTCGCAGCTTGGGGTTGTGTGCTGAGGAAGGCGTCCAGGCTTTGCGGTGGCCTTGCCCGTCAATCCCGCTGTAAGGTTAGGTATACCTAACTAACACATGGGGGCTGAAGTGATGGCTGACAAGCCCACGGACCACCATCGGGGCGTCGTCCTGCGGACCGAGCGGCTCTCCCCGCACATGATCCGCGTCGTGGTCGGCGGCGACGGCCTGCGCGACTTCGCCTGCCGCGGGCTCACCGACCATTACGTGAAGCTCGTCTTCCCGCACGAGGGCGTGGAGTACCCCGAGCCCTTCAGCGTCAAGCACGTGCGCGAGACGATGCCGCGCGAGTTCTGGCCGCGTCTGCGCACCTACACCGTGCGCGCGTGGGACCCCGACGCCCTTGAGCTGACCCTCGACTTCGTCCATCACGGCGACAAGGGCCTGGCCGGTCCGTGGGCCGCCACGGCCGTGCCCGGCGACGTCGTGCTCTTGCTGGGCCCCGGCGGCGGCTACGTGCCCGACCCCGAGGCCGGCTGGCACCTCATGGTGGGCGACGAGAGCGCGTTGCCGGCCATCGCGGCCTCCCTGGAGGCGCTGCCCGAAGGGGCTCTCGCCCACGTCCTGCTGGAGGTGGACGGCCCGGAGGACGAGCTGAAGCTCGGCACGGCGGCCGACGCGCGGATCACCTGGCTGTACCGGGGCGAGCGGCCGGTCGGCCGGGCGCTGGTGGAGGCGGTGCGCGCGCTGGAGTTCCCCGAGGAGGACGTGCACGCGTTCGTGCACGGCGAGGCCGGTTTCGTCAAGGAGCTCCGGCGTCACCTGCGGCTGGATCGAGGCGTCCCGATGGCGCGGCTGTCCATCTCCGGCTACTGGCGCCTCGGCGTGGACGACGAGGGCTGGCGGGCGGTCAAGAACGACTGGAACCGCGAGGTCGAGGCCGACGAGGCCCGCGCACTGGCCTCCTGACTCCCTTATGGTCGAAAGCTCGCCAACCACAAAAAGCCACTTCAGAACGTTCCACCCCAGCCCTTACTCACCCTCCGGGCATGAACGTCTTACCTCCGATACCCCTTGCGCAAAACGCGCGAAAAGGGCCCCCGGATCTCGCCACAGTGTGCCTTGCCGTGTCCCACACAGGAGAGGCGAGGCCCGGATGGCGCGTGGTGCAAGCGACATGCCTTCTGGCGTGCGACCGCTTACGGTGGGCGACCCGGTCGTCATCGGCCGGTACCTTCTCCTCGGCCGTCTGGGGGCGGGCGGGATGGGGGTGGTGTACCTGGCCGAACACCCGCGAGGGGGCCTGGTCGCGCTCAAGACGCCGCATCCGGTGCACCTCCACGATGCCACGTTACGGGCGCGTTTCGCCAAGGAAGTGGCTTTCTCCCGCAGATTGGTGCCCTTCTGCACCGCCGCCGTCATCGAGGACGGAACCGACGGCGACCGCCCGTACCTGGTCACCGAGTACATCCCGGGGCCCGCGCTGTCGGAGGTGGTCAGGGCCGCCGGAGCGCTCACGCCCGACCTCGCCTACGGCGTCGCGCTCGGGGTGGCCGCCGCGCTCGTCGCGGTGCACGAGGCCGGTCTGGTGCACCGCGATCTCAAGCCCGGCAACGTGCTGCTGTCGTCCAGGGGGCCGCGGGTCATCGACTTCGGCATCGCCTGCGACGTGGACACCCACGCCGCCCACACCCGGGCCGGCCACATCATGGGCAGCCCCGGCTGGGTGGCGCCCGAGCGGCTGACCGGCGGCCCGGCGCTGCCGCCCTCGGACGTGTTCGCCTGGGGCTGCCTGGTGGCCTTCGCCGCGAGCGGCCACCATCCGTTCGGCGGCGGCGAGACGGACGTGCCGGCCCGGCGCATCCTGTTCGACCCGCCGCGCCTGGACGGCGTGCCTGCCCTGCTGCGCCCGGCCGTCGAAGCGGCGCTGGCCAAGGACCCGGGCTCCCGTCCCCGGTCGGCCGACCTGCTGCGGGCGCTGCTGGCGTCCGGCGGCGTGGGCGATCCGTGGGACCTGCGCCAGGCGGTCGGCGACGTCCTGGACGGAAGCTGGGCCGAGGTGCCGTACCCGGCGGGGTCCCCCGTCACGACGTCCGGGCCCAGGCGCAGGAGCAGGGCGAAGGCCGGAGCACACCTGTCGCACGCCGGCCTCGCGGCGCTGGCCACGGTCTCCCTCGCGGCCGTCACCGTGATCGCCGCCTCGGGCGGGGACGCCCTGAGCCTCGGCGGCGGCTCGCCGGCGCCCGATCCCGTGGTCGTGCGGCCGTACGTCAGCGTCCGTTCCACCGAGCGGTCCACCATGACGCCCACCGGCGCCCGGCCGGCCGTCCACGTGGGCGATCCGGGTGGGGAGGAGGCCGGTCCCTGTGCCGGAGCGGCCGGTCGCCGCCGCGGGGCCGGGGGCCCTCACTGCCCGCGGCCGTCGGTCTCGATCAGCACGATCCCCCAGGACGGCCCTGGCGAGTCGCCCGACCCGGCCACCCCGACGGCCACCGGAGCGTCCTGACCGCGCATGCCTCATGATCGAGGTGAGCGGAGGAGGTGTGGTCTCTCCACCGCACCCGAGAGCGAGGCCGTACATGAGCTACTACGACATAGAGGGCAACCCCATCAGCCCGGCACGGGCGCAGGAGCTGCTGGCCGACCGCGCCGGGCGGACGATCGGCGACGACCGCGTCGGCACCGCCGCGGGAACGTTCCGCGTCCGCACCCTGCACCTGGTGCTCGACCAGGCCGACGGCGGCACGGTGCCGCTGCTGTTCGAGTCGACCGTACGACTGTCGCCCCCCGGCGCCGATCCAGGGACGGGCGGCGAGGAGGTGCTGAGCCTGCACTGGTCCACCAGGCAGCAGGCCGAGGACGCGCACGCCCAGCTCGTCCGCGACATCACCGAGCGGCAGGACCTGCCGTCCTGGGCCCGGGAGGGCGGCTGAACGCACGGCAGGCAGGAAAAGGGGCCGCGCCGGGCTGGGGGAGCCGGCGCGGCCCTTCGCCGGGGGAACCATCCCATGCCCTGGAGGTGGCCGGCGAGATCGCGGGATCAGTGGTGGAACTGCTCCTCTTCGGTCGAGCCCTTGAGCGCGGTCGTCGAGGAGTCGGGCGCGACGGCCGTGCTGACCAGGTCGAAGTAGCCGGTGCCGACCTCGCGCTGGTGCCTGGTCGCGGTGTAGCCGCGGGCCTCGGCGGCGAACTCGGCCTCCTGGAGCTCGACGTACGCCGTCATGCCGTCGGCGGCGTACCCCTGGGCGAGGTCGAACATCGAGTAGTTCAGCGAGTGGAACCCGGCCAGCGTGATGAACTGGAACTTGTACCCCATGTGCCCCAGCTCGCGTTGGAACTTGGCGATCGTGGAGTCGTCCAGATGCTTCTTCCAGTTGAACGACGGCGAGCAGTTGTAGGCCAGCAGCTGGTCCGGGTAGCGGGCCTTGATCGCCTCGGCGAACTCGCGGGCCACGTCCAGGTCCGGCGTGCCGGTCTCCATCCACAGCAGGTCGGAGTACGGCGCGTAGGCCAGGCCGCGGGCGATGCAGGCGTCCACGCCGTTGCGCACCCGGTAGAAGCCCTCGGCGGTGCGCTCGCCGGTGGTGAAGGCCTGGTCGCGGGCGTCCACGTCACTGGTCAGGAGCGTCGCGGCCTGTGCGTCGGTCCGCGCGACGATCAGTGAGGGGACGCCGCACACGTCGGCGGCCAGCCGCGCGGCGTTGAGCGTCTTGATGTGCTGGCCGGTCGGGATCAGCACCTTGCCGCCCAGATGGCCGCACTTCTTCTCGGAGGCGAGCTGGTCCTCCCAGTGCACGCCCGCGGCACCGGCCGCGATCATGCCCTTCATCAGCTCGAACGCGTTCAGCACGCCGCCGAACCCGGCCTCGGCGTCGGCCACGATCGGCGCCAGCCAGTGCGGCGCGTCCGGCGCGCCCTCCGACCAGGTGATCTGGTCGGCGCGCAGCAGCGCGTTGTTGATCCGGCGCACGACCGCGGGCACGGAGTTGGCCGGGTAGAGGCTCTGGTCCGGGTACGTCTGGCCGCCGAGGTTGGCGTCCGCGGCCACCTGCCAGCCGGACAGGTAGATCGCCTTCAGGCCGGCCCTCACCTGCTGGACGGCCTGGTTGCCGGTCAGCGCGCCGAGGGAGTTGACGTAGTCCTCGGTGTGCAGCAGGTCCCAGAGCCGCTCGGCGCCGAGCCGGGCCAGCGTGTGCTCCTCCTGGACGCTGCCCCGCAACCGCACCACGTCCTGCGCGCTGTAGGTGCGCTCGACCCCCGCCCAGCGAGGGTCGTTGTGCCACTTGTCCTGCAGCTGCTCCGCAGCTCCCTTGAGGCGATCGTTCATCGTTCGCTCCTTTGTCGTCCCCTGGGGCTCACCCCGATCATCTGCCCGGAGAGCCGGTGTCAACAGGCTCCATCTGGAAGAAGAACGTCCAAAGTTTCCGATGTGTGCATTACTCGTGGGTATTCAACTGAGAAGAAAACGCAAGTTTTCCTGTTGGACTAGACCACTCGCTCTCTGGAACCGCACCTGGCTCTCGTGTCCCGCTGCGGCATGCCCCGAGTGCCCAAAGGCTAGAAAATGGGCCGAATTTCTGTCTAAGATGCCTTCATGGCGTCCCTGCTAGGCGAAGAACCGCTGTCTTTGACGCAGGAGCTCGATCTGCTCGCGTTCGGCCAGCGCCTGCGCCACCTGCGCAAACAGCGCGGCCTCACCCTGTCGGACCTGGGCTCGCGCGTCAGCAGGGCGCCCAGCCAGCTGTCGCTGCTCGAGAACGGCAAGCGCGAGCCCAAGCTCTCGCTGCTCAAGTCCCTGGCGACCGCGCTGGGTGTCCCCGTCGAGGAGCTGCTGCGCCGCCAGCCGCCCAACCGGCGCGCCCAGCTCGAAATAGCGCTGGAGGAGGCGCAGCGCGACCCCATCTACGCCGGGCTCGGCCTGCCCCGGCTCAAGGTGTCCGCGCGCGTGCCCAACGACGTGCTCGAACACCTGCTCGGCCTCTACGGCGAGCTGCGCGCCCGGCAGGCCCGCGGCACCGCCACGCCCGAGGAGGCCAGGGCCGCCAACGCCGAGCTGCGGCGCAGGCAGCGCGAGGTGGGCAACTACTTCCCCGACATCGAGAAGGCCGCCGCCGAGGCGCTCGACGCCGTCGGCTACCGCACCGGCGCCCTGTCCCAGAGCACGATCCAGGGCCTGGTCACGCACTTCGGCTACACCGTCCACACCGCCCAGGACCTGCCGCGCTCGGTGCGTTCCATCACCGACCTGCGCAACCGGCGCATCTACGTCAAGCACGAGCAGCTCGGCATGCACACCCCGCGCACGATCCTGCTCCAGACGCTCGGCCACCTCGCGCTGGGCCACGGCAAGCCGCGGGACTTCGCCGACTTCCTGCGCCAGCGCACCGAGGCCAACTACTTCGCCGCCGCCGTGCTCGTGCCCGAGCGGGCCGCCGCCCCCTACCTCCAGGAGGCCAAGGCGGCGCGGGCGCTGTCGGTGGAGGACCTGCGCGACGTGTTCGCGGTCTCGTACGAGATGGCCGCCCACCGTTTCACCAACCTGGCCACCCATCACCTCGGTCTCGTCTGCCACTTCGTGCGCAACGACGCCGGCGGCACCATCTACAAGGCGTACGAGAACGACGGCATCGTCTTCCCCGCCGACGAGCAGGGGGCCATCGAGGGGCAGCGGATGTGCCTGCAGTGGTCGGGGCGGCAGGTGTTCGCCTCGCCCGACCGGTTCTCGGTGTTCTACCAGTATTCCGACTCGCCCACCGGTACCTATTTCTGCGTCGCCCACGTCGATCCGTCGCGGGAACGGGACTTCGCCATCACTTTGGGGGTGCCGTACCGGGAGTCGCGGTGGTTCCGGGGCCGCGAGACCACCAACCGCACCAAGTCCGGCTGCCCCAACGGCGACTGCTGCCGCCGTCCGCCCACCGAGCTGGCCGAACGCTGGGAGGGGTACGCCTGGCCGTCCGCGCGGGCCAACTCGCACATCCTGGCCGCCCTGCCGCCAGGGTCGTTCCCTGGCGTGGACGAGGCGGACGTCTATACCTTCCTGGAGCGCCACGCGACCCTCGCATAAGCTGACATGCGGGGGTAACGGGGGAGGTGTCGCACATGCTGCCTGATGTGCGGAAATGGTGGCATCGCCGAACGTCGTGCGCCGCGGACTGGCCGCTGCCCGACCTCGTGGCGGCCAAGGGGAGCACCACGGTGAGCGTGGTCCTCCCGGCCCGTGACGAACGGGAGACCGTGGGGGAGATCGTCGAGGTCATCCGGCGCGAGCTGGACGGCCTCGTGGACGAGATCGTCGTCATCGACTCGTGCTCGGCCGACGACACCGCCCGCGTCGCGGCCCGGGCCGGGGCCGCCGTGCACGCCCAACGGGACATCCTGCCCGAACTCGCACCGCTGGAGGGCAAGGGCGAGGCGCTGTGGAAGTCGCTGGCGGTCACCTCCGGCGACGTGGTGGCCTTCGCCGACGCCGACATCAGGCACTTCCACGCCTCGCTCGTCGCCGGGCTGCTCGGCCCGCTGCTCACCGATCCCACGGTCGCCTACGCCAAGGGCTGCTACGACCGTCCGCTGAACGGTGCTCCCACCGGCGGCGGCCGCGTCACCGAGCTGGTCGCCCGTCCTCTGATCAACCTGCACTGGCCGGAACTGGCCGGGTTCGTGCAACCGCTCGCCGGCGAGTACGCCGGCCGCCGCTCGGCCCTGGAACGCGTGCCGTTCCTCACCGGGTACGGGGTGGAGCTCGGCCTGCTCATCGACCTGCTGGACCTGGCCGGGCTCGACGGCCTGGCCCAGGTGGACCTGGGCTCGCGCGAGCACGCCCCGCAGTCGACCGAGGCGCTCGGCGGGATGGCGGCCCAGATCATGCTGGCGGCGTGGTCGCGGCTGCGGCGTCAGGGGAAGATCGAGGGGCGGCATGTGCCGGGGGTGGAGCTGGCGCAGTTCCGCCGGTGCGAGGGCGGCCACGACATACTGACCCGCCATGTCGCCATCGGCGAACGCCCTCCGATGCTCACCCTGCCCCGCCCGTCCGGCCCCTGACCGCCCCACAAACACCCACGAGCCGCCTGGGGCTGTGCGAGGCCCTCCGGCCAGGGCGGTCCTTCACCCGCGCCGGGCCCTTCGCGCGCGAGGGGCCCTTCGTTCACGGGAGCTTCGGTCGGTCGGGGCTACTTGAGGGCTGCGGTCACGAAGGCGGTGAGCTGGTCGCGCAGGGCGTCGTGGTCGTCGGCCTCGTCGCCCAGGATGATCCGCCCGAGCTGTGGCATCATCGCCGGGAACAGGGCCAGCCCGGTCAGCGTGAACAGCGTGCGCGCCGTCGCCTTGGACGGCTCCTCGCCGCGCCCCTCGGCCAGCGACGCCGCCTTGCGCGCGCACCGCTCGACCCGGGCCTCCTGGCCGGGCAGCAGCTCCTGGCCGCGGTAGTTGAGCGCCTCCCACATCAGCAGCCGCACCAGGTCGGGGTGGCGCCGGTAGTAGTCGGTCAGCCGGGCCACGTAGTCGACGGGGTCGGCGCCGGGCAGGGCGATCTGCGACGTCAGGTCGTCGAGCGCCTCGTTGATGACGGCGTCGAACAACTTCTCCTTGTTGCCGAAATGCCCGTAGATGCGCTCCTTGTTGACGCCGGCGCGTTCCGCGATGCGATCCACGCGCGCCCCCGCCACGCCGTACGCGGCGAACTCCTCGCGGGCGGCCTCCAGCAGGGCGGCCCTGGTGGCGGCGGTCGAGACCTTGGGTGACATGCCTTCATTCTGCCACGAACAACTAGTTGGTTGTAAACCAACTATCTAGTTGACGTCCAACTAGTTGGTTGGCTACCGTCCTCTGCCATGGCACTGACTCTTCCCCGTACGGAGGCCGCCCCGGCCGTCCGTACCGACTACGCCCGTTTCGGCCGCACCCTGTTGGCGTTCACCCTCACCGCTGTCCTGTGCAGCGGGCAGTTGTACATCGTGATCCCCCTGCTGCACGACATGGCGACCGGCTGGCACACCTCGCCCGGCGGCCTGACCTGGCTGGTCACCGCGTTCGGCGCCGGCTACGGAGTCGGGTTCCTGGTGTTCGGCCCGCTGTCCGACCGGTACGGCCGCCGCCGCCTGCTGATGGCCGGCCTGCCGCTCGCGGCCTTGACCAGCGCGCTGGTGGCGTTGAGCCCGAACCCCGAGATGGCCCTCGTGCTACGGGCCGTCCAGGGGGTGGCGGTGGCGATGTTCCCGCCCGCCGGCATGGCGTACCTGGCCGAACGGCTTGAGCCGCGGCGCCGCGTGGTCGCCATCGCCGCGGTGACCGGCGCCTTCCTCGCCTCGGCCGTGTTGTTGCAGGTGGCCGCGCAGGTGCTGGTCGAGACGGTCGGCTGGCGGGGGCTGTTCCTGCTGTCGGCCGCCGGATTCGCCCTCGCCGGGCTCGGCCTGCGCGCGGTCATGCTGCCCGACCTGCCGCGCGAGTCGGCGGGGTCGCTGCTGTCGGCCTACCGGGCGGTGCCCGGTCTGCTGTTCGACCGGGTGCTGGCGTTGCGCTACGTGGCCACGGTGATGCTGATGGCCGGGTTCGTCGCCGTCTACACCGGGTTGCAGATCTACGGCGGCACATCACCCGCCGGCCTGCTCACGCTGCGCGCCTCCGGACTGCCCTCGATCGTGCTGATGCCGGCGCTCATGCCGTGGCTGGCCCGGATCCCCACCACGGCCAGGGCCACCGCGTTCCTGGTCATGGGCGGGCTCGCCCTGGTAGCCGTCGCGTTCACCGGAGCCGGCGCGCTCGGCCTGGTGCTCCTGCTGGCCGTGTACGTCGCCAGCATCACCGGCGGCCTGCCCAGCATGAACGAGGCCATCTCCGCCCAGGCCGGACCGGCCCGCGGCACGGCGCTCGCCCTGTTCTCCTTCGCCCTCGCCGTCGGCGGCAGCGTCGGCCCCCAGCTCGCGGCCGCCTTCGGCGGGTTCATCCCGCTCGTGTACGGCCTGGCGATCGGCATGGGCGTGGCGGCCCTGGCCGTCCTCGCCTCCGCCCGCCGCCCGGCCCCCACGGGACACTGACCCGGCGGGGCCGGTCAGGGGATCGTGACCAGCCCGCCGAGCGACAGATCGGGGCGATCGACACGCACATCGGGCAGCAGCCACGACGTGTCGATCGCCACCGCGTCGTTGAGGGCCCGCGCCAAGGGGTTGAGCGCGCCGAGCAGCGGTTCGCAGCCGCTGTCCATGGAGTGGGCCAGCGAGCAGAGCCACATCGCGACGTCGTCGGTCTGGCCGTTGAGGTTGAACCGGGCCCGGAACGTCGCGCTCGCCGGGTCGTAGGCGTTGTTCGCGTTGTTCAGGGCGAGCGGCGCGGCGTCGAGGAACGTGCCGATGGAGGCGCGCTGGCGTACCAGCAGGGTGGTGAGGTGGGCGAGATCGCGGGAGTTGGCGGCGATCTCACCCCTGTTGTCCTCGACGAAGTCCGCGACCTGCGTGAGCGTGGAGGACAGCTCGCGCAGCACCGCGCGCAGCTCCCCGCGCTCGCCGTCGAGCTGCGCCGACACGCCCGCCAGGTCCTTCATGAACGCCCGGATGCGCGCGTCGTCGCGGGCCATCGCGCCGGTGATCGTGGCGAGATCGCGCACCGTACGGGCCAGGTCGTCGCCGTCTCCCGCCAGCACGGAAGCCGCGTCGGACAGGCCGCGCACGGTGGCGCCCACCGTCTCGCCCTGGCCGCCGAACGTGCCCGCCGAGACCCGCAGCAACCGCGCCAGCGCGCCGCGCTCGCCCGCCCCGCCTGGCCGCGGAGAACCCGGCGGGGCGAGGGCCGCGGCGAGCTGGTCGTAGCCGCGTAACGCCTCGTCGATCTCGACCGGGGAGCGGGTCTCACGCAGGGTGCCGCCGTCATGGAGCACAGGCCCTCCCCGGTACGGCGGCGTGAGCTGCACGAACCGGTCGGCGATCAGCGACCGCGCGACGATGACGGCCTGCGCGTCGGCCGGGACCCTGCGCCCGGCGTCGAGGGCCAGCTCCACCCGGACCTTCGCGCCCGCCGGGCTGACCGCGGTGACCCGGCCGACCCGCACCCCGAGGACGCGTACGTCGGAGCCCGGATACAGCCCCACGGCGGCGTCGAACCAGGCGATGACCCGGACGCCGGCGACCGGCCTGAGCAGCAGATATCCCGCCGCCAGCGCGAGGACGGCGAGAAGTGCGGCGAGCCGGCGGTCCATCGGCCTTCCTCGATCGACTTGGGCGTACGGTGACCAGAACATTACCGTGAGTCGCCGAACCCTCGCACCTTCCGGCCGAGCCCTACTCGCCGGTAGGTTGTTACCAACGGTAACAATGGAACGGCCAGGGAGTGGACGCGATGACCGGGTTCTGTCCGGAGCTCAGTGACGACGTGATCGAGGTGCGCGACTGGGTTCACGCGTTCGCCCGCGACGTGATCCGCCCCGCGGGCGCCGAATGGGACGAACGCGAGGAGACCCCCTGGCCCGTGATCCAGGAGGCCGCCAAGATCGGCCTGTACTCGCTGGACTTCTTCGCCACCCAATGGTTCGAGCAGAGCGGCCTGGCGCTGCCGGTGGCGTTCGAGGAGATCTTCTGGGGGGACGCCGGTATCGGCCTGTCCATCGTCGGCACCGGTCTGGCCGCCGCCGCGCTGTCCGCGAACGGCACTCCGGAGCAGATGGGGGAGTGGCTGCCCCAGATGTTCGGCACGGAGAACGACGTGAAACTCGGGGCCTTCTGCGCCTCCGAGCCCGACGCCGGCTCCGACATCGGCGCCATCCGCACCCGCGCCGTCCACGACAACGGCGACTGGGTGCTGAACGGCGTCAAGACCTGGGCCACCAACGGCGGCATCGCCGACGTCCACGTGGTCGTCGCCTCGGTGGACCCGTCGCTGGGCACCCGCGGGCAGGCGAGCTTCGTCGTCCCGCCCGGCACGCCCGGCCTGGCGATGGGGCAGAAGTTCCGCAAGCACGGCATCCGCGCCTCGCACACCGCCGAGGTGATCCTGGAGGACGTGCGCCTGCCCGGATCGTGCCTGCTGGGCGGCAAGGAGAAGCTGGACGCCCGCCTGGCCAAGGTCCGCAACGGCGAGCGCGCCGGCGGCCAGACCGCGATGCGCACGTTCGAGACCACCCGCCCGTCGGTGGCCGCGATGGCCGTCGGCATCGCCCGCGCGGGCTTCGAGTACGCCAGGGACTACGCCCGCGAACGCGAGCAGTTCGGCCGCCGGATCGGCGACAACCAGGCGATCGCGTTCCTGCTCGCCGACATGGCGACCCGCGTCGACGTGGCCCGCCTGCTGACCTGGCGGGCGGCCTGGATGGCCCGCAACGGCAGGCCGTTCGAGCAGGCCGAGGGGTCGATGTCGAAGCTGGTGGCGGGGGAGACGGCGGTGTGGGTGACCGAGCAGGCGATCCAGATCCTGGGCGGCGCCGGCTACACCCGGGAACACCCTGTCGAGCGATTCCACCGCGACGCCAAGATCTACACCATTTTCGAAGGGACGAGCGAGATCCAGCGGCTCATCATCGGCCGCGCCGTCACCGGCCTCCCGGTTCGCTGAGAACTTCGCACGTCAGATGGGGGTGGTGTGCCGCAGGTCCATCACCGCGGCACACCACCGCGCACGAGTTGTCCGCCGCCTCAGCCGGGGCGACGGACGCGAGCACGTCACCCCGACCAGCGAGCGCATACACACGGTCACCCCGGGCGGGCAGATCGCTGATGCGGTGCCCGCACGTTCGTCAGGCACTGTTGCATGGTCTTCAGTCGCGAGCCCGTGATCGGGCAGACCCGGATCTCGCGGCCCTCCTCGTCGAGGACCTTCCTGCGCCCCAAGGGGCGGTCGAGTGTGACGGCCACGTCGACGGCCCCGACGCCCGTGTCGAGGCGGGCGCGCGGCCACAACTCCTCCCGCCACTTCTCCAGCAGCGTGCGCTCGGATGCCGGGCAGACATTGCGAATCATCACCCGGACCCGGACGACTGTCTCGGACTCGACAGCTTGGGCTTCGTCGGTCTTGAGGCATTTCGTGGGGATCGCCAGGCTGACCGCCTGAAGGATGAGGACGCGTCCTTCCACCTCGACCGTGTCGATCTGCCCGGGAAAGGGCGGCTCGGCCGGCCGCGACTGCCGTATTCCAGCCACCATGGAGATGGCGACGGCCAACACCAGGACGCAGCATGTGCGCCACAGAAAGGACGGGCCCAAAAGGTTCATTTCTTGTGGATGTCCTTGCCGACGGTCTTCATCACGCCATGGATGTCGGTGAAGTAATTGACGCAGGTGGACTGTACGGGGTTGTTGCCGAGGCCATTGCTGCCGCCCTTGATCGTGCAGCCGATGTCGGTGACCTCGAAGCGGCAGATCTGACTGTTGGACCGGGTGTCCGGGCCGGCTTCTGTCACCGAGGAAGATGGTGGGATCGTGGTCCGGCTTGCGCTGGGAGCGACGATGTGCCGGTACCGCGGGATGGAGTGGTGGCGTCGGCGCGATCCGAAGTCTGCGCCGCGAGCCTGTCAGCAGGGTTGGAGGGCGGGCAGGTGGCCTTCGAAGTAGGCGGCCGGGGTGACGCCCATCAGCGTGCGGAACTCGGCCGTCATGTGGGACTGGTCGTAGTAGCCGGTGGCCGTGGCCAGGTCGGCCCAACGGGGGCCGTCGGCACGAGCGAGGGCGAGGGCTTGACGGACGCGTTCGATGCGTTCGTAGCGTTTGGGCGACAGGCCGACGGCGTCGGCGAAAAGGGCGCGCAGGTGGCGTTCGCTGACGGCGAGGTGGCGGGCGATGGCGGGCAGCGGTTCGCGTCGCTCGCGCGCACGACCGCGCAGCGCTTGGACGGCGGCCTGGACCAGTTCGACCCTCACCCCGTCCGCCGAGGTCCTGGCCGACAGTGCGGCCTCCAGGTGCTTGAGTGCCAGGCCGTCGTCACCGCCCGCGTACGCCAGGGCGGCGTCCAGCGGGTCGGCGGAGGCGCCCCACAGTTCCCTGAGGGGGACCACCCGGTCCACGACCTCGCTCACCGGGACGCCGAGCAACGGCCGGGTGGCGCCGGGACGCAGCCGCAACCGCAGGCAGAACGGGAGGTCCTTGCCGACGTGGTACGAGGCGCGCGTGCGCGGGCCGATCACGAGCAGGTCGCTCCGCCCGGCGGAGGTCGTACGGAAGATCAGGGATGTGTCGGGGTCGGGGAGGTGCACGAGCGGCGGCCGCTCACCCGCTGCGGGATCGTCCGCCCTCAGCACGCTCACCGCCTTGACGAGCGACCGCAGACCGTCCGGCACGGTCTTCGAGACCTCGATGCTCATGACCACACGGTAGCCGGGCCACGAGATGCGCGTGCGTGCCGAAAATTCCTATAAGGGCTGGTGGGCAGGGTGACAGGGTGGGGCGCATGATTGTTGTCACAGGTGCCACGGGCACGGTCGGCGGTGAGGTGGTCCGGCTGCTGGCGGGCCAGGGTGAGCGTGTCCGGGCGATGACGCGGACGCCGTCGAAGGTCGAGGCGTTGCCGGGGGTGGAAGTCGTCCAGGGGGATTTCGACGATCCTGGGTCGTTGGCCGCAGCGGCGCGCGGTGCCGACGCCATGTTCCTCCTCAGTGCCCCGGGCCCGTGGCTCGCTCGGCATGACGAGGCGATGGTCATGGCGGCGCAGGCTGCGGGGGTGCGGAAGGTGGTGAAGGTCTCGGCCATCGGCACGGGAGAGGAGCATGGGGGTGCCAGAGTCGGGGACTGGCATCTGGCCGGAGAGCGGGCGTTGCGCGCGGGTGAGCTGGAATGGACGATACTGCGGCCGTCCAGCTTCGCCTCCAACGCCTTGAGGTGGGCTCCCCAGGTCCGGCAGGGGCAGCCGGTGCCGAACACGACGGGCAAGGGCAGGCAGGGGGTCGTCGATCCGCGGGACGTGGCCGAGGTGGCGGTGACGGCGCTGACGTCCGACGCGCACGTACGGACCGTCCTCACGCTGACCGGGCCCGAACTGCTCGGCGTCCGGGACATGGCCAAGGCGCTGGGGGAGACGCTAGGGCGGGCCGTCGAGACGGTGGACCTGCCACTGGAGGTCTACCGCACGCAGCTGATCGCCGCCGGGGTGGATCCCGAGTTCGCCGACGTCGCGGTCGACGGCTCCCGGCTGGTGGCGCGGGACGGCAACGCCCGGCTCACTCGTGACGTCGAGCTGGTGCTGGGACGTGGTCCCCGTACGTTCCTCACCTGGGCGGCCGATCACAGCGCCGCCTTCGTCTCCGGCTGACACCGGCGCCTGAGGACGCGGGCAACCGGGAAACGCTGCTGCCAGTCACTCCGTCGTAGGGGTGGCGTGACTCCTGAACGGTCACCGCCACCCGTCTTCAGCGTGAGTTCGCCATTCACGTTCCGAAGGCGGCGATTACTTGAGGAACTGGAAGATGAATGGCGCGACCAGCCCGATCAGGGCCAGCGCCTCGGTGAGGACGAAACCGAGAAGGATGTTCTGGCGGATCAGTGGATACGCCTCTGGCTGGCGGGCGATGGCCTGCACACCCTGTCCGAAGATGATGCCGACCCCGATGCCGGGGCCGATCGCGGCGAGGCCGTAGCCGATGGCGGTGATGTTGCCGGAGACTTGAGCGAGTACTTCCATTGCGCCGCCTTTCTGGCGTCCGATGAAGCAGTGTGTCGCTGGTCTTGCTGCCATTCCAGCGGGTGGACGCGAGAAAGAAAATATGGCGTTTCTCTAGTTTCTCCGCAAAATGCTCGTCGATCAACGTACTGGACAAATCTATCTATATGGTGAAGGTTCTTTCCGTGCGCCCGGCACGGGCGCACGGAAAGGACGGGTTCAGCGGGTTTCCCTGCCTTCGATGGTCGCCTTGAGCGTGGTCGTCGCGGCGCGGGCCTTGGCCGCCGGGCGGGCGGTGTCGGGGCCGGGCAGGTCGCGGCTGTAGGCGTAGACGACGGCCGCCGTGGCGATCGCGCCGGTGTTCAGCGCGAGCGCCTTGTCGTTGATGTTGGCGGTGGTGTCGCAGGCCTGGTGGTAGCAGGGGTCGTAGGGCTGTCCCGCGGTGCCGCCGAAGATCGCGGCCTCCTCGGGCGTCTTGATGCCCTCGGCGCCGGTGAAGACCCCGCCGGAGGGGATGCCGGCCTCGATGAACGGGCCGTAGTCCGAGCGGCCGTCGAAGTCGGTGCCGTTGTGCCCCTGGTGCAGGAGGTCGAAGTACTTCTCGTAGAGCTTCTCGATCTCGTCCGATCCGGGCGGGCCCGCGGGGGCGCCGACGCCGTCGGAGTCGTCGCCGTCGTAGATCTTGAAGGCGTAGTTGGTGGAGCCGAGCATGTCGTAGTCCATGAAGAGCTTGATCTTGGACAGCTCTGCCGCGGGCAGGGTCTCCACGTAGTGGATCGAGCCGAGCAGGCCCAGCTCCTCCGCGGTCCACCAGGCGAAGCGCAGCCGGTTGCGGGTCGGGATCTTGCCCAGGGCCTCGGCGACGGCGAGCGTGGCGGCGGTGCCTGAGCCGTCGTCGTTGATGCCGGGCCCGGCCGGGACGGAGTCGAGGTGGGCGCCGGACATGACGACCTTGTTCGGGTCGCCCCACTTGGAGTCGGCGATGACGTTGTAGGTGGTGCGCAGCTCGCTGACCGTGTCGGTCTTGAGGTGCACCACGGTGGCGGCCGAGGCCAGCTCCTGCCCGACGGCGAAGCTGGTGCCCACCACGGGGATGGTGACGGGCGTGCCGAGGTTCCCCCGCAGGGTCGCGGTACGGCCCGGCTGGCCCTCGTTGAAGACGATCACCGCCACGGCCCCGGCGGCCTGGGCGTTGGTCGCCTTGACCACGAAGTCGCAGGTGCCGCGCTGCAGCAGCGCGATGTTGCCCGGCGTGAACCCGGCGAAGTCGGCGGCCTCGCACCCGGAGTTGGAGGTGCTGGGCGTCGGGCCGGGCGGCAGGACGAGGTCGACGTTCTGCAGGGACGCGGTGACCTCGCCGCTCCCGGAGTACGTCATGGTGGCGAACTCGCCGACGGAGGACCCGTCGGGCGGGGTCGGCGTGAAGACGCGCGGGCCGGGGGAGACGCGCTCCATGAGCGCCGTCGACTTCTCCTCGAAGTAGGCGATGTCGAAGGGCTGGAGGGTGACGTTGTAGCCGGCCTTCTTGAGCCTGCCGACGACGTAGTCGCGCGAGGCCAGGTGACCGCTGGTGCCGGCGGCGCGGTTGCCGTTGTTGGCATTGGCGATGTTCTGCAATGCCTGCAGGTGTTTCTTCACCGCGGGGGCGGTGACCGACTCGATCAGCTTCTTCTCGGCCGGCCCAGGCGTGGGTTCCGCCTGGGCGGCGGCCGGGAGGAGAGCCAGGGGCAGGGACAGTGCCGCGGCCGTCGCGAGGACGCGGAAGGTGCCTCTGCGCAGGGTGATGCGCATACAAGCTCCTCGAACTCAGATAAACAGGTGTCTTTCCCGATTCAGCGGCCCAGGAGAATACATAAGCCGACAAATCAACCTGTGGGAAGAATCTGAGTCGTCCGATGTCGGACAGGGGTTTCCTGTAACGGGAGGGGCCTCGCGCCGTCCGCTACCAGCCCAGCTCGTCGCAGCCCTGATGGTCGACCGGCTCCACCTGCAGCGTGGCGTGCGCGATGTGGTGGCGCCGTCGCAGCACGTCGCGGGCCCGGTCCAGGACGGCGTGGTTGTCGCCGGGCTCGGCGGTGACCAGGTGGGCGGTGGCCACGTTCATGCCGGAGGTGAGCGTCCACAGGTGCAGGTCGTGCACGTCGCGTACGCCCTCGACGGCGGCCAGGTCGGCCGCCACGGCGGCGGCGTCGACGCCCTCCGGCACGTGCTGCCCCAGGACGGCGAAGACCTGGCGCCCCAGCGAGACGGCGCGGACGGCCACGAACACGCCGATGGCCAGCGCGACGACGGTGTCCCAGAACGCCTGCCCGGTGGCGGCCACCAGCCAGCCGGCCGCGATGACGCCGACCGAGCCGGCGGTGTCGGCCACCACCTCCAGGTAGGCGCCCTTGACGTTGAGGCTCTCGCCGGCCCCCGAGCGCAGCAGGAGCAGGGCCACGAGGTTCACCACGAGGCCGACGGCGCCGACGACGAGCATCGGCCCGGAGGAGACCTCGGCGCCCGCGCCGATGCGGCCGACGGCCTCGATCACGACGTACAGGGCGACGCCGAGCATCAGCACGACGGCCAGCAGCGAGGCGAACACCTCGGCCCGGTAGGAGCCGTAGCTGCGCCGTCCGGTGGTGTCGGGGCGGCCGGCGATCCTGGTGGCGACCAGGGCCGCGCCGAGGGTGACGACGTCGGCGGCCATGTGCCCGGCGTCCGACATCAGGGCCAGCGACCCGGAGATCAGGCCGTAGGCCAGCTCGACCAGGAAGAATCCGCCGATCAGGACGAAGGAGACCGCCAGCCGCCAACGGTGGCGGGCTCCGGCGTGCCCGTGCCCGTGACCCGTGCCCATCAGTGCCCGCCCTCCCGTTCGGGGTGGATGGCCTCGGTGTGCTCGGTGTGGGCCAGCGCCAGGTCCAGCAGCATCCGTACGTGGGGGTCCTCAAGGCGGTAGTAGGCCATCCGGCCCGAGCGGCGGGCGGCCACGATGCGGTGGGCGCGCAGCAGGCGCAACGCGTGGGAGACCGCCGACTCGCTCTGCCCGGTCACCGCCGCCAGGTCGCACACGCACAGCTCGCCGTCCAGCAGGGCGACCAGCAGCTTCAGGCGGTTGGGGTCGGACAGCAGGCCGAAGACGTCGGCGGTGTCGGTCAGGTCCTCGGCGGCGGGCATGCGCTCGTGCACGGCCGCGACGCGGTCGGCGTCGACCACCTTGACCGCGCACCCGTCCACGGACAACACGTGGTCGTCTGAAGAACTGT
Source organism: Nonomuraea sp. NPDC051191 (assembly GCF_044455665.1). Taxonomy (NCBI): domain Bacteria; kingdom Bacillati; phylum Actinomycetota; class Actinomycetes; order Streptosporangiales; family Streptosporangiaceae; genus Nonomuraea; species Nonomuraea sp. NPDC051191. The sequence goes on along the minus strand of NZ_JBITEZ010000015.1, from coordinate 69,435 downwards.
TCATATATCTAACCTAGTCGGGCATATCGGTGAGCTGTCAAGCGCGGCTCAGGCCCGCAGTCGCGGGGTCAGCCGCTTCAACGCCGCCGCCAGCCGGTCCACCTGCGCCGTCGAGGTGTACAGGGCCGGGGTGACCCGGACGGCGTCGCCGCCGGCCATGCCCGTCCGGGCGACCGTGTAGAGGCCGTAGGTGTCCAGCAGGGTGGCGGCGATGGCCTCGTTGTCGGCGGTGGAGGTGCGGCCGGTGATGCGGAAGGCGGTGATCGCGCCGTACATGCCGGGTTCGTCCGGGGTGAGGATCTCCAGGCCGGGCAGGTCGCGGACCTGGCTCACCCAGCGGTCGCGCAGGTGCCGCAGCCGGGCCTGCTTGACGGCGGCGCCGAGCCGCTGATGGAAGTCGAGGGCGTCGGGGACGGTGAGCGGCGCCGCGACGTCCATGGTGCCCGAATGGACCCGCGAACGGATGTCGCCGGCCGGGAAGCTCTCGTCGGCGAAGACGGGCTCGACGTCGGCCAGCCGTTCCCGGCGGATGTAGAGGAACCCGGTGCCGAGCGGCGCGCCCATCCACTTGTGCAGCGAGAACGCGGCGAAGTCGGCGCGAAGGTCGGGCAGGGTGAAGTCGAGCTGCCCCCAGGAGTGGGCGGCGTCCACGACGACGTCCACGCCGCGCTCGCGAGCCATGGCGACGATCTCGCGCACCGGCAGGACCAGGCCCGTGCGGTTGTTCACGTGCGACAGCAGGAGCAGCCGGGCCCGGGGATTGGCGCGCAGCGCCCGCTCGTAGGCGTCCAGCGCCGCCTGCCGGGTGGCGGGCTCGGGGAGGACGAACCGGGCGACCGTGGCCGCGCGCCGCCCGGCCAGCCAGTTCATGGTGTGCTGGGCGGCGGGATAGTCCAGGTCGGCGTAGAGCACGGCGTCGCCCGGCCGCAGCCGCCGGTAGCCGGAGATGAGGTTCTGCAGCGCCTCGGTGCCGCCCCGGGTGAGCGCGATCTCGTCGCGGGCGACGCCGAGCAGCCCGGCGATACGGTCGCGCACCTCGTCCGCCCTGGCCTTGTACGCCGTGCGCAGCAGGTGGGAGTTGCGGGCGTTGAGGTCGTCGACGTTGCGGTGGTAGGCGCGCCGGACCGGCTCGGGCATGATCCCGTAGTAGCCGTTCTCCAGGTTGACGAAGTCGCCGCTGACCCGGAACTGCCCGGCCACGTCCGCCCAGAAGCGTTCGTCCCGGGCCGGGCCCGAGGCGTCGGCGGCGGCCGGCGGGAGCGCGGCCAGCGCGCCGACCCCGGCGATGACCGCACGTCTGGACAGGGCCATGACACACCCCCAAGGTCGGGCGGCGCGGAATCGGGGCCGCGCCGGCGAATGCCAGTGTCGCGGAGATGTCGCGCCCGGCGGGGACGGCTCGCCGTTGTGCCCGTCATCCGAAGAAAATGCCGATAAGGAGGATCGGGGGGCGAAAGGCAATTCGCGGCGCCCATTTCCGTGCCCCGATGATTTCTTTACGTCGACCTTGGCCTTTTCCCGGCGAGCCGCGCCGCGCGGCGGGCATGCTCTGGGGTGATGCTCACCACCAGGTCGGCCCGCACACGCCGCCCGCCCGCCCCGGGGGCCGGCCGGTGGCTGCCGCGCGCGGTGCTGGCCCTGGCCATGCTGATCACCGTCGTGTTCGCGCACGGCGGCGCGTGCGCGGCCGTCGAGCTGTCCGAGCGGGTCCAGAGTGGCTCCGCGCCGACCCTCCAGAGTGCGCACCTCGACGCGCACCGGCACGTCAGGCGGCTGTCCGGGCGGATGCCGGTGCTGGACGCCGGGTGCCTCCACGGCGAGCTGCCCCCGGGGCATCTGCACGGCACCGAGCAGCAGTGCTCGGCGACCGCGGCCTCGGCGCCGGCCGTGGCGGCCGTCCCCTCGCTCGCCGCCCTGCCCGTCGCCGTCGCGGCGGTGCCCGTACGACCCGCGCCGCGGGCCGCCCCGCGGGAGCCCGCGCCGGGTCCCGAACGTCTCCGCGTGATGCGCATATAGGACGCGCGCTTTTCGTCGCCGTCCATTTCCATCGCGCCATTGACGCGGCGTCTTCCGTGCCGCGCGTGCGCCGTTCATCTCGGGGATATCAACCAATGTCGTACGACACTTTGTCGCGCCCTGACATTCTGCCCGCCATCGGAAATCCGGGTATTTGTGTCACCGTCGGAAACACGCCACTGGCGTTCGTCGCCGCGCCGTTCGTCGCCGGCGGCGGCGGCTTCTGGGCCAAGCTGGAAGGCTTCAACCCGGGCGGCATCAAGGACCGGCCCGCCCTGCACATGATCCGGCAGGCCCGCGCCCGGGGCGATCTGGCCCCCGGCGCAACGATCGTCGAGTCCACCAGCGGCACCCTCGGCCTCGGGCTGGCCCTGGCCGGGATCACCTTCGGCCACCCGGTCGTCCTGGTCGCCGATCCCGGCATGGAACCGCTCATGCAGCGGCTGCTGCTCTCCTACGGCGTACGGCTGGAGATCGTGCCCGAGCCGCATCCCGTCGGCGGCTGGCAGCGGGCCCGCCGCGACCGGGTCGCGGACGTGCTGGCCGAGCTGCCCGGCTCCTACTGCCCCGACCAGTACAACAACCCCGACAACGTGGGCGCGTACGCCGGGCTGGCCCGCGAGCTGCTGGCCCAGCTCCCGCACATCGACACGCTGGTCTGCTCCGTCGGCACCGGCGGGCACAGCGCGGGCATCACCCGCGAGCTCCGGCGTCACCTGCCCCGGCTGCGGCTGGTCGGCGTCGACACCGTCGGCTCGACCATCTTCGGGCAGCCCGACCGCCGCCGCCTGATGCGCGGCCTGGGCTCCAGCATCCACCCCGGCAACGTCGCCTACGACGCCTTCGACGAGGTCCACTGGGTGAGCGCCGCAGAGGCGGTGTGGGCCTGCCGCGCCCTCGCCGCCCAGCACTACGTCTCCGGCGGCTGGAGCACGGGAGCCGTCAGCCTGGTGGCCCGCTGGTTGGCCGGGCGCGGCGGGCCGGGCGGCTGCGTCGTCGCGGTCTTCCCCGACGGGCCCTGGCGCTACTGGAACACCGTCTTCGACGACGGCTACTGCCGCGCCCACGACCTGCTCGGCGTGACCCCGGCCGACGAGCCGGACGTGCTGGCCAACCCCTCCGAGCGCGAGGTGCGCCGCTGGACCCGCTGCACCACCGTCAGCGACCCGCTGGCAGGCGCACGATGAAGGCCACGCTGGCGCAGTTCCGCTCCTTCGACCGGCCGATCCGGCTGCTGCAGATCAACCAGGCGGGCATCAACATCGGCTTCTACGTGCTGATGCCCTACCTCGCCCAGCACCTGTCGGCCGGCGCGGGGCTCGCGGCCTGGACGATCGGGCTCATCCTCGGCCTCCGCAACGCCAGCCAGCAGGGCATGTTCCTGATCGGCGGCACGCTGGCCGACCGGCTCGGGCACAAACCCATGATCATGGCGGGGTGCGCGCTGCGTACCGTGGGGTTCGCGCTGTTCGGGCTCACCACGTCCGTGCCGCTGCTGGTGGCGGCCGCGGTGATCACCGGGCTGGCGGGGGCGCTGTTCAACCCGGCCGCCCGCGCGTACCTGGCCGCCGCGGCCGGGCCGCGCAAGGTGGCCGCCTTCGCCGTGTTCAACGTGTTCTACCAGGGCGGCATCCTGCTCGGGCCGCTGCTCGGGGTGCTGCTGCTGGCGGGCGGGTTCACCGCGGTGTGCCTGGGGGCGGCGGGGATCTTCGCCGTTCTGACCGTCCTGCAGGGGTTCTACCTGCCGTCGCGGCCCCGGGAACCCGGGCAGGTGCGGCAGCCGGTGTTGCGGGCCTGGCGGCGGGCGTTCGGTGACCGGGCGTTCGTCTCGTTCGCGGCGTCGATGATCGCCTCGTACGCGTTGTCGTACCAGATGTACCTCGCCCTGCCGCTGGCGGTGCAGCGGGCCGGCGGCGGCCAATGGGCGGTGACCGCCCTGTACGCGGTGTCGGCGCTGCTCGGCATCGCCGGGCAGGTACGCCTGACCACCTGGTGCGGCGAACGGTGGAGCCGCGGCCAGGCGATCACCCGCGGGCTGGCCCTCATGGGTGCGGCCTTCGTGCCCATGGTCGTGGCGACGCAACTGCACCTGCCCCCGGCGGCGACGATCGCGGCCGCGCTGGTGTGCGCGCTGCTGCTCGGCGCGGGGACGCTGGTGGCCTTCCCGTTCGAGATGGCCACCATCGCCGACATGGCGGGCGAGGAACTGGTCGGCACCTACTACGGCCTGTACAACCTGGCCTCAGGCGCCGGGATCCTCGCCGGGAACCTGCTGTCGGGCGCCCTGCTGGACGTCGCCGCCGACGCGGGCTGGGCCGGTCTGCCCTGGTTGTCGCTGACCTTCGCGGGGCTGGCCTCGGCCCTGGCGGTGGCCCGTCTGGAACGCCGCCAGGCCCTCCGGCCGCGCCTGCCGGCGGCGCTGGCCGCCTAGAGCGCCTCCAGCCCGGTCAGGGCGTGGGGGCCGGTGTCACGGGAGCCGCGCTGGTCAGGGCGTGGGGCCGGTGTCACCGGAGCCGCGCCTGCGGCGGCCGGCGACGACGGTCGCGGCGCCGCCCGCCACCAGCGCTGCCGCGGCCACCCACAACCAGCCGGGCACGCCGCCCGAGCCCGTCCCGGCGTCCGCCTGGGCGACCGGTGAGGACGAGGCCGCCTGCGAGGTGGCGTCGGACGAGCTCGCGGCCGGGCTCGCGGACGCGGTCTCGGACGGGCTTTCGGACGGGGTCGGGGTGGCTTCCGCCGGCTCCGCGGTGGGGGTGGCCGGGGCGGTGACGGTGAAGCGGAGCTCGCCCGAGATCGGGTGGCCGTCGGAGGAGACCACCCGCCAGGCCAGCCGGTACTTGCCGGGCTCCAGCGGCGCGGCCGGCTCGGCCTTCACCGTGAGCCCCTGGGCGCGCGGCTTGCCGAGAGGCAGGTTCTCACCCGCCGGGCCGTCGAGCACGAGGGTGGGCAGGGTCATGCGCGAGGTGAACTCCAGCTCGATGCTCTCCACCTGCGCGACCTTGGCGCCGTCGGCGGGGGAGCTGCTCTTCAGCCGGTCATGGGCCAGCGCGGCGGGCGCGGCGGCCAACAGCAGCAGCACGGCGCCGCCGACGGCGACACCGGCACGACAGGCCGCCCGGAACGGACGGCGTACGGAACGAAGGGAACGAGTCACTGCGAACTCCGGAGATCCGGCATCCGGCTCGACCGCCGGATGGGCATGCGGTCCGGCGCGCGACGGGACGGAGTACGTGCCGCGACGGCGCCGGCTGGGTCGTCTACCTGCCGGGAGGCACGCGGTACCCGCCGCATGACGGGAACGTCAGCGGCTGAGGGGCCGGGCGTGCCGGGTATCGCGGGGCGGGCCGCGCCGGGAGAGCACCGGAGCCAGCAGCAACGCCCGGTGGCCCGCCACGCGGGGCCAGAGCGGGCACGCGCGGGCGGGTCCGGCGGGCGGCGGAGCCAGGACGGACAGCCAGGCGCACAGGACGGTCCAGAGCCGGGCCAGCCGGACCGTGCTCAACCGCAGCAACGCCGCCAGCGCCGCGTCCCCGCGGGCCAGCCACCAGCTCGACGAGACCGCCACCGCCAGGTGGATCACCACCATCCCCGAGGAGCCGTGCCCGTGGGCCCCGGCGGGCATCGCGACGGGCATCCCGGCGGGCAACGCGGCGGACGGTCCGGCGGACACCGGCAGGGAGGCGTCGAGCAGGTGGCGCAGGCCGTACCGGGCGGACTCGGAGGCGTCGAAGAGCTCGTGGAGGCCGTACTGGGCGGCCACGCACATGGCCAGCAGCAGCGGCCATCCCCGGGGACGGGAACCGGCGGCGTAGGCGGCCGCGAAGGTCGCCGCGACGGCCAGGGCGAGCGGGCCGGGCGCGACGGCCGTGCCACCGACCAACGTGTGCAGGGCCGCCGAGGCCAGGACGCAGACGGCCGTGAACACCGCGGCGCGAAGCGCGCGGAACACGGGACGGGCGACCTGCACCCGGCCATCGTGCCAGAGCCGGGCAGGGCCGTCATCCGCGTCCTTGCGCACCGTACGGGGGCGCCGGGTCAGTGGTGTTGCGGCGTCTCGAGTTCGCCGCCCACCCGGCCTCGTAGCCGTTGCAGCAGGTCGGACGCGGCCACCACCACCCAGCGGTCGCCCACCAGGTAGGCGCCGCCGTACGCCTGGGCGAGGTCGAGCCAGTCTCGTTTGCCCTTGTCGGTGGTGAACGTCACGATCGTCAGGCGGCCCTGGGGGGTGTCGCAGGCCGCCTGCCGCAGTTCGGCGGCGTCGGTCTGCAGCTTGCCGGCGGGGCAGCCGAGCAGGGTGGTGAGCTGTTCCATGCTCGCGGCCGGCAACTTCGCCGCGACGGCGGGGACGGGGGGAGCGGCGCCGTGATGGTGTTCCGCCTGCCGCAAGGGGGCGGGGCCGGTCGCGCACCCGGCCAGCAGCGCGACGCCCAGCGCCACGACGACCGTCAGCCGCGAGGCGTGGACCGTGGACCTGAGGTCGGTGTGCCGCCGGAGCGTCGATCCGGCCGGCGCTCCGGGGTAAGGGGTACGGCGATTCTGGCGTCGCCACCGCTGGTTCATGTGTTCGCTCCGAGAGTGGCTGGGTTCACGAAACCGCCCCTGACGTCTGGCGGCCCTGCGGACCGTGCGGCCCCAGCCGCCAAGGACCTGCACGACGCTTCCTGATGCGCGGTCAGGGGGTGGGGGCGGGGGAAGGGGGTGGAGGTTCGGGGAGTTGGTCATGGTCGACCAGGCCGGTCGATTCCAGGTACGTCATGTGGCGCATGACGAAGTTGATGCCTTCCTGGGCGAACTTGCGGATCTCCTCGTTCCGGGTCCCGGCGCGTACGAGGGCCAGGGTGCCGAAGACCTTGCCGTGGGCGGCGCGCAGCAGGTTCGCGTAGTCCTGGTCGAAGGCGGGGCCGCTCTCGGCGGCGAGCTGGGCCAGCCAGCGCTGCTGGTCGGGGTTGGGTTCGTCGGGCAGGGCGACGCCGAGTCTGGCGGCGGTGTCGCGGGTCAGCTGGTCCAGCTTCTGGTGCTCGCCCATGATCTGCTTGCCGACCTGCCTGACGCGCGGGGACTGGGCGCGGGTGGAGGCGTAGTCGCCCGCGGGCATCTCCCACAGGCCCGCCTGCCGCACCTTGATCAGCAGGTCGATGTCGGCGGCCGAGAGGGGGCCCGAGGGGGTGCGGGTCCGTTGCGCGTCCGCGGGGTCGATCGAGGGGGGCAGGATCAGCAGGATCGTCGCCGCGGCCGCCGCGACGAAGCCGCCGAGCATGAACATCTCACCGCGCAAGAGCCTCTGCATGCTCGGAGGTACGCGGGGCCGCCGGAAACGGTTCAACGTCATCCAGAACGATTCTTCATATACCCCCTGTGGGTATATAGTGCCGAGTCATGAGACGTCTTGCACCGCTTGTTCCGGAGAAGGCCCCTGAGAAGTCCCGTCAGATCCTGGAGGACATCGTCGCCAGGCACGGCGGGGTGGGGGACATGGTGTCCACGATGGCCCACTCGCCCGCGTTGCTCCAGGGCTATCTGAACTTCTCTCGCGCGATGAAGCGGGTGAAGATCTCGCGCTCGCTCAGCGAGAAGATCTCCCTGGCCGTGCAGGAGTGGATCGGCTGCGGCACCTGCCTGGCCGCGCACACCGAGGGCGCGCTGGCCGCGGGGCTCAGCGAGGCCGACGTCGCGCTGGCCCGCCAGGGCACCTCGGCCGACGCGCGTGAGGCCGCGCTGATCTCGGTGGCGGTGCGCGTGCTGGTGGAGCCGTCGTCCATCACCGACGAGGAGGTGGCGGGGCTGCGGGAGCTCGGCTGGAGCGACCGGGTGATCGCCGAGGTCGTCGGCCTGGTCTCGCTCAACCTGCTGACCGGCGCGTTCAACCTGCTCGTGGGGAACCAGCCGGAAGAGCAGTAGGCCGGGGCGGCGTGGCGCCGGTCATGCGGTGAGCCGTTCGCGGGCCGTCCGATCGTGATGTACTGGCTCATGGCGATCGGCGATGGTTGGAGGACGACATGACGCTGCGCGAACCGGGGGCATCCCCGCAGCGCCACCAGGCACACGCCGGCGCGGCCGACGCGGTCGACGCCTTCATCGCCGCGGCCAACTCCGACGATCCCGACCACCGTTCGGCGCTGCTCAGCCGGGCCCTCGCCGCCGACGTGGTGTTCTGGGGGCCGCTCGGCCGCGGGTCCGGCCGGGGCTCGGTGGCCGACTTCATCACCGAGGTGGTGCAGGGCTACCGGGCCGGTGGCTGCCGCATGGTCCGTACGACGTCCGTCGACGCGCCGCACGAGTGGGCCCGGTTCGGCTGGCGCTTCGAGGGGCCCGACGGCGCCACCGTCCTGTCGGGCACCGACATGGTCCATCTCACCGCCGCCGGCGACATCGACGAGATCGTGGTCTTCGCCGGCCCGCTGCACTGACTCCTGTACTGACCGCCGCCGTCCCGCCGGGCCAGGACCTTAGCCCCTGCGCCTCCGGGACGTTCGCCGCTGCCGCCGCGCCCCCGCAGGAGGGACCGTGGAGGTGGAAAGCGAGGTGGCGATCATGTCGATCGAGGTCAAGGACGTCATGGGACGCGTGGCGATCGCGGTGCTGGAGCATGCGTCGTTCGCCGACATCGTGGCGGCGATGAAGCGGTACGCGGTGGGCGCGGTCACCGTCATCGACGCCGACCGGCGGCCGGTGGGCGTGGTGTCGGAGGACGATCTGCTGCTCAAGGAGACCGGCCACGCCCGGCACCCCGTCTCCGTCTTCGAGTCGCGCGCGCGGCGGCAGGAGCACCGCAAGGCCGCGGCCGTCACCGCCGCGGAGCTGATGACGTCGCCGGCGGTCACGGTCACCCCGGGCATGCCGGTGCGCGAGGCGGCCAGGATCATGCACGCCCGCCGGGTCAGGCAGCTCCCGGTGATCGACCCGGTGACCGGCCGCGTCGTCGGCACCCTGCACCAGCGCGACGTGCTGCGTGTCTTCACCCGCCCGGCCGCCGAGCTGGAGGCGGACGTCAGGGCGGTGCTCCCGCAGGACGGGACGTACTCGGTCGGGATCGACGCCGGCGTGGTCACGATCGCCGGCCGGGTGGCGACCAGGTCGCGGGCGGCCGCGCTGGCGGAGTCGGTGCGGGCGGTGGAGGGCGTCGTCGACGTCGTCGCCGAGCTCGACTGCGACCAGGACGACCTGTTCACCGTCCCGCCGCTGCTGTAGAGGCGGAGGGGCCCGGCGGGCTGATTCCGGCGGCGAGGGCACGTGCTGGGACACTGAACGGTATGTCGGAAAGTGAGCAGCGTAGCCTGATGCCCCAGATGCGGCTCGACGAGCTGCTGGCCGAGCTGCAGACGAGGCTCAACGCCGTCCTCGCCACCCGCGACCGCGTGCACGCGCTGCTGGAGGCCGTCGTGTCCGTGGGCAGCGACCTCGATCTGGAGACCGTGCTGCGGCGGATCGTGGAGACGGCCACCAAGCTGGTGGACGCCAGTTACGGCGCGCTCGGCGTGGTCGGTGAGGAGCAGACGCTCGTCCAGTTCATCCCGGTGGGGCTGAGCGAGGAGGAGATCGCCGGGATCGAGCACTGGCCCCACGGGCTCGGCCTGCTCGGCCTGCTGATCAAGGACGCCCGCCCGCTCCGGCTGGGCCGCATCTCCGACCACCCCGAGTCGTACGGCTTCCCGCCCGGCCACCCGCCCATGGGCACCTTCCTCGGCGTCCCGGTACGCGTCCGCGACGAGGTCTTCGGCAACCTCTACCTGACCGAGAAGCGCGGCGGCGGCGACTTCGACGAGGAGGACGAGGCCATCGTCGTCGCGCTGGCCACCGCCGCCGGCGTCGCCGTGGAGAACGCCCGGCTGTACGAGGAGTCGCGCAGGCGCGAGACCTGGCTGAAGGCGTCCTCGGAGATCACCACCAGCCTGCTGTCCGGAGCCGGCTCCCGCGAGGTGCTCACCACCATGGCGGCGCGGGCCCGCGAGATGTGCGACGCCGACCTGGTCCAGGTGCTGCTGCCCGACCCGTCGGGCCGGACCCTGACCGTCGACGTGGCCGAGGGCGACGGCGCCGACGAGCTGCTGGGGATGGAGTTCGACGTCTCGGCCACGCTGGAGGGGCAGGCGTTCACGCAGGCCGAGCCCCGGTCCGAGCGGGACCTGCCGGGCGCGGCCTACCCCGACTCGCCGCTGCGGCGGCTGGGCTACGGGCCGGGCCTCATGGTCCCGCTCGGCGCCGCGCCGCGCGTACGCGGGGTGCTCATGCTGGCCAAGTGCGGCGGACGGCTGCCGTTCAGCGGGGCCGACCAGCAGATGCTGGAGTCGTTCGCGGGGCAGGCCGCGATCGCGCTGGAACTGGCCGAGACCCGCCGCGACGCCGAACGGCTCGGCCTGCTGGAGGACCGCGACCGCATCGCCAAGGACCTGCACGACGTCGTCATCCAGCGGCTGTTCGCGACGGCGATGACGCTGATGAGCACCGTACGGCTGGTCGAGCGGCCGGAGGCGGGCAAACGGCTCCAGCACGCCATCGACGAGCTGGACGAGACGATCCGGCAGATCCGCTCGTCCATCTTCGCCCTCCAGGCCCCGCGCGAGGACACCGCGCCGAGCCTGCGCACGCGGATCGTCGACCTGGTGGAAGGGGCGGGCGCGCACCTGGGGTTCATGCCGGGTCTGCGCATGGAGGGCCAGATCGACACGCTGGTGCCCGACCCGGTGGCCGAGCACCTGCTGGCCGTCCTGCGCGAGGCGCTGTCCAACGTGGTGCGCCACTCCCACTCCACCCGGGCCGAGGTCTCCATCGAGGTCGCCAAGGGCGGGCTCACCCTCGTCGTCGGCGACAACGGTGTCGGCGTGGGGGACGGCGGGCGTCGCAGCGGCCTGCGCAACATCGAGGAACGGGCAGCCGACCTGGGCGGGGCCGCCGAGCTGGAGGCGCCGGAGGAGGGCGGCACCCGCCTGCGCTGGCACGTCCCGCTGTGACGACCCCCGGAGCCCGTCGCGCGTCCTAAGTCCCGGGAGGTCGGGACCTTCGTCCATACCCCACGTCATGCCCGCTGAGCTGTGATGGGACAGCACAGCCAGGTGGCCGCGGCCAGGTCCGGCCGCCCCACCTCCGCATGAACCACGTGAGGAAGACATGACGAACGCACCGGCCACAACCCCCGGCCGCAGCCCGGCGTTGATGCTCACCCTGGCGACCCTGGGCTTCGCGGTGAACTTCTGGGCCTGGGCCCTGCTCAGCCCGCTCGGTCCGCGTTTCAAGGAGCTGCTCGGGCTGTCGGCCGGGCAGCAGGCGCTGCTGGTGGCCGTCCCGGTGATCGTGGGGTCGCTGGGCCGCATCCCGGTCGGCGCGCTCACCGACAGGTTCGGCGGGCGGGTGATGTTCCCGCTGGTCTCGGCGGCGACCATCGTCCCCGTCCTGTTCATCGGCCTGTTCGGGCAGACGTCGATGGTCTCGCTGCTGATCGGCGGGTTCTTCCTCGGCATCGGCGGCACCGTGTTCGCCGTCGGGGTGCCGTTCGTCAACGCCTGGTTCCCGCCGAACCGGCGCGGCCTGGCCGTCGGGATCTTCGGCGCCGGGATGGGCGGCACCGCGATCAGCGCGCTGACGACCGTCCCGCTGGTCCGCGCCGGCGGGCCCGCCGTGCCGTTCCTCATCACCGCCGTCGTGCTGGCCGCGTACGCGGTCCTGGCGTGGCTGACGTTGCGGGACGCGCCCGGCCGCGCCGTCGTCACCCAGCCGCTCGGCGCGCGCATGGCCGCCGCGCTCAGGCTGCCGATCACCTGGCAGGCGTGCGTGCTGTACGCGGTCGCCTTCGGCGGTTACGTCGCCTTCTCGGTCTACCTGCCCGCCTACCTGCAGACCGGCTACGGGCTGGAGCAGGCCGACGCGGCCAACCGGATGGCCGGGTTCGTCGTCCTGGCCGTGCTGGCGCGGCCGATCGGCGGCTGGCTGTCGGACCGTGTCGGCCCGGTGCCCGTCCTGACCGGCGTGTTCGTCGTCACCGCCGTCACGGCGGGCGTGCAGGCGCTCGGCCCCGGCCTCATGCCGGTCGGCACGATCGCGTTCCTGACCATGGCCGCCGCGCTCGGCGCGGGCAGCGGCGCCACCTTCGCCCTGGTCGCGCAGGTCGCCCCGGCCGACAAGGTCGGCACCGTCACCGGCCTGGTCGGCGCCGCCGGCGGGCTCGGCGGGTTCGTCCCGCCGCTGGTGATGGGCTTCCTGTACGGCCGGCTCGGCTCGTACGGCGTCGGCCTGGGCCTGCTGGCGGCCACCGCCGTGCTCACCCTGGCCCTGACGGTGACCGCGGTCCGCGCGCTGGCCGCCCGCCGCGTGGCCGGGCCGGTCGCCTCACGCTGACCGCACCCCACGAAAGAGCGGGGCCCGGCCGTCGGCCGGGCCCCGCACGAAAGCGTCTGAACGGTACGTCACTCAGCGATCCGGCGGCCGGACACCTCCTCGGCGTCCACCACGATGTAGTGGTCGCGGCTCCCCGGAGCCCACGGGGACAGGGGCAGCGCGGACAACCGGGCCATCTCGGCAGGATCGGTCACCGCCCGCGCGTGCCCGACCGCCGTCACCGACCAGCCGGTGCGCATCGACGGGTCGAACTCGTCGGCCTCGAACGCCACCACGGCGTGCCGGGTGGCCGCGGCCAGCTTCGACCCGATCGAGGTGCGGATGACGACGCTCTCGCCGTCGAGGCAGAAGTTGACCGGCTGCACCGCCGGCAGGGCGCGATCGGTGAAGACGATCCGCCCGATCGGCGTGGACGACAACAGGCGCAGGCACTCCTCACGGGAGAGCACCTGGAGCCCGGACGAATCGAGTTGCATGCTTCTCAGCCTCCCACCAGGACCGTTCCCGATGTCAGAGGCGAAAGTCCCATCCCGGGGGACGTTCAGTCGCGCCGGTCGGCCCGCAACCGCGCCGACAGCGCCGCCGCCTGCGTACGGCGCTGCATGTTGAGTTTGGCCAGCAGGTTGGACACGTAGTTCTTGACCGTCTTCTCGGCCAGGAACATGCGCTCGCCGATCTGCCGGTTGGTCAGCCCCTCGCCGATCAGGTCGAGGATGTGCCGCTCCTGCTCCGACAGTGCCGCCAGCGGGTCCTGCCGGACCGCCTGGTCGCGCAGCCGCTGCAACATGGCGGCGGTGGTCTGCGGGTCGAGCAGCGACTGCCCGGAGGCCACCGTGCGCACCGCGCCGACCAGGTCGGAGCCGTGGATCTGCTTGAGCACGTAGCCCGAGGCGCCGGCCATCACCGCGTCGAACAGGGCGTCGTCGTCGGCGAACGACGTCAGCATGAGGCAGGCCAGCCCCGGCAGCTTGGAGCGCACCTCGCGGCACACGTCGACGCCGTTGCCGTCGGGCAGGCGCACGTCGAGCACGGCGACGTCCGGCTTCAGGGCCTGGATGCGGGCGATCGCCGACTCGGCGGTCCCGGCCTCGCCGATCACCTCGATGTCGTCCTCGGAGTCGAGCAGGGCGGCGACGCCGCGCCGCACGACCTCGTGATCGTCGAGAAGGAACACACGAATCATGTCCTCGACGCTACCGCCTCCCGTCACCCGGCAGTAGGGACCAAGGTCCCGGGCGCCGGCGGCGGGCCCATCGGGCCCGTACGAAGGGACTTTGGTCCCTGCCGGGACCGGGCGCCCACCCGCCAGCCTGGGGCCATGACCGTTGTGGCAGGGGAAGAGTTGTGAGCGACATGAGCGACATGGACGCGGTCCCGGGCATGGGGCCGTTGCTGGCCGCCAGGAAGTTCTTCACCAGGGCGGAGGTGTCGGCGGACGGCCGCACCCTGCACCAGATCGACCCCGGCGCCTGGGATCGCTTCTACCGGGACCGGTGGGCGCACGACAAGGTGGTGCGCTCGACTCACGGCGTGAACTGCACGGGCTCGTGCTCCTGGCAGGTGTTCGTCAAGGACGGCCTGATCACCTGGGAGCACCAGGCCACCGACTACCCGTCGGTCGGCCCGGAGTCGCCCGAGTACGAGCCGCGCGGCTGTCCCCGTGGCGCCTCCTTCTCCTGGTACACCTACTCTCCCTCGCGGGTGCGCTACCCGTACGTGCGCGGCGTGCTGCTGGAGATGTGGCGCGAGGCCAAGGCCAGGCTGGGCGACCCCGTGCTGGCGTGGGCCGAGCTGACCGGCGACCCGGAGCGCGCGCGGGCCTACAAGCGGGCGCGCGGCAAGGGCGGGTTCGTCCGGTCGAGCTGGGAGGAGGTCCTCGAACTGATGGCCGCCGCCCACGTGCACACCATCAAGGACCACGGCCCCGACCGGGTGGTGGGCTTCTCGCCGATCCCGGCGATGTCGATGGCCTCGTTCGCGGCCGGCACCCGCTTCCTGTCGATGATCGGCGGCACGCTGCTGTCGTTCTACGACTGGTACGCCGACCTGCCGATCGCCTCGCCGCAGGTGTGGGGCGACCAGACCGACGTGCCCGAGGCGGCCGACTGGTGGAACTCCCGCTACCTGATCATGTGGGGCTCCAACATCCCGGTCACCCGCACCCCGGACGCCCACTTCATGACCGAGGCCCGCTACCAGGGCACCAAGGTCGTCGCGGTCAGCCCCGACTACGCCGACAACGTCAAGTTCGCCGACGACTGGCTCGCGCCGCACCCGGGCACCGACGGCGCCCTGGCCATGGCGATGGGCCACGTCACGCTGACCGAGTTCTTCCGCGACCGCCAGGTCCCGTACTTCACCGACTACGTGCGCAAGTACACCGACCTGCCGTTCCTGGTGACACTGGAGCCGCGCGGCGACGCGTACGTGCCGCGCCGCTTCCTGACCGCCGCCGACCTGGGCCAGGAGAGCGAGAACGCCGAGTTCAAGACCGTCTTCCTGGACGAGACGACCGGCGCGGCGCAGGTGCCGAACGGCACGCTCGGCCACCGCTGGGGCCAGGAGGGCGAGGGCCGCTGGAACCTCGACCTGGACGGCGCCGTCCCCGCGCTGACCCTGCTCGGACGGTCCGGGCGGGCGGTCGAGGTGGACCTGCCGCGCTTCGACGAGGGGCCCACCGAGGGCGGCACGGTCATGCGCCGCGGCGTCCCGGTGACCGAGATGGCCGGCAAGCTCGTGACGACGGTGTTCGACCTGCTCATGGCCCAGTACGGCGTCAAGCGCGACCTGCCCGGCGACTGGCCGGAGAGCTACGAGGACGCCGGCCGGCCCTACACCCCGGCCTGGGCGGAGGAGATCACCTCGGTCCCGGCCGCCACGATCGCCAGGATCGCCCGCGAGTTCGCCCGCAACGCCGAGCGCACCAAGGGCCGGTCGATGATCGCGATGGGCGCGGGCACCAACCACTGGTTCCACTCCGACCAGATCTACCGCTCGTTCCTGACGCTGGTGCTGCTGACCGGCTGCCAGGGCGTCAACGGCGGCGGCTGGGCGCACTACGTGGGCCAGGAGAAGGTCCGCCCGGTCACCGGCTTCCAGCACCTGGCCTTCGGCTTCGACTGGCAGCGCCCGACCCGGCACATGGCCGGCACCGCGTTCTGGTACCTGGCCACCGACCAGTGGCGTTACGAACGCATCGGGGCCGGCGAGCTGGCCAGCCCGCTGGGCGAGGGCAGGTTCGCGGGCCGCTCGTTCGCCGACTGCAACGCCCAGGCGGCCCGGCTGGGCTGGCTGCCCTCGCACCCGACGTTCGACCGCAACCCGCTCGAACTCGCCGACGAGGCCGCCGAGCGCGGCGTCCCGGTGGCCGAGCACGTGGTGGCGGAGCTGAAGGCGGGACGGCTGCGCTTCGCCGCCGAGGACCCGGGCGACCCGGCCAACTTCCCGCGGGTGCTGACCGTGTGGCGGGCCAACCTGCTCGGCTCCTCCGGCAAGGGCAACGAGTACTTCCTGCGCCACCTGCTCGGCGCCGACGCCGAGGCCCGCAACGAGGAGACGCCCGAGGGCCTGCGCCCGGCCGAGGTGACCTGGCGGGAGAACGCCGCCGAGGGCAAGCTCGACCTGCTGACGACGATCGACTTCAGGATGACGTCCACGGCGCTGTTCTCCGACGTGGTCCTGCCCGCCGCCACCTGGTACGAGAAGCACGACCTGTCCAGCACCGACATGCACCCGTTCGTGCACGCCTTCAACCCGGCCATCGCCCCGCCGTGGCAGACCCGCTCCGACCACGACGCCTTCCTCGGGCTGGCCGACGCCTTCTCCGAGCTGGCCGCCCGCCACCTGGGCCGGCGCACCGACGTGCTGGCCGTCCCGCTCACCCACGACACCCCGGACGAGCTGGCCCAGCCGGGCGGCCGGGTGCGCGACTGGAAGCACGGCGAGTGCGAGCCCGTGCCGGGGAAGACGATGCCCAAGATCGTCACGATCGAGCGCGACTACGGCGCCGTCGCCGAGCGGGTGCGCGGGATCGGGCCGCTGTTCGCCGGCCTGGGCCTGACCACCAAGGGCATCACCTACCAGGTGGGCCCCGAGCTGGACCACCTGCGCGAGCAGAACGGCGAGACCCCCGAGGGCCACATCTCCCTCGGCACCGCCGACCGGATGTGCGAGGCCATCCTCACGCTGTCCGGCACCACCAACGGCCGCCTGGCCACCCAGGGCTTCGAGACCATGGAGAAGCGCACCGGGACCAGGCTCGCCGACCTGGCCGCCGAGCACGAGGGCAAGCGCATCACGTTCGCCGACACGCGGTCGAGGCCGCAGCCGGTGATCACCTCGCCCGAGTGGTCCGGCTCGGAGACCGGCGGTCGGCGCTACTCCGCCTTCGTCATCAACGTCGAACGCGACAAACCCTGGCACACCCTGACCGGGCGGCAGCAGTTCTTCCTCGACCACGACTGGATCATCGAGCTGGGCGAGCAGCTGCCCGCCTACCGGCCGCCGCTGGACCTGCGCCGCCACCACGGCGACCAGCGCGACAGGCAGGGCGACGGGCAGGGCGCCGAGGTCACCGTGCGGTACCTGACGCCGCACTCGAAGTGGTCGATCCACTCGGAGTACCAGGACAACGCGTACATGCTGGCCCTGTCGCGGGGCGGGCCCACGATCTGGATGAGCGTCGAGGACGCCGCCTCGATCGGGGCCGCCGACAACGACTGGATCGAGGCGTACAACCGCAACGGCGTGGTCGTGGCCAGGGCGGTCGTCTCCCACCGCATGCCGGCCGGGACCGTGTACATGTACCACGCCAAGGACCGCAACGTGAACGTCCCGCTCACCGAGCGGTCGGGCCGGCGCGGCGGCGTGCACAACTCCCTCACCCGGCTGCTGCTCAAGCCCAGCCACCTCATCGGCGGGTACGCGCAGTTCACCTACGCCTTCAACTACTACGGGCCGACCGGCAACCAGCGTGACGAGATCACGGTGATCCGCCGCCGCGGCCAGGAGGTGACCTACTGATGCGCGTCATGGCACAGGTCGCCATGGTGATGAACCTGGACAAGTGCATCGGCTGCCACACCTGCTCGGTCACCTGCAAGCAGACCTGGACCAACCGGGACGGTGTCGAGTACGTCTGGTTCAACAACGTCGAGACCAAGCCCGGCGTCGGCTACCCCAAGCGCTACGAGGACCAGGATCGCTGGCACGGCGGCTGGCAGCTCGACGGGCGCGGCCGGCTCAAGCTCCGCGCCGGCGGCCGGGTCAAGCGGCTGCTCAACCTGTTCTCCAACCCCGACCTGCCGGACCTGGACGACTACTACGAGCCGGCCACCTACGACTACGACACCCTGCTGAACGCCCCCGCCGGGCCGCACGTGCCGGTCATCCGCCCCAAGTCGGCCATCACCGGCAAGGACCTGAACATCACCTGGGGCGCGAACTGGGAGGACGACCTCGGCGGCGCCCCCGAGCACGCCCACGGCGACCCCAACCTCGCGGCCATGGCCGAGAAGGTGCGCATGGAGTTCGACCAGACCTTCATGTTCCACCTGCCGCGCATCTGCGAGCACTGCCTCAACCCGGCGTGCGTGGCCGCCTGCCCCTCCGGCGCGATGTACAAGCGGGAGGAGGACGGCATCGTCCTGGTGGACCAGGACCGCTGCCGCGGCTGGCGCATGTGCGTCTCGTCGTGCCCGTACAAGAAGGTGTACGTCAACCACAAGACCGGCAAGGCCGAGAAGTGCACGTTCTGCTTCCCCCGGATCGAGGCGGGGCAGCCGACCGTGTGCGCCGAGACCTGCGTGGGCCGGCTGCGCTACATCGGCCTGGTCCTGTACGACGCCGACGCCGTGCTCGCCGCGGCCCGCGTACCCGACCCGCGTGACCTGCTGGAGGCCCAGCGCAAGGTCTTCCTCGACCCCGACGACCCCGAGGTGGCCGCCGCCGCGCGGGCCTCCGGGATCGCCGAGGACTGGATCGAGGCCGCGCGGCGCTCGCCGGTCTACCGGCTGGCCATGCGCTACCGGGTGGCGCTGCCGCTGCATCCGGAGTACCGCACGCTGCCGATGGTCTGGTACATCCCGCCGCTGTCGCCGGTGCTCGACGCCGTGACCGGCGCCGGCGCGGACGCCAACGACCCCGACAACGTCTTCCACGCCATCACCGACCTGCGCATCCCGCTGGAGTACCTGGCCGGGCTGTTCGGCGCAGGGGACACCGAGGTGGTGGCCGGGGTGCTGATGAAGTTGTCGGCGATGCGCGGCTACATGCGGGCCCGCACGGTCGACGGCACCGTGGCCGGGGACCTGCTGGAGTCGGCCGGGATGACGGCGCGGGACATGGAGGAGATGTACCGCCTGCTGGCCGTCGCCAAGTACGACGAGCGCTACGTCGTGCCCGCCGCCCACCGCGAGGACGCCGCCGCGCTGTCGTCCCAGGCCGCCGGATGCAGCCTGGACGGCGACGGCGGCCCGGGGATGAGCGAGTTCCACCCGACCGGCGTGACCGGCCGCCGCGGCGACGGACGCCTGGGCCTGAAACTGTTCACCGGGAAGGAACCGGCGTCATGAGACTGCTCCCCGCCCCCGACACCGTCGTCGAGCGGCCGCAGGAGCGCGCCGCGCTGCTCCGGCTGGTCTCGCTGCTGCTGCAGTACCCCGACGCCGGGCTGCTGGCCGCCCGCGCCGAGCTGCACCGGGCCGTCGCCGCGCTGCCCGACGGGCATCCGCGCCAGGCGCTGGAGCAGTTCCTGTGGTGGTTCGGCGACCGGCAGCCGATGCCGCTGGCCCGCCACTACGTCGAGACGTTCGACCTGCGCCGCAGGTCCAGCCTCTACCTCACCTACTACCTGCACGGCGACACCCGCCGCCGCGGCATGGCGCTGCTGACGCTCAAGCGGCGCTACCGGGTGGCCGGGCTCACCCCGCCCGAGGGCGAGCTGCCCGACTTCCTGCCGGTGGTGTGCGAGTTCGCCGCCCTGGCCGGGCCGGACGCGGGGGAGGCGCCGCTGCGCCAGCACCGCAAGGGGCTGGAGCTCATCCGCACCGCCCTGCACGAGTCCGGCTCGCCGTACGCGCTCGTGCTGGACGCCCTGTGCGCGGTGCTGCCCGGCATGTCGGCGGCCGAACGGGCCGCGGTGGCCGACCTCGCCCTGGCCGGCCCGCCCGCCGAGGAGGTCGGCCTGGCCCCGTACGGCCCGCCGCTGAACGAGAGCGAGGTACGGCCGTGAGCGTCGTGCTGTGGGCGATCGTCCCCTATGTCGCTTTGACGATCTTCGTCGCCGGGCACGTCTGGCGCTGGCGGATGGACCAGTTCGGCTGGACCACGCATACCACGCAGGTGCTGGAGAGCAGGCTGCTGCGGCTCGGCTCGCCGCTGTTCCACCTCGGCGCCTTCGCGGCCATCGGCGGTCACGTGCTCGGCCTGCTCGTCCCCAAGAGCTGGACCGAGGCGGCGGGCGTGGACGAGCACCTCTACCACCTGGTGTCGGTGAGCGCCGGGACCGTGGCCGGGGTCATGGTCGTCGCGGGCCTGGGGCTGCTGCTGGCCCGCCGTCTCTCCAGCCCGCGGGTGCGGCGTACCACCACCCGCGCCGACAAGGTGCTGTTCACCGTGCTGACCGCGGTGATCGTGCTAGGCATGGCCGCGACCGCCGGCAGCAACCTGCTCGGCGGCGGCTACGACTACCGAGCCACGATCGCGGTCTGGTTCCGGGGCGTCCTGACCTTCCGTCCCGACCCCCGCCTGATGGCCGACGTGCCGCTGCTGTTCCAGCTGCACGCGCTGTCGGCCTGGCTGCTGGCCGCGATCTGGCCGTTCACCCGGCTGGTGCACGTGTGGTCGGCGCCGGTGGCGTACCTGTGGCGGCCCTACGTCGTCTACCGGCGACGGGTGCCCGTCCGGTCGCGCTGACCCTACATCGCGTGGATGCGGCGGCCGGTGACGTGGTGGGGGACGATCCGGATGTGCAGCGACCGGTCGCCGCCCGCCCACGGGGTGATGTCGTCGCCGGCCTGCTCGTCCGGCGTCACGTGGTGCGCGGGCCCCTGGACGAGCACGCTCCAGCCCTGCCGCCGGGCCTCGTCGATGCGGTCCACCTCGAAGCCCACCATGACCTCGACGCCCTCCAGCCCGGTCCGCAGGTCCTGGTCCATGGGGCCGCCCGAGGCGGTGCGGAAGACGATGGCGCCGTCGTGCACGCGGTAGTTGACGGGCAGCACCGTCGGCCCGTGCGAGCCGTTGAACGCGATCCGGCCGATGCCGCCGGGCGCGATCAGGCTCAGGCATTCGTCGCGTTCGAGCACCTCCAGGACGGGTTCGGCCATCGCCGGCCCCACGCCCGGCGGCCGGTCGCGCCCGCCGCCCAGCAGGTCCTCGCCGGTGGTCCCCAGCGCGTCGGCCAGGCGGTTCAGGGTGCCCCTGTCCGGGATGTCCACGTGCTCCTCCATGTACCGGAGGTAGCCGGCGGACATGTCCGCCCGTTCCGCCACCTGCTCGACGGTGAGCCCGAGCCGTTGCCGGTGGTACTGGATGCGGTGGCCGAAGTCGCCGGTCCGTGTCACTGTCTCCTCCTGCCTCTGCGTCCCCATGCGTGGTGAAGCCGTCCAGGCACCCCGTACCCCGGACAGGGTCCTTCGCCCCTCCATGGGACCAACGTCCCTCGTCCCAGGGACGCACGGCCCTACGGCGCGACGGCCGGGAAGAGGAGCCTGGCCTGCATGGATGTCCTGGATCTCTCCCGGTGGCAGTTCGGCATCACGACCGTCTACCACTTCCTCTTCGTGCCGCTCACGATCGGCCTGTCGATCATCGTGGCCGGGTTGCAGACGGCGTGGCACCGGACGAAGAAGCCGGAGTACCTGCGGCTGACCCGGTTCTGGGGCCGGCTGTTCCTGATCAACTTCGCCATGGGCGTCGTGACGGGCATCGTGCAGGAGTTCCAGTTCGGGATGAACTGGAGTGACTATTCCCGGTTCGTCGGCGACGTGTTCGGGGCGCCCCTGGCCATGGAGGGGCTGATGGCCTTCTTCCTGGAGTCCACGTTCCTCGGCCTGTGGATCTTCGGATGGGACCGGCTGTCGCCCCGGCTGCACCTGGCCACGATCTGGCTGGCCGCCATCGGCACCAACATCTCGGCCTACTTCATCCTGGCGGCCAACTCCTGGATGCAGCACCCCGTCGGCTACCGGATCAACAACGGCCGCGCCGAGCTGACCGACATCTGGGCCGTCCTGACCAACTCGACCACGCTGGTCACCTTCCCGCACGTCCTGTTCGGGGCGTTCCTGACGGCGGCCGCGTTCGTGCTGGGCGTCAGCGCCTGGTTCCTGCTGCGCAAGCGGGACGTCTCCCTCTTCCGCACCTCGGCCCGGCTGGCGCTGGCCGTCAGCCTGGTCTCGGCGGTCGGGGTGTCGTTCTCCGGCCACTGGCAGGCCCAGATCATGACCGAGCAGCAGCCGATGAAGATGGCCGCCGCCGAGGCCCTGTGGGAGGACGAGACCTCCGCCGGCTTCTCCCTGTTCGCCATCGGCGACGTCGAGAACGGCCGCAACCACGTCAACCTCCAGATCCCGTACGGCCTGAGCCTGCTGTCCACCAACACCCTGGACGGCGAGGTCGAGGGCATCAACGACATCCAGGCCCGCTACGAGGCCCTGTACGGCCCCGGCGACTACCGGCCGGTCGTCGGCCTGGCCTACTGGTCCTTCCGGCTCATGATCGGATTCGGCATGCTGTCGGCGCTGCTCGCCCTGGCCGGGCTCTGGCTGACCAGGCGCGGCCGGCTGCCCGCGGGCCGCTGGGCCTACCGGCTGGCCGTCGCCGGCATCGGCCTGCCGTTCCTGGCCAACAGCATGGGCTGGATCTTCACCGAGATGGGCCGCCAGCCGTGGACCGTCTTCGGGCTGATGCGCACCGCCTACGCCGTCTCGCCCACGGCGGACGTGCCCTCGGTGGCCATCACGCTGGTCGGCTTCACCCTGGCCTACGCCGTGCTCGCGATCATCGAGATCCGGCTGCTGGTCAAGTTCATCCGGATCGGGCCGAACGAGCAGGACGAGCCCGAGACCGCCGTCCCCGCGCTGAGCTACTGAGGAAATCATGGAAAACGTCTGGTTCGTACTGATCGCCGTGCTGTGGACCGGCTACTTCCTGCTGGAGGGCTTCGACTTCGGCGTCGGCGTCCTGATGCCCGTCCTGAGCCGCGAGGAGGCCGACCGGCGAGCCGTGCTCAAGACGATCGGCCCGGTCTGGGACGGCAACGAGGTGTGGCTGCTGGTGGCCGGCGGCGCGACGTTCGCCGCCTTCCCCGAGTGGTACGCCACCCTGTTCAGCGGCTTCTACCTGCCGCTGTTCCTCATCCTGCTGGCGCTCATCGCCCGCGGCGTGGCCCTGGAGTACCGCAGCAAGAGCGACAGCACGCGCGGCTGGGACCGGGCGCTGTTCTGGGGGTCCCTCGTCCCCGCCTTCCTTTGGGGGGTCGCGTTCGCCAACATCGTGCGCGGTGTCCCGCTGAACGCCGAGCACGAGTACACCGGCACGCTGCTGACCCTGCTCAACCCGTTCGCGCTGCTCGGCGGGCTGGCCACGCTGCTGCTGTTCACCCTGCACGGCGCGGTCTTCCTGGCCCTGCGCACCACCGGCGACCTGCGCCTGGCCGCCGCCCGGATGGCCAAGAGCATCTCCCCGGCGGCGTTCCTGGCGGTGATGGCGTTCCTGCTGCTCTCGAACGACGGCGCCGGGCCGGTCCGGTGGGCCGCCGTGGCGCTGGTCGCGCTCGGCCTGATCGGCGCGGTGGCCGCGACCGTGCGCGGCCGTGACGGGTGGGCCTTCACCGCCAGCGCGGTCGCCGTGGTCGCGCTGGTCTGCGCGATCTTCAGCGGCCTGTTCCCGAACGTCATGCCCGCCCTGGACCCGGCCAACAGCCTCACCGTGACCAACGCGGCCTCCAGCCCGTACACGCTGACGGTGATGACCTGGGTCGCGGCCATCTTCACGCCGCTGGTGCTGGGCTACCAGGCGTGGACGTACTGGGTGTTCCGCCGCCGGCTCACCGGCGCCGTCTGAACCGGCCCGCCCCGCGGCGGCAGGGGGCTCGCCCCGGCCGCCGAGAGTCAGGGGCTCAGCGCGCCCGGACGTCCGCCGGGGACCCGCCGAGTTCGGTCACGGTCAAGGCGCGCATCAGGTGCGGGTGCAGGCCCTCGGCCCGCCACCGGGGCAGACCGGCGGCGAGCGCGGCGTCGATGAGCGCGGCCCGCGTCCACGCCAGGTCGACACGCCGGCCCGCGTCGCCGCTGAGCAGCGGATGGTCGGCGGGCCGGTCGCCGCACAGGCGGCGCAGCGGGCGGCGCAGGTAGGGCGCGAGCGGGAAGGCGACGATGTCGCCCCGGCCGTCGTGCAGGGTGATCAACACGGGGTCGCCGCCGCCCACCAGGTGCACGTCGCACGCGGTCAGCCGGGCCAGCGCGTCGACGGACGCGCCGGTGGACTCCAGCAGCCCGACCGCCACGGCCTCGGCTAAGCGCCCTTCCTCGGCCAGCGTGGCGATCCCGCCGCGCAGCAGCCGCCGCTCGGCCGGGGTGGGCGGATGGGCGGCCGGCGCGGGCAGAGCCCGCCCGTGGCGCCCGGCGAAGGCGTAGAACGAGGCCAGGACGGCCCGCCTGCGGACCACCGTCGCCTTGGCCAGCGGCCGGCCGGACGGCGCCAGCCCGGTGGTGAGGGCGGCCAGGCAGTAGGCGTCGACCTGCGACCCGCTGCCCAGCACGTCGCCGGCGAGATCCTGCGCCCGCAGCCACCGCAGGTAGGAGGCCAGGACCCGCAGCCGGGTACGCCGCAGGGCCGGGGACGGCCGCTCGCGCAGCCAGGCCGCCGCCACGCCGGCCGCCGCCGGAACGAGCCCTTCGACGACGTCGACGTCGGCCGACGGCACCTCGCCCCCGTCGCCGGGACCGCGCCGCGGGCGCAGCCCCTCGATGCGGGCGACGAGGCCGCGGGCCTCCTGACCGGTGAGCGCGTCCCAGGACGCGACGGTGTCGTCGGCCATGCTCAGCACGCGACCGGCACGGCGACGGGACCGGCGGCGGCCCGTGCCGGGGCATGGCAGGACGAAAGCGAGGCGTGGAGGACGTGACTGCTCGCGCCCAACGGACCCATCATGATCTCGATCGTCTCATGGAACTGCGCCCGCGGGCTCCATCCGGACGGGCCGCGGGGCCCACGGGACCCGGCGGCGAGGCCGTCCGCCGAGGTCAGGGTTCGATCAGGCCGGCGCGGATGGCGTAGCGGGTCAGGTCGAGGCGGTCGTTGAGGCCGAGCTTGGCCAGGATGTTGCTGCGGTGGCGGTCGACGGTCTTGGGGCTGATGACCAGGGTGTCGGCGATGGCCTTGGTGGAGTGGCCCTCGGCGATGAGCTTGACGATCTCCTCCTCGCGGGCCGTCAGCAGGCTGTCGGGCAGCGGGTCGCCGTGCCGGTGGCGGTGGAGGTAGTCGCGGATCAGCGCGGTGACCGCCCCGGGGTAGAGGAACGGCTCGCCGCGCATCGCCGCCCGGCACGCCTCGATGAGATCGCGGTCGGCCACCGACTTCAGCACGTAGCCGCAGGCCCCGGCCTTCAGCGCGGCGAAGAAGTACTGCTCGTTGTCGTACATGGACAACATCAGCATGCGCACGCCCGGCCGGCGGCGGGCGATCTCGCGCGCGGCCTGCAACCCGGTCATGCGCGGCATGGCGATGTCCAGGATGACCAGGTCGATGTCGTGGGTGCGGACGGCCTCGACCGCCTCGGCCCCGTCGGCGGCCTCGGCGACCACGGTCAGGTCGGGCTCCGCGTCGAGGATGAGACGGACGCCCTGGCGGACGAGCGCGTGGTCGTCGGCGAGCAGGATGCGGGTCATCGGGCGTTCTCCTTGGCCGCGCCGGGGACGGTGAGGACGATCTCGGTGCCGCCACCGGGCGGCGAGTGCACGCTCAGGCGGGCCCCGATGAGCAGGGCGCGCTCGTGCATGCCGCGGATGCCGGCGCCCGGCTCGCCGATGCCGCCCCGGCCGTTGTCGGCGACGCGCAGGACCAGGTCGCCGCCGTCGGGCGTCAGCGTGAGCGTCGCCCGGGTGGCCTCGGCGTGGCGGGCGACGTTGGTCAGGCTCTCCTGGGCGATGCGGTAGAGGACGAGCTCGACCTCGGAGGTCAGCGGCGGCAGCCCCGGGGCCAGCCGGCGGCCGACCTCGACCGTGCCGGTCTGCGACAGGTCGGTGGCCAGCGCGGTGAGGGCGCTGATCAGCCCCAGGTCCTCCAGGACGCCGGGACGCAGCCGATGGGCGACCTGGCGCACCTCGTCCAGGCTGGTCCTGATCGCCTCCTGGGCGTGTCCCAGCTCCTCGGCCAGCTCCGCGGGCGCCCGGTCGCGCACCCGCTTGAGGGCCAGCAGCGCGACGGTCAGGCTCTGGCCGATCTCGTCGTGCAGCTCGCGGGCGATGCGGCCGCGTTCGGCCTCCTGGGCGGCCAGGGCCTGGGCGCTGGCCACGCTGCGCTCCTCCTCCAGGCGGTCGAGCATCTGGTTGAAGGTGTCGGTGACGCTCCTGAGGTCCCGGTTGCCGGCGGGCAGCCGGTCGTGGGTGTGCAGCAGGTCCACGCGCCGCATCAGGGCGGTCAGCGAGGTCAGCGGGGCGAGGCTGGCCCGCACCAGGAACGCGTTCGCCGCCAGGATCAGCGCCAGGCCGATCAGCAGCACCGGGACCTCGGTCAGGAGCACCGGTGAGGAGACCGTCGCCGGAGACAGCGCCAGCACGAACGTGCCCGCGGCGAAGACCAGCGCGTTGATGACGAACAGGCGGCGGAACAACGCCTGGGCCGGGGTGCGGCCTGGCGGCTCCGGCGCGGTGGCGACGGCGTCTCTCATGCCTCCAGCCTGGGCGTATTCCGCCCGCCCTGTCCACTTACCTCGCCCGGATACGGCTCCGCCCCCACCCGATATGGGGGCCGGACCCGATGGGCGCGGCCCCCCGCCCGGTGATGACATGGGTCTCCCCGGAAAACAGGGACGGACCGTAAGGAGGTGGGCGATGCGTGGCACGGACCTTCTCTGGGCCGCGGCGGCAGGACCGCTTCTCCTCCTGCCCGCCCGCGGGTCGCGGTCCGTCCCCCGGGGCCATCTGACGGGCGGGCCGCGCCGGGGGCCGGCCGCCGTCCCGTGGCCGGGGCAGGGCGTCTGAGCCCCCTGGCCGCCCTTCTGACGTTCGCCCCCGCTGGAGGTACCCCATCAAGATCCGCCATGCGGCCGCGCCCGGAACCGGCGCGGCACGCCGTTCCCAGACCACTCCGACCACCGTGGACGGTGCCATGCGAGCACACGATATCGCCGTCACCCTGCCGACCGTGACCGCCCGCGACTCCGTGGTCCGCGCGGTGCGCCTGATGGTCGTCAACCGGCTCCCCGGGCTCATCGTGGTGGACGAGCACGGCAGGCCCGCGACCGTGCTGCCGGGCACGCAGGTGCTGCGGCTGGCCATCCCCGGCACCTACCAGGAGGACCCGGCCCTGGTCCGCACCCTCGACGAGAGCGACGCCGAGGTGTTCTGGCAGGAGCTCGCCCACCTGACGGTCGGTGACTGCCTGCCCAAGCCGCCCGCGCGGCCCGTCACCGTGCCGCCGGAGGCGACGCTGCTGGAGGTGGCGGCGCTGATGGCCCGCACCCGCAGTCCGCTCGTCGCCATGCTCGGCGCCGACGGCACCCTCAGCGGGGCGATCACACTGGAACGCCTGCTGACCAGCCTGGCCATCACGAGCCTTCCGGACTGATCCGGATGAGCGCGATCCTGGCCATGGCCATTTTCGTGGTGGCGTTCTTCTTCATCGCCACCGAGAAGGCCGACAAGGTCAAGGTCGTCCTCGTGGCGGCCGGGCTGATGACCGTGCTCGGGCTGACACCGGGGGAGGAGGTGTTCTCCTCAGGGCACGCGGGCATCGACTGGAACGTCATCTTCCTGCTGCTCGGCATGATGATCATCGTGGGCGTGATCAAACAGACCGGGCTGTTCGACTACCTGGCGATCTGGGCGGCCAAACGTTCACGGGGACGGCCGTACCGGCTGATGGTCATGCTGATGGCCATCACCGCCGTGGCCTCGCCCTTCCTGGACAACGTCACGACGATCATGCTGGTCGCGCCGGTGACGGTGATGGTGTGCGGGCGGCTGCGCATCCCGGCGGCGCCGTACCTGATCGCCGAGGTGCTGGCCTCCAACATCGGCGGGGCCGCGACGCTGATCGGCGACCCGCCGAACATCATCATCGGCAGCCGGGCGGGGCTGACGTTCAACGACTTCCTCGTGCACATGGCCCCGGCGGTCGTGGTGATCTTCGGGGTGTTCGTGCTGCTCACCTACCCGCTGTTCCGCCGCTCGTTCCACTACAACGCCGACCACGTGGCCAAGGTGATGGCGTTGCAGGAGCGGCGGGCCATCACCGACCCCGCGCTGCTGGCGCGGTCGCTGACGGTGCTGGCCGGGGTGGTGACGGCGTTCGCGCTGCACTCCGTCCTGCACCTGGCGCCCTCGATCATCGCCCTGGTCGGCGCGGGGGTCATGCTGCTGGTGTGCCGGGTCGAGCTCGGGGACGTGCTGCGCGAGGTCGAATGGCCCACGCTGGTGTTCTTCGCCGGGCTGTTCGTCATGGTCGCGGGCCTGGTGCACACCGGGACCATGGAGACCATCGGACGGGCCACCATCGACCTGTTCGGCGACAACTACTTCGCCGCGGCCACCTCGCTGCTGTTCGGCTCCAGCGTGCTGGGGGCGTTCTTCGACAACATCCCGTACGTGGCGACGATGGCGCCGGTGGTAGAGGAACTGGCCGCCGCCGCACCGGACGCGTCCACCGGGCAGGCGCTGTGGTGGGCCTTCGCCTTCGGCGCCGACTTCGGCGGCAACGGCACCGCGGTCGCCGCCAGCGCCAACGTGGTGGCCCTCGGGATCGCCGCCCGCACGGGCAACCCGATCTCGTTCTGGCAGTTCACCCGGTACGGCATCGTCGTCACCCTGGGCAGCACGGCCCTGGCCTGGGTGTACGTGTGGCTGCGCTACTTCTGACCCGACGCTCCGGGGGCGGGCCGGTCCTGCTCCCGGGACGCCGGCGTCAGGGCCGCAGCCGGTGGAACAGCTCGACCCGGGCCCGGTGGTATTCGAGGTCCTCCTCGTCGTGCCGCACACCCGACGCGGCGGCCTTGCGGAAGTAGGCGTACTCCCTGCGCAGCTTGTGCCGGACGAGCTGGGCGAGCGACTCCTCGTCGAGCGGGGCCGCCGTGCCGCCCTCCTCGTGGTAGGCGGCCACGAACTCCTTGCTCGGCCCGATCAGGTCGTCGCCCCACTCCAGCGCGGCGGCGGCCAGTTCCAGTTCGGGGGCGCCGACGAAGGTCTCGTCCCAGTCGAGGACCGCGACGATCCGGCCGTCGTCGGTGGCCAGCGTGTTGCCGGTGTAGTAGTCGCCGTGCAGCGGGTGGCGCACGGGATGACCGGCGTGGAAGCCGGCCAGCCAGCGGTCCAGGACGGGGTCGGCCAGGTCGGCGGCGTCCGGGTGCGGGTCGCCGTACAGGCCGGACTCCTGGAAGGCGGGCACGGGACGCGGGCCGGGACGCAGACCGGCCAGGGCGCGGTGGAGCCGGGCCAGCAGCCGCGCGCCGGCCTCGCGCTGCGCCGGGACGTCGGAGTCCGGCCAGGAGCCCTCGACATAGGGCCAGCAGGAGATCGGCCGCCCGTCGACGACGACCACGGTCGCCCCGCCGTCGGTCGCCAGCGGGGCCACCGCCTCGGGCAGCGTGACGGCGGCGTGCCGGGCGACGGCGTGGCACCACTCCGACTCGGCCACCCCGCGCCCGGCCGGGCCGACCCGCAGGACGTGGCCGCCGAGGCGGTAGGCGGCCGACTCCTCCCCGCCGTACAGCCGCTCGCCCTCTCCCTCGGCGCCCCAGGCCCGGGAGGCGGCCGCGCGGATCTCGGGGGTGAGGGGCGTCTTCGCGTAGATCACCTCGCCAGGCTATGGGCTCGGACGGGTTGTCGAGCATTCGGCCAAGGTCGGGCAAGGTCGGGCGACACGTGCCGCAAATTCGCCGCTCTCGGCCGCATAGCGCTTAACCTGCACTAACAGGATCATCATCCGCTTGTCACCCCGCCGTCAGGCCCACCGGTGCCGAGCCCGCTCCGAAGTCGGGACGCTCATGATCGTGCAGTCGCAGGAAATCCCGGAAAGCTCACATCCGCCGCATACACGCCCGTCCCGGCACCGGGACCTCCGAACGCCGCTGCCCGCCGCGCAGCTCGATCCGCGGCCCGCCGCGCGGCCCCGCCCGGCGCTCGACGCCCGGCTCGACGCGCTCACCAAGCTCACCATGCTCGCCGCCTGGCCCACGCCGCCGTGCCGGGCCCTTCCGCGCCAGGTGCGCGAGATGTTGGGAACGGTCCATATTCCGGGGCCGATCCGGCGCAACCTGCCGCCCGCCGTCGTCCTGCGCTGCCGTTAGCGCCGCTCGGGCCGCCCGCCGATCACCGTCTGGGAGTCCCGCGTGTCCTGTCCGACTCCGCCCGCCACGCCGCCCGCCGTACCACTCGTCACACCATCTGCCCTGCCTACCACCGGGCCGTCCGCCGGGACGTCCGTCACGTCTGTGCGGGCGTCCGCGACGTGGCGGCACTTCGCCGGCGTGGGCCGGCGTGTGGAGATCAACCCGTGGCTGGTGCGGGCGCCGTGCTCGGTGCGCGCGTGCTTGCCCGAGGAGGCCGTCGCCGCCGGGCGGGCCCGCCGCGCGGCCCGGCTGTGCGCCGCGCTGCTGGTCCTGCTGACCGCCGTGCCGGCCTTCCTCGTCATGGGCGCCGCGCCGCGGCCGTGGCGGGCCAGGACGGTCCAGGCGCTGGCCAGGCTGCTGTTGCGCGCGCTCGGCGTCCGGGTCGAGGTCGCCGGTCCGGTGGAATCCGTGCGGGCGGCGGCCGGGGTGCTCGTCGTGGCCAACCACGTCTCGCTGCTCGACCCGGTGGTCATGCTGGCCGCGCTGCCCTGCCGCCTGCTGGCCAAGCGCGAGGTGCGCCGGTGGCCGCTCATCGGGACGCTCGGCGCGGCCTGCGGGGCGCTGTTCATCGACCGGGAACGCCTGTCCACGCTGCCCGCCGCGGTGGGCCTGATCCGCGACGCCCTGCTGGCCGGGGAGGCGGTGACCGCCTTCCCCGAGGGCACCACGTCCTGCGGGCGCGAGGTCGGCACGTTCCGGCCCGCGGTCTTCCAGGCGGCGATCGACGCCGGGGCGGCGGTGTGCCCGGCCGTCCTGCGCTACTACGAGGACGAGAGCCCGTCGAGCCGCGGGAGCTGGGTGGGCGAGGACTCGGTGATCGGGTCCGTCGTCCGGGTGGCCGGGACGCGGCGGCTGCGGGCCGAGGTCCGGCTCACCGCGCCCCTGCGGCCCGCTGCGCCCGACCGCGGGCAGCGCGGACGGGCCGCCCTGGCCCGCGCCGCCGAGGAACGCGTGCGCACCGGCCTCGACTGACCATCCAGGGCCCGCGCCGCGGAGGAGCGCGTGCGCACCGGCCCCGACCGACCGATACTCGACGTAAGGAACTACCGATGTGGGGCAATTCGCCGCCGTCCGGCCATGGGCGGAGGTGGCCGCGACGGGTCGTGCTCTGGGGCGCGGCCGTGACGTTCGCCGTGTCGCTCTTGGCCGGCCTGGACGTGCACGATCGGCTCGTGCTGGGCGACATCGTGCCGCTCGGGTCACAGTCCGTGCGGGCGGACGACATCCTGCAGGACGCCTTCCGCGTGGGCAACGCCGACCTGGTGGTGATCGCCCGCGCCGCGCGGCCGGTCGACGACCCCGAGATCGACGCCGCCGGGACGCGCCTGACCGAACGGATCTCGGCCGACCCGGGGGTGTGGCGGGTCACCTCGTACTGGCGCGGCCACGCGTCCAGGCTGCGCAGCGGCGACGGGCGCGCGGCGGTCGTCCTGGCGAACCTGAGCGGCGACAACGCCGCCCGCAACGCCGCCGCCCGCCGGATCATGGAATCGCTGAACGGCCGCTACGGCCCCCTGTCGCTGACCGCCACGGGCGAGGCCCAGGTACGCGTCGAGGCCCAGGACCGCAGCGAGGCCGACCTGCGCACCGCCGAGCTGATCGCCGCGCCGCTGACCCTGGCCATCCTGTGCCTGGTGTTCGGCAGCCTGGTCGCCGCCCTGCTGCCGGTGCTGATCGGCGCGCTGGCGGTGGTCGCCACGATGGCCGTGCTGCGGCTGATGAGCGAGGTCATGGAGATCTCGGTGTTCGCGCTGAGCATCTCCAGCGCGCTGGGCTTCGCCCTGGCCGTCGACTTCAGCCTGTTCATCGTCACCCGCTTCCGCGAGCAGCTCGCCCAGGGCCAGGAGGCCCCGCAGGCCATCGCCGTCACCATGCGCACCACCGGCCGGGCCATGGCCTGCTCGGCGGCGACCGTGGCGCTGTCCATGTCCGCGCTGCTGCTGTTCCCGTTCACCATCCTGCGCTCGCTGGCCGTGGGCGGGATGACGATCAGCCTGATGGCGGCGGTGGCCAGCCTCGTGGTGCTCCCGGCCGTGCTGACCCTGCTTGGCGACCGGGTCAACCGGCTTCCCGTGCCCGGCCCGTGGAACGCCGCCCGGCGGTCCGCGCCGCCGGTGGAGCAAGGGCCCTGGTACCGCCTGGCGGTCGCCGTCATGCGCCGCCCGCTGGCGGTGGCCGTGCCCACCACCGCGCTGCTGCTGGCCATGGGCGCGCCGTTCCTGGGCGCCAGCTTCGGCACCCTGGACGACCGCATCCTGCCGCCGCAGGCGCCCGCCGCGCTGGCGGCCCAGGCGCTGCGCGCGGACTTCGGCGGCCAGCAGGTCGTCGGCGGCACCATGATCCTGCTGCCTGACCTGCGCCCGACCGGCCAGGGCGCCACCGGCCCGATGGACGGCTACGCCAGGCGCCTGGCCGCCACCGACGGCGTGCTGCGCGTGGACACGGCCGGCGGCTCCTACAGCGGGGCCGCCGTCGTCCCCGGGACGAACCGCCGGTTCACCGGCGAGGCGGGCAGCTGGCTGCTCGTCACCACCGCGCACGAGCCGTATTCGGTGGCCAACAGCGAGCTCGTCCGGCGCCTGCGCGCGATCCCGGCCCCCGGCCAGGCGCTCTTCGCCGGGCCGGGCGCCGAGCTGGACGACGTCAGGCAGAGCATCGCCGGCACGCTGCCCCTGGCCCTGACGCTGATCGCGCTGACCACCCTGGCGATGGTGACGCTGCTGACCCGCAGCGTCGTGCTGGCCGTCAAGGCCCTGGTGATGAACGTGCTCAGCCTCACCGCCACCTTCGGCGCCCTGGTCCACGTCTTCCAGAACGGCCACCTGCGCGGGCTGGTCGGCGACTTCACCGCCACCGGCAGCATCGACGCCCTCATGCCCACGCTGATCTTCTGCGTCGCGTTCGGCCTGTCCATGGACTACGAGATCTTCCTGCTGTCCCGCATCACCGAGGAGTACCGCGACCGCGGCGACACCGTCACCGCGGTCGCCACCGGGCTCCAGCACACCGGGCGGCTGTTCACCTCGGCCGCCGTCATCTTCGCCGTCGTCATGGCCGCCGTGGCGACGTCCGGGCTGGCCGTGCTGAAGATGATCGGGGTGGGGATCGCGGTGGCCGTCCTGGTCGACTGCACGCTGATCCGCACGCTGCTCGTGCCCGCCGTGATGCGCCTGGCCGGGCCCGCCAACTGGTGGGCTCCCCGGCTCCTGCTCGGCAGGCGGAGGACCGGCGACGGCACGGCGGGGGACCCGCCGCGCGTCCCCGTCGGCGCGGGCACGGGCATGGGTTCGGGCATGGGTTCGGGCATGGGTTCGGGCATGGGTTCGGGCATGGGTTCGGGCATGGGTTCGGGCACTGCCGCGGGCGGCCCGGAGGGGGCCGAGCCCGTGGGACCGCCGGCGGGCACACCGTGATGACCGTCCGCGCCCAGGACCACCGCCACGGACGGCCGCCGTCCCGGCCGGGGGTGTCGCCGTGCACGCCGGAGACCTGCGTCCGGCCGCCGGTCACCGCCGCCGGGCCGGTCCGCCGGGCCGCCCGTCTGCTGGGCTGCGCGCTGGCCCTGGCGGCGGCCCTGACGCTGTCGCCGATGCTCCGCCGTCGCCCCGGACCCCTGCGCGGGCGCCTGGCGCGGGGGGCCATGAGGCTGATCGTGCGCGCCCTCGGCATCACGGTGCGGGTGCCGGACGGCGTCCCCGTCCTGGCCGGGCACGGCACCCTGCTGGTGAGCAACCACATCTCGTGGGCCGACCCGCTGATCATGGCGGCCGTCACCCCGGCCCGCCAGCTCGCCAAGCGGGAGATCGGGCGCTGGCCGCTCGTCCGGTCGCTGGCCGCGGCCCATCGCACCCTGTTCATCGACAAGGACCGGCCGGCCGCGCTGCCCGCCGCGATCACGGCCGTCGCCGGCGCCCTGCGCGACGGGGACGCCGTGCTCGCCTACCCCGAGGGCACCACCTGGTGCGGACGGGCCATGGGGGCCTTCCACCCGGCCCTGTTCCAGGCCGCCGTCGAGGCGGGCGCGACCGTGCGGCCGGTGGCGCTGCGCTACCGCGAAGGCGGCGCGCCCTCCACCCGCGCCGCCTGGATCGGGGAGGACTCCCTGCCGGCCTCGCTGCTGCGGGTGGTCGCGACCCGGCACCTGGTGGCCGAGGTGACGTTCCTGCCCCCCGTACGCCCCGAGCTCACCGGACGCCCGCGCGAGGACCGGGCTGCCCTCGCCGCGCTGACCGAGTCGCGGGTCAGGGACGCCCTCGGCCCGGCTTGATCGACATTTGAGGTGTCATACCCGGACCCGCCCGCCCTCCTGCAGCACACTCGGACACGCCACCCATCCGCCGAGAGAACGGACGGCACCATGACCGACGACCAGATAACAGACGTGCTCCGCGGCCACTGCGCCCGGGTCCTGGGCGTCAGCACGGCCCAGATCAACCCGCACACCGACCTGCGCGAGGAGCTGGACGCCGACAGCCTGGACTTCGCCGAGCTGTACGCCGCCGTCGAGGACGAATGGGGCACCTTCGCCGACGAGACCCTCCAGCGGGTAAGGACCGTCGCCGACATGGCCGCCGTCATCCGCCGCCACCTGACGGCGGTGGGCGGCTGATGCGACCCCGGGTCGCGGTGACCGGGCTCGGCCTGCGCACGCCCGCCGGAGCCGGCCCCAAGGAGCTGTGGAACGCGCTGTTGGCCGGACGTTCGACGGCACGGACCATCACGTCGTTCGACGTGTCCACGCTGGCGGTGCGCTTCGCCTGCCAGGTCCCGGACCTGGACGTGTCGGCGTACCTGACGGACCGGCAGGCGCGGCGGCTGGACCGGGCGTCGCTGCTGGCGGTGTGCGCGGCGGGCGACGCGCTGGCCGACGCCGGCCATCCGAGGGTCCCGCCCGAGCGGCGGGCGGTGGTGGCGGGCAGCTCCTTCTGCGGCACCGAGACGTACGAGTCGGCGCTGCTCGACACGCCGGGCGCCGGGGCGTTGCGCCTGTCGCCGATCTTCATCCCGAAGATCATGCCCAACGCCGGCGCCGCCGCCATCGGCATGCGGTACGAGATCCGCGGGCCGAGCATGTCCGTGGTCACCGCCTGTGCCTCCGGGGCGCACGCGATCGGCGAGGGCGTCCGGCTGATCCGCGACGGCTCGGCCGACCTGGTCGTGGCCGGCGCGGGGGACGCCAACGTCACCCCGGGCATGCTGCACGGCTTCAGCCGGTGCCGCGCCCTGTCCGGCCGCAACGACGACCCCGAGGCCGCCTGCCGCCCGTTCGAGGCCGACCGCGACGGGTTCGTGCTGGCCGAGGGGGCCGCCTTCGTCGTGCTGGAACGCCTCGACGAGGCCGTGCGCCGCGGGGCCCGCGTCCATGCCGAGGTGTCCGGCTACGGCCGCACCAGCGACGCCCACGACCTGACGGCCCCCGCGCCCGGCGGCGAGGGCGCCCGCAGGTGCATGGACGCCGCGCTCGCCGACGCCGGTCTCGCGCCCGAGGACATCGTGCACGTCAACGCCCACGGCACCGGGACCGAGCTGAACGACCTGGCCGAGGCGCAGGCGATCGGCCGCGTCTTCGGGCCCGCCGCCGTGCCGGTGAGCGCGACCAAGGGGGTGACCGGCCACGCCCTCGGCGCGTCCGGGGCGATCGAGGCGGTGGCGTGCGTGCTGGCGATCGCCGAGTGCACCGCGCCGCCGACCGCCAACCTGGAGCGGCTCGACCCGCGCTGCGACATCGACGCCTCACCCGTGCCCCGCCCGATCGCGAGGGGGCCGGTGATGTCGAACTCGTTCGGCTTCGGCGGCCACAACGCCACGCTGGTCTTCTCACCCGTGCCCTGACCGCTCCCGCCGGACGGTCATCCCCGCGCGGAGACGAACACGCAGAACGGATGGCCGGCGGGGTCGGCGTAGACCCGCAGGGGCTCCTCGTCGTCGTCGATCCGGTCCAGCAGCAGTCGGCCGCCCAGGCGCAGGACGCGTTCGTGCTGCTCCAGCAGGTTCTCGACGGACGACACGGTCAGGTCCAGGTGGAGCTGCTGGGGCACCCGCGGGTCCGGCCAGGTCGCCTCCGGGAACGTCTCGACCTGCTGGAAGGCGAGTCGTGGGGCGCCGTCCGCGGTTCTCAGCACGAGCCAGTCGCGGCCGCGCTCGTCGTCGGCCCCCGCCTCGGGCGGCTCGTCGCCGGGCCGGTAGACCAGGTCCAGCAGGGACCGGTAGAACTCCGCCAGCGCCCTGGCGTCGGTGCAGTCGAGCACCACCTGACACAACCTGATCCCGCCGTCCTGACCGGCCATGCGCGCGCCTCCCGTGATCGTCTCGTCGTCATGCTCTCTGCGCGGGACGGCGGCGGCTCAAACGCGGCGGCGGGTTCACCAGGTGACCGGCAGGGCGGCCACACCGTAGATGGTGGCGCGCGGCCGCATCGGCACCTCCCCGGCGGGCACGGCCAGCCGCAGACCGGGGAAGCGGCGCAGCAGCGCCGGGTAGGCCAGCCGCATCTCCAGCCGGGCGAGCTGCTGGCCCAGGCACTGATGGATGCCGTGGCCGAAGCCGAGCTGCTGCCCGGCCTCGCGGGTGACGTCGAAGCGGTGGGGGTCGGGGAAGCGGGCCGGGTCGCGGTTGACGGCCGGGAGGGAGAGGGTCACGGTCTCCCCGGCCCTGATCGTCCGCCCGGCGAGCGGCACGTCGGCCCTGGCGACCCGGATCGGGCCGATGTGCACGATGCCGAGGTAGCGCATCAGCTCCTCGACGGCGGTCGCCGCGACGCCGGGGTCGGTGCGCACCAGCTCGGCCTGTTCGGGACGGCACAGGAGCAGGAACGTGCCCAGGCCCAGCATGTTCGCGGTGGTCTCGTGACCGGCGGTCAGCAGCAGGGTGGCCACCCCGGTCAGCTCCTCGTGGTTCAGCTCGCCGCCGGAGACCAGCTCGCTGAGCAGATCCTGGCCGGGCTCGGCCCGCTTGCGGGAGACCAGTTCCGACAGGTAGCCCATCAGCTCGGCGCCCGCCGCGCCACGCTCCTCGGCGGTGTTGTCCAGGTTCACCGCCCGCGCGGTGGTGTCCTGGAAGCGCGAGCGCTCCCCGTACGGGACGCCGAGCAGCTCGCAGATCACCAGCGACGGGATCGGCAGCGCGAACGCGCTCACCAGGTCCGCCGGCGCTCCCGCGCGGTCCATCTCGTCGAGCCGGCCGTCGATGATCTCCTGGATCCTGGGCTCCAGCAGCCGCATCCTGCGCATGCTGAACCGGCCCGTGAGCAGCTTGCGGTAGCGGGCGTGCTCGGGGTCGTCCATGGCGATGAAGAAGCCCGGCGGGATCACCAGGTCGGCCAGGCCCTCGGGCGGCGCCAGCTCCTTGATCGGCGGCGCGGCGCCCTGGGAGGTGTTGCTGAAGCGCGGGTCGTCGAGCACCGCGCGGGCCTCGGCGTGGCCGGTGACCAGCCAGCCGGGGCGGCCGTCGGCGTAGATCATCGGGTGCAGCGGGCCGTGCAGCCGGGGCAGTTCGGCGGGCGGCTCGAACGGGTCCTCGCGTTCGAGCGGCAGGCTCTGAAGGATGTCCATGTCCCCAGAAAAGCGCAGAGGCTGCGAAATTGCAACCTATGCATAAAAGCAGGGCATGCAGTAGGGTGGCGCCGTGGAAGGTCATCGCGAACGCAAGAAGGCCCGCACCCGCCGCGCGCTGCTGGAGGCCGCCGTCCGGCTGTTCGCCGAGCGGGGGTACGAGCAGACCACCGTCGCCGACATCGCCGCCGCCGCCGACGTGGCGCCCCGCACCTTCTTCGCGTACTTCGCGAGCAAGGAGGACGTGCTCTTCCTCCAGGCCGAGGATCGCGAGCGGGCCATGCTGGAGGTGATCGCCGGCCGGCGGCCGGGGGAGCCGCTGGGGGAGCTGCTGAGCCGGATGTTCGAGGCCCTGGTGCGCAGCCTGGCCGCCGACGACGAGCTCGACTTCGCGCTGTCGCCGCTGCGGGCGCGGCTGATGGTGACCGAGCCCGCGCTGCGCGCCCGCGGGCTGACGCTCATGATGGAGACCCAGCCCCGGCTGGCCTGGGCGTTGTGCGAGGTCTGCCCGGAGCTGGACCCGGTGGAGGCGGGGGCGGCGGTCGGCGGCTTCATGGGGGCGCTGGCCGTGGCCGGGCTGGTCGCCCAGCAGCAGGGCGGCTCCGACGACGACGTCCTGGCCGCCGGGCGGCGCGGGATCGAGGTCGCCGTCAACGGCCTGTCGAGCCTGGACCGTCCGTGACCTGAGCCTGCCCGCCGGTCGCGGGCCGGTCGAGCAGCCACCGCTCGACCGCCGCGCTCATCCGGCCGCCCGCCTCCAGCGCCGCGGCCTTGGCGGAGGCCGGGTCGGTGTGCGCGGCCTGGCCGAGGATCACGCCCAGCACCAGGTGACCCCGTACGCGGGAGGCCCACATCAGGTTGCCGCCCGCGGCCGTGCCCGAGCCGGTCTTGATGCCGATGACGCCGTGCCTGTTCAGCAGCGTGTTGGTGTTGTGCAGCCGCCTGGCGTCACCCGGGACGGAGGTGTCGGTCTGCGCCACCACCGCCCGCAGCACCGGGTCGCGCATCGCCTCCCTGGCCAGCCTGAGCTGGTCGGCGGCGGTGCTGACGGTGGTGTCCTCGTTGCCGCTGGCCCCCGTGTACGTGCTGCCCGTCATGCCCAGACGCCGTGCCGCGGCGTTCATCCGGGCCACGAAGCGCTCCTGGGAGCCGGAGTCCCAGCGGGCCAGCAGCCGGGCCACGTTGTTGCCCGAGGGCACCATCATCAGCTCCAGCAGCCGCCGCAGCGGCACGGTCCGGCCCTGCGTGAGCGGCACGGTGGACTCCAGCCGGGAGAACGACTCCTCGGCCGCCGTGCGGTCCACGGTGATCAGGGGGCCGTCGTCGCCGGGCCGGAGCGGGTGGCGGCGCAGGATCACGTACGCGGTCATCACCTTCGTCACGCTGGCGATCGGCACCGGCCGCGGGTCGCCGGTGACGCCGAGGCTGCCCACGTCCTCCACCTCGACCGCCGCCTGCCCCTCGGACGGCCACGGCAGGGACGCGTCCCCGGTGACCGAGGGGGTGCCGGAACAGCCCGACAGCACGCCCGCCAGCAGCAGAAACATCAAGGAACGTCGCATACCGGACAGCGTGCGCGGCGCGCGTGTCCGTCCGGCCGTGGCCGCGCATCCACCCGCGCTCGGCCGTGTATCAGCCCGGCATCAAAGATCCGCGCATCGGCCCGGCGTCAGTGATCCGCGTCTCGGCCTGGCGTCGATGGTCCGCGCATCGGCCCGGCGTCGATGAGCCGTGTCCGGCGTCAATCCGCCGGAAGGCGGACGACGGCGACCGCGCCGCCGTCCGGGGCGTTGGCCAGGGTCAGCTCGGCGCCGATGACCCGCGCCTGGCCCAGCGCGATCGTCAGCCCCAGGCCGTGACCGCGGCCCCGCTCGGCGGCCCCCGTACGGAACCGGCGCGGCCCGTCGGCCAGCAGCTCCGGTGGGAACCCGGGCCCCCGGTCGCGCACCTCGATCACGCGGTCGCCGACCGTGATCTCCACCGGCGCCGCGCCGTGCCGGTGGGCGTTGAGCACGAGGTTGGCGAGGATCCGGTCCAGGCGCCGCGGGTCGGTCCCGGCCACCGGCTCACCGTCGGCCAGCACCCGCGCCTCGACCCCCACCCGGGCCGCCGACTCCCCGGCCAGCGCGGCGAGGGGAACCCGGACCCGCTCGGCGACCTCGGCGCCCGCGTCCAGCCGGGACACCTCCAGCAGGTCCTCCACCAGCGTCCGCAGCACCCGCACCCGGTCGCGTACCAGGTCGGTGACCTCGCCCTCGTCCAGCAGCTCGACCACGGCGACCAGGCCCATCAGCGGGGTGCGCAGGTCGTGCGCGACGTCGGCGGTGAAGCGCTGCTCGGCCAGCAGCCGGTGCTGGAGGCTCGCCGCCATGGAGTCCACGGCGGCGGAGATGCGGGCGATCTCGTCCCGGCCGCGCGCGCCCGTACGGGCCGCGAGGTCGCCCCCGGCGATCCGGCGGGCGGTGCGCGCGACCCGCCGCAGCCGCCGGTTGGGGAGCTCGGCCGCCAGCATCGACACCGGCACCACCCCGGCCAGGGCGAGCAGCCCGGCCTTGGCCATGTTCCGGTCGAGCGCCTGGAGGCCGCGCTCGTCGGAGCCCATCGAGATCTGCACGCTCACCACCTCGGCGCCGTCGCCGCCGTACGGCTGGACCGCCCACACCCACGGCTCGTCCCGGTGGTCGAGCCCGTACCAGACCACCCGGCGGCCGGGCCGCAGCAGGCCGGCCAGCTCGTCGGGGAGCTCGTCGACGGGCACCACGTCCTCGGCGCTCCCGGAGGCCAGCGTCTCGTCCAGGGCCACCTCGGCCCGCGCCTGGCCCATGTCGAGCGCCTGCTGCCAGGTCGCCCGGTGCACCAGCAGCCCGACCACGGCGGCGACGACGGTCGCGGCGAGCGTGACGAGAGCGGCGATCTTCCAGCGCAGCGAGGCCGGGTTCACGTGACGGCCAGCTTGTAGCCGAACCCGCGCACGGTCTCGATGCGCTCGGTGCCGATCTTCCTGCGCAGCCGCTGCACGCACAGGTCGACCACGCGGCTGTCGCCGTCCCATCCGTAGTCCCACACGTTGCGCAGCAGCGTCGCCCGTTCCAGGACGATGCCGGGATGGGCGGCGAACTCCAGCAGCAGCCGCAGCTCGGTCGGCGACAGCTCGACGCGCCGGCCGGACCGCCGCACCTCCAGCGCGCCGGTGTCGACGCTCAGCTCGCCGAACTCCAGCACGGCCTGGCCCGCCCCCGCCTCGGCGGCCGGCGTACGGGCGAAGGTGGCCCGGCGCAGCAGCGACCGGATCCGGGCCACCAGCACCGGCAGGTCGACCGGTTTGACCACGTAGTCGTCGGCGCCGCCCTCCAGCCCGGCGACGATGTCCAGCCCGTCGCCGCGGGCCGACATCATCAGGATCGGCACCTGGCTGGTCTCCCTGATGCTGCGGCATACGCTGATGCCGTCCAGGCCGGGCAGCATCACGTCCAGCAGCAGCAGGTCGTGGTCGCCGGTGCGGGCGGCCTCCAGCCCGTCGAGCCCGTCGGCGGCCGTGGTCACCTGATAGCCGTAACGTTCCAGGGCCATGCCCAGCGACGTGCGGATCACGGTGTCGTCCTCGACGAGCAGCAGGGATGTCATGAAATCGCACCATACCTAGCGAAGTGCATTGACTGGTTCCATGCGGGCGGCGCGCAGCGCCGGATAGAGGCCCGCGAGCAGCCCGACGACGGCCCCGGCCGCGGGGGCCATGAAGGCCAGCCGTACGTCGAGGACGGGCGTCCACTGCTTGACGGCGCAGACCCCGACGATCACCAAAATCCCCACGGAAGCGCCCAGCACCCCGCCGATCAGCCCCGTCAGGGTGGACTCCACCAGGAACTGACCGGCGATGTGGCGGCGCGCCGCGCCCAGCGCCCGGCGCAGCCCGATCTCGGCGACGCGTTCCATCACGGTCACCAGCGTGACGTTGGCGATGCCGACCGCGCCGACGACCAGGGAGACCAGCCCGAGGATCAGGAAGAGCGCGTTGACGTCGCTCTGCACCGCGTCGCGGGCCCTGGTGGGGCTGGGCGGCGAGAGGACCTGGAGGAGCGCCTCGTTGCCGGGGCTGAGCGCGGCCGGCGCCTGCCGCGCGATCAGGTCGGCGGCCCCGAGGGCGGTGTCGACCAGGACGCGGGTCACGGTGCCCAGGCCGTAGGGCCGGCCGGC
Source organism: Nonomuraea sp. NPDC051191 (assembly GCF_044455665.1). Classification (NCBI taxonomy): domain Bacteria; kingdom Bacillati; phylum Actinomycetota; class Actinomycetes; order Streptosporangiales; family Streptosporangiaceae; genus Nonomuraea; species Nonomuraea sp. NPDC051191. The sequence continues at coordinate 27,795 of NZ_JBITEZ010000015.1, read as the reverse complement.
CGTCGGCGGCAGGATGACCGCGCTCGCCAGGCTCTTCTCCCGCCGCAGATCCCCGAGCACCCCGATCACCGTGTACGCCCGGGTGCCGATGAAGACCGCCGGGGCCCGGGCCAGCCCGGTGATGCCCAGCAGCCGGGCCGCCTGCTGGCCCAGCACGACGACCCGGTCGCCGCGGGCGACGTGCCCGGCGTCGAAGTAGCGGCCCTCGACCATCCGTCCCCTGACCGCCGCGGGCAGGCCGGGACTGCTGGAGAGCACGGTCAGCGTCTGGTCGGTGACGCGGGCCGGGTCCACGACGTCGTTGGAGCGGACGACGAGGTTGGCGCCCAGGTCCGACTCGGCCAGCGCGGCGGCGGCGACCACCCCGCGCAGCCGGGTCACCCGGCTCACGTCGGCCCACTCGACCAGCGGGAACGTGTGCGCCGGGACCTCGACGGTGACGGAGGTGGCGGTCAGCTCGTCGAAGCGGCCGACGATCTGGTTGCCGGCCGTCGCGGCGACGCCCAGGGTGACCACGAGCGTGGTGATGCCGAGCACGGTGCCCAGCGTGGTCAGGGCCGAGCGCACCGGGCGGGCCAGCAGGCCCGCCAGTGCCTCGTTCAGCAGGTCGCGCGGGTGCACGTCTACTCCTCCGTGAGGACGCCGTCGGTGATGCGCACCCGGCGTCCGGCCCGGTCGCTCACCTCGGTCTCGTGGGTGATGACGACGATGGTCATCCCTTGGGCGCGCAGGTCGTCGAACAGGTCGAGCACGGCGCCGGTGTTCCTGCTGTCGAGGTTGCCGGTGGGCTCGTCGCACAGCAGCAGCGACGGTTCGCCCAGCAGGGCGCGGGCGATGGCGGCGCGCTGCCGTTCGCCGCCGGACAGCCGGCCGGGCAGGAAGCCCACCCGGTGCGACAGGCCCACCCGCTCCAGGGCCCGCGTCGCGCGCTCCCGCCGTCCGGTGCGGGGGGTCCTGCCGTAGACCTCGGCCAGCATGACGTTCTCCAGGACGCTGCGGTGCGGCAGCAGGTGGAAGGACTGGAAGACGAAACCGATCCGGCTGCCCCGGACGGCGGTGCGCGCGCCGTCCTTGAGCGTGGTGGTCTCGATGCCGTCGAGCCGGTAGCTGCCGCGGGTCGGCCGGTCGAGCAGGCCCAGGGTGTTGAGCAGGGTCGACTTCCCCGACCCGGACGGGCCGACGACGGCCACGTAGTCCGACCGCTCGACCCGCAGGTCGACGGCGGCCAGCGCCCGGACGGGCGGATCGGCGGGGAACTCCTTGGTCAGCTCCTGGAGCAGGATGACCGGCTCAGCCACTGTTGACCACCACCCGCTCGCCCGGCCCGAGGTCGCCGGTCACCTCCACCGCGCCGTCGGCGGACAGGCCGGTGCGCACCTCGACCTCCTTGGTCCGGCCGGGCGCGGTCTCCACCTGCACCCTGGCCCTGCCGTCCGCCGCCGTGACGACCGCCGCGACGGGGACCACGAGCACCTTCCGGCCGGTGGCGCCGATGGTGACGCGGACCGTGACGGGCCCGCCGGCCAGCTTGCGCAGCCCCTTCATCGAGTCGGGCGTGACCGTCACCGGCACGGCCCCCTTCGTATCGCGCCCCGCGACGGTCGTCACCGTGCCCGGGACGGTCGCCCCGGACTCGGTCTCGATGCTCGCCTCCAGACCCGCCTTCACCCGCTCGGCCTCGGCCGCGTCCACCGAGCCGGACACCACGAAGGCGGAGTCGGTGACCGTGGCGACCGCCTGGTCCACCGGCTCGCCCGCCTTGACGGACGGCTTGTGCAGGCGGGCGGGCAGCCTGGGCAGGAAGACGACCTCTCCCGGCGGCACGGTGGTGCCGTAGGTCCGGGAGAACTCGGCCAGCAGCGCTTGGGCCGCCGCCAGGTCGCTGCGCGCGTTGGCGACCTTCAGCTCGGCGGGGGAGAGCTGCCTGGCCTGCCTGAGCGCCTGCTCGGCGGTGGCCAGGGCCTCTCGCGCCGACCGTACGGCCTTCTCCAGGTCGGTCAGCCGCTTCGCGCGCGCCGCGCCGGCCTCCTCCTGTACGCGGTCCAGCGCCGACCGGGCGGCGGCCAGGTCCGCGCGGGCGTTGGCGACCCGGAGTTCGAGCAGACGGGTGTCGGCCGGGGCCGGGGGTGTTCCGATGGCGGTTGTCGTCGGCGTCGCCGTGGGCGCCGCCGTGGGCGTCTCCCTGGCCTGGGCCAGCTCCTGCTGCGCCGCCAGCAGCTTCTCCTCGGCCGCCCGCACGGCGCTCTCGGCGGCCTCCACCCTGGCCTCGTCCTCGGCGGTGTGCTCCTGCGCCCGCGCGCTCTTCAGCGCCTGTTCCGCCTCCCGCAGGTCGCGGCGGGCGCCGGTCACCCGCAGCTTCAGCGGGAGCACGTCCCTGCCCTGGTCGAGGGCCTTGGTCTCGGTCACGAGCACTTCCCGCGCGGTCCGTACGGCCCGCGTCAGCTCGTCGCGCCGCTGCCGCAGTTCCAGGGTGGGCTGCTGGGCCTCGTAGCCGCGCCCGGCGTAGAGGCGCGACACGGCGGCGACGGTCGCCGCGTCGAACACGCCGGTCACGGGCACGCGGTGACCGAGCCGGCGCAGCGCCTTCTGCAACTGCCGGACGTCGTCCCCCTCGGCGCCGGGGACGAGGCCGCGGTGCATCGGCACCCGCCCGGCGAAGACGAACACCGGCCGGCCGTTCACCTCCATCAGCACCGTGCCCTCCACGAGCGTCCCCCGCCGCGGGGCTCGGGTGGCGCGCTGGACGGTCTCGCTCCCGCCCACCACCCCGGCCAGCGTCACCGGACGGGGAGAGCCGTACTCCAGCGTGCCGCTGACGACGACGGTGGCGACCAGTTCCCGCCGCTCGACCTCGACGGTGACCAGCGACGGCACGGGCGGTCTGCGCGCCGCCGCCTCATCGGCCGGGGAGCGCAGCAGGGTGCCCACCCCCCAGCCGGTCCCGGCGACCACCAGGACTCCGCTCAGCACGAGCAGCAGCTTGCCGCGAGGAGTGCGCATCACCGCTCTTGGAACCCGTACTTCACCCGGGCCTCGTTGGTGAGCCGCCGTTGCAGGGGGACGAAGGCCGCGTAGAAGTCCTTGCCGCACTCCAGGTCGACCAGCGCCGACCTGATCTCCTTGGCCAGGTAAGGCCGGGCCACTGCGGCCGTGACCTTGCCCGCCTTTCCGAGCCGGTCGGCCTGCTCGGCCCACAGCATCATCCCGCGCGCGCTCAGCGCCAGCGGCCGGGCGGAGGCCACCCGCTCGCCCTTCGACTTCAGGCACTCGGCGAACGGCCCGGCCAGCTCCACCAGCTTCTGATCGCCGTCGAGCATCTTGTCGATGTTCTCGATCTCGGTGCTCATCTGGTCCTGGTAGTCGGCGAGCGAGGTGACCTTCAGGCCGTTCACCTGCCGCAGGGCGTCGACGCGGCACTCGTTCATGGTCTTGAGGTAGGCGTCCCGGCGGGCGCCGGAGAGCCCGTCGATCGTCGCCTGGTTGGGGTCCGGCGCCCGCGTCTCGCGGGGCTTGGGATAGACGATGGCGGAGAAGACGCCGAAACCGTTCCTGCTACGCTCGGCCTTGATCGCGTCGTAATCGGCGGGTTCGGCGTCGGGCGCCTTCGGCCGGCTGACCGAGGGCGTGTACGCGAACCCCTTCTGCTTCATGCAGGTGGCGAGGACGGTCTCCCGCTCACGGACCTTGTCCGCCCCGCCGCCGCCCCCGCCGGGCGCCGGGGCCGCCTCTCCCGCCGGAGCCCCTCCGCAGCCGGTCAGCACCGCCAGACCGAGCAGACCGCACACCAGCACACGCATCAAGGGCTCCTTCGAGGTGGGGACGCGCCGCCCTTCGCGACGCCTCGGCCACTTTGGAGCCCTTATCCGTCCGCCCGGCCTTGGCCGGGTATCACCGGGCGCTCGGCCGTGTATCGGCCGCGTATCAACGCCCCTAGGTTGACATCAACCCCCACGAGATCGGAGAGAAGTCGTGCCACGACACGTTCTCACCGGCGCCCCGGGCGCCGGGAAGACGGCCGTCCTGCGCCTGCTGGAGGTCAACGGGCACACCGTCGTCGAGGAGGCGGCGACGGACGTCATCGCCCTCGGCGAAGCGCTCGGCCGCGAGGAGCCCTGGCGCGAGCCCGCCTTCGTCGACGAGGTCGTCACGCTCCAGCGGCGACGCCAGGAATCCGTGCCCGCGGGCGAGGCGGCCGTCTTCTTCGACCGCTCGCCGGTCTGCACGCTGGCGCTGAGCCGCTACCTGGGGTTCCCCACGTCGCCGCTGCTCGCCCGCGAGGTCGAGCGGGTGGTGGCGCGGGGCACGTACGACGGGAAGGTGTTCTTCGTCCGCAACCAGGGGTTCGTCCGCGCCACCTCCGCCAGGCGGATCAGCTACGCGGACTCGCTCGACTTCGAGCGCCTGCACGAGCGGACCTACCGCGACCTCGGGTTCGACCTCGTCGAGATCCCCGCCGCGCCGCTGGCCGACCGGGTCGCGCTGGTCGAGCGCGACGCGGGGGTCAGCCCACCCGGCCGCTCTTGACCAGCGCCCAGCACAGCGAGGCGAACGCCCCGGTGCTGGTGATCGTGCGGACCAGGTTGTAGGCCGACCACTTGGCCTCGTCGAACGCGCGGCGCACGGCGGCCAGGTCGGCGATCCGGTCCGGGTCGCCGGCCGCCTTGATGGCGTCGTTGAGCGGCACGTTCACGGCCACCGTGAGCACGAAGGCGATCAGGTAGAGCACCAGCGCGACGATGATCCACGGCAGCACCGCGCGCACGCCCTGGCCGAGGTGCAGCGCCGCCGCCAGGCCCGTGAAGAACAGCGCGCCGATGAAGCTGAGCATGAACCAGGGATTGAGGATCGCCCGGTCGATGGCCTGGAACGCCCCGACGAACGTGCGGTCGTCCGTCGCGCCGAGGCCACGCATGATGGTGTGCGTGTAGAGCCCGAAGACGCCCGCCGCGAGCCCCATCGCCATGGTCGCCACGATGAGCACGACGGTGCGCAGAACCGACATCAGTGTTTCCCCCTACTCGTCCCGCGCCCGACCTCCCGGACGCGCGAGGACAAGTCAACGCCAGAGCGGGGGAGCGCGGCCATGGCCGAGACTCTCCCGCCCATACGCCAGGATCCAGGCCGTCCCGGGCGCGGGCGCGCGGTCACGACGCGGACGCATTCCGGCGCGCGGTGATCATAGCGAAGGACAGATACTCGCCCTGATCGGCCTCCAGCATGGCGATCGTCGCCGTCTCCCGCCGGGCGCGCGCCCACAGCAGCCAGTCGTGCCAGCCGCCGTCCTGCAGGCGCGCGGACATCACCGTGACCAGCTCGGTGATCTCCCACTGGAAGCGCCACCACTCGGCGGTGTGCCAGGCGATCGCCTCCCAGCCGACCAGGGCCTTGACGTGGGCGGGGATGTGCCCGAGGTCGCGGACCTCGCGGGTCATGCCGGGCGTGGCGACGCCGAGCTGCCCGCCGGGCTTCACGAACCGGACGAGGTAGGGCAGGTAGGAGTCGGCGGTGCCGAAGTACTCGAAGGCGTCCACGCTGACGATCGCGTCGAAGGACTCCTTCTCGAACGGCAGCGCGTGCGCCTCCGCCCGTACGGCCCGGACGCGGCCGGCCACGCCCGCCTCGGCGAAGACGGCCGCCGCCCGCTCGGGCGCGACCCACAGGTCGGCGGCCACGACCTCCACCCCGAACTCGCGGGCCAGGAAGACCGAGGTGGCGCCCAGGCCCGAGCCCAGGTCGAGCACCCGCATGCCGGGTCTCAGGTCGAGGTCGCGGGCGAGGTCCTCCAGCAGCCACAGCGGATGGGGGCCCATGTCCAGCCCGAGCACCCATTCCGGGTCGTACTTCGAGGAGAGCGGATAGACGTCGGGACGTACGAGGTCCTGGATCGCTGACACAGCGGGTCATGCCATCACGAAGGCTCCACCCGTTCAACCGGTTATTTCGTCACCTGGTGAGGTGCGACAGCAGGGCTCCGGCGGCCGGGTTGGCGGGGACGGGGGCGCGGCCGGCCAGCACGACCGTCCTGGCCGGATCGGGCTGGCGGATCCGCACGGTGGGCAGCCCCTCCCCTTCGGCCACCCGCCGCGGGACGATCGCCACGCCGATCCCGGCGCGCACCAGGTCGACCAGCATCCGGATCTGGGTGACCTCGCAGGTGATCTGCCGGTGCAGCCCGCACCCGGCGGCCAGCCGGCGCACCGCGGTCTCCAGCCCGGTGCCGGCCTTGAAGTCGACGAACGGCTCCTCCGTCAGCTCCGACAGCAGCGCCCGCTCGGCCCCGGCCAGCCGGTGGCCGGGCGAGGTCATCAGCACCAGCTCCTCCTCCCAGGAGGAGAACACGGCCAGGCCCGCAGGCAGGTCGGCGCCGTCGAGCGCCAGATAGGCGAGGTCGAGCTCGCGGGCGAGCAGGGCGTCGAGCAGCCCGGCCACCGGGGCGTCGCGGACCGAGATCTGGATGCCGGGCCACAGGCGGTGGAAGGCGGCCAGCTCGGCGGGCAGGTCGACGCTGGTGAGCGTCTGGATGGTGCCGATCGCCACCCGGCCGGTGGTCAGCCCGGACACGGCGGACACGGCGTCGGTGGCCGCCGCGGCGTCGGCCAGCAGCGCCCGCGCGGCCGGCAGGAAGGCGTGACCGGCCGGGGTGAGGACCGGCCGCCGCCCGGTGCGCTCGAACAGGTCGGCGCCGAGCTCGCGTTCGAGCTTGCGGACGGACGTGCTGAGCGCCGACTGGACGATCAGCTCGGCCCTGGCGGCGGCGGTGAAGCTGCCGTGCGTGGTGACGGCGACGAAGTGACGGAGCTGGCGCAGTTCCATCCATCTACATTAGCGATGGCAGCCAGCGAGACGATGTGTTGGATGGATCGGTGCGCGCGGGGACATCCTGGTCGGCATGGAACGACACGTACCCGCCCTGTGGTCGGCCGCCTATGGCTCGCGCCGTCCCGTCCCGGTCCGGCTCGCGGGGCGCGGGCTGCTGAAGGTGCTCGACTTCGTCCGGATGCTCGCTCTGGCCGACCACCGGACGTTCGTCTCGCACTGACGGGCCGTCAGCCCGCGTTCTCGCGGTGCCGCAGGAGGAGCAGCGCGATGTCGTCGGTGTGCGGGGCGTGGTCGAGCAGGGTCCCGGCGACCTGCTGGAGCTGCTCGCGCGGGGCGCTGGTCAGGTACGCCGCCAGCCCCCCGATGGCCTCGTCCAGGTCCACGCCCGGCGCCTCGACCAGCCCGTCGGTGTAGAGGGCCAGGACGGCGCCCGGCGGGAACGGCACCTCCACCGTGGCGTAGTCGGCGTCGGCGTCGATGCCGAGCAGCAGGCCCGCGGGGATGTCGATGATCTCGGCCGGCATGTTGGGTGGGCGCAGCAGCGGCAGGGGATGCCCGGCGTTGGCCGCGCGCAGCGTGCGCAGACGCAGGTCGAAGTAGATGAGCAGGCAGCTCGTGAACAGGTCGGTGTCCAGGTCCATGAGCAGCCGGTTGGTGTGCTGGAGGACGTCGCCGGGGCTGGCGCCGACGGCGGCGTGGGCGTGGATGGCGGTGCGCACCTGGCCCATGAGCGCGGCGGCCGTCATGTTGTGTCCCTGGACGTCCCCGATGACGGCGGCGGCGGTGGTCTCGTTGAGGCGGATCAGGTCGTAGAAGTCGCCCCCGATGCCGACGCCGCGGGTGGCGGGCACGTACCGGGCGGCCACCTCCAGGCCCGGCATGTCGGGCAGGCTGCCGGGCAGCAGCGAGGTCTGCAGGCTGTGGGCCAGCCGGTCCTTGGTGTCGTAGAGGAGCGCGCGGTCCAGGGCCTGGCCCATCAGCCCGGCCAGCGTGGTCAGCGTCGCGCGCTGCTCGTCGGTGAACGGCCGCGGATGGTCGAAGGCCAGCAGGCAGACGCCGAAGGTGTCGTCGGCGACGGTCAGCGGCAGGAAGGCCCAGGCGGACATGCCGTCGTCCTGGGCGGTGTCGGGAAAGGCCCGGCGCAGCTCGGCCCGGTCGGCGAAGAAGGCCGGCTCGCCCGTGCGGACGACCTGCTCGGCAGGGCTGGGCGCGGCCAGCGTCTGACCGTCGAACCGGTCCAGGATCTCCGGGACGTAGCCGTGCGAGCCGACGATCCTCATCCGGCCGCTCTCCGCCCTCATGATCGTCATCGCCCGCGCCTTGAACACCGGCATGACGTGGTCGGCGATGAGATCGACGACCTCCCGGACGTTCAGGGCCCGGGTCATCGCCGAGGCCATGTGCAGGAAGTTGTAGAAGACGTCGGTCCTCGGCAGCCCGGACTCGCCCGGCGCCCTGGCGCGCGAGGGCCGCCGCGCGGGCAGGTCGGCCTCCGAGGGCGTGATGCGCAGGCTCAGGCCGGTCGGGTCCGGGTGCAGGACGAACTCCAGCTCGTGCCCGTCCGGCCGGCGCGCCGTGCAGGAGGCGACCTGCTGGCCCACCACCGCCGCGCGGCAGCGGTCCTGGAACGCCGGGTCCTTCAGCCACGTCGCCGTCTCCCACAGCGGCGTGCCCAGCAGCTCGGAGACGGTGGTGCCGAGCAGGTCGGCGGCGGCGGGGCTGGCGAAGGTGACGACGCCGTCCAGGTCGAGCGCGACGGAGCCGTCACGCAGCCGCTCCAGGTAGCCGGCCGCGGCCACGGCCTCGTACGGGTCGGGCATCGGCGGCGGCACCGGGGTCAGCACGCGCGGCTCGCCTCCCGGACACACCGGGTACCCGCTGTCGGCGGCCTGCTCCAGGACGGCGGTCATGCGTTCGCTCGTGGCCTCGATCACCTCCAGCTCCGGCCCGCTCAGCTCGGACGGCCGCCCCTCCGGCCAGAGCAGGATCCACGAGCCCCACATGCGCGAGTCGCTGTGCAAAGGCGCGGAGGCCGAGGCGAAGACGTACGGGAAGGCCAGGGCCGTGCCCGGGAAGCGGCCGGCCAGCTCCTGCGCGGTCGGCACCCAGACCAGCCGCCCCTGCCGCACGGCCGCGGCCACGGGCGCCCCGGCGTCCAGCCTGACGGTGGTCCACGGCTTGACGAGCTGCGTGGGCAGCCCGATCTCCGCCTCCATCACCAGGACCTGCGGGGAGCCCGTCAGCAGGTACAGCGCGCCGATGTGCGCGCCGGTGTCACGGGCGGCCTGGGCGAGCTCCTCGTCCAGCGCCGAGATGTACGGCAGGGTCCCCTCGTCGGCGTGGCCCCCCACGGACTACCTCGCTCCGCCCCGCGCTGACGTCGGCGCCGTGTCCCGTTGATCGCCCATAGGACAACTGTAGATATCCGTATTGGGGGTGAAGGTCACCGTTGCTGGATTCTGGCGAAGTGGTGGGAGGAATATGAGCTTTGCGACGGCCGGATGCGGGCGGCGGTGCCGCTGAGGCAGATGGCCGGATTGTGACAAAGCGGCGGGGTTCTCGGTCCGTTGATCGCTGTCTACACTCCGGTTCGGATGCCAAGCCGCCCCGCCGTCGGGGAGGGGAGGCGTCCAGCTCGTCACCCACCGGGGAGGGTCATTGATCTCTCCGGCATGCGCGCGTGGGGGTGACATGACGTCGTCGGCCAGTCTGGCGGGTTCGTGCAGCTCAGCGGCCAGGAGGTCTTGTGTTGTCCCGTTCGTTCTCATCCCGTTTACGCCGGTTGACATCGGTAGCCGTCGGGCTCGGTGTCGTGATGGCCCTGAGCCCGGCCGTGGCGAAGGCCACGCCGACCCCGCCCGCGAAATGGCGGTCCGTGCCGCTCACCGGCGCCGAGGTGGTCGAGGGCGCCAAGTCCCCCACAGGCAAGCTCGCCAAGAGCGACGCGGCGCTGCTGAAGGTCACCTCGCCGGCACCCGTCAACATCATGGTCAAACTGGACTACGACTCCCTGGCCGCCTACCAGGGCGGGCTGACCGGGCTCCCGGCCACCAGCCCCGCCGTCACCGGCAAGTCCCTCGACACCAGAAGCGCCGAGGCCAAGAAGTACGGCACCCACATCCAGGACGTCGAGAACGCCTTCCTGGGCGAGCTGGCCAAGAAGGTCCCCGGAGCCGTCGTCGGCCAGCGCGTCCGGACCGTCTACGGCGGCATCGCGCTGCGCGTCCCGGGTGACAAGGTGGCCGACGTGCTGCGGCTGCCCGGCGCGGTCGCCGTCCAGGAGGACAAGCCGCAGCAGCTGCTGACCGACTCCAGCCCCGCGTTCATCGGCGCCGACACGATCTACGGCAAGCTCGGCGGCAGCTCCTCCTCGGGCAAGGGCGTGATCGTCGGCGTGCTCGACACCGGCGCCTGGCCCGAGCACCCCTCCTTCGCCGCCGCTCCCGGCCTGCCCGCCCCCGGGCCCACCAAGGACGGCACGCCCCGCGTGTGCAACTTCGGCGACAACCCGCTGACCCCGGCCAGCGACCCGTTCGCCTGCAACAACAAGCTGATCGGCGGGCAGCCGTTCATGGAGACCTACAACGCCGTCTACGGCGGCGAGGTCTACGGCGACAGCGCCCGCGACTCCAACGGCCACGGCACCCACACCGCCAGCACCTCCGCCGGCGGCCCGGTCGCCGACGCCAATCCGCTGGGCATCAGCCGCGGCCCCATCCACGGGATCGCCCCGGCCGCCGAGGTCTCGGTCTACAAGGTGTGCGGCGCGCAGGGCTGCTTCCCGTCCGACTCGGCGCAGGCCGTGGCGCGGGCCGTCCTGGACGGCGTACGCGTGATCAACTTCTCCGTCTCCGGCGGCAGCGACCCCTACAGCGACCCGGTCGAGCTGGCCTTCCTCGACGCCTACGCCGCCGGCGTGCTGGTCTCGGCCTCGGCCGGCAACTCCGGGCCCGGCGCCGGCACCACCGACCACCGCGGCCCCTGGGTGACCACCGTGGCCGCCTCCTCGCAGTCCCGGACCTACCAGTCCACGGTCACGCTGTCCGGCGGCGGCGCCACGGCGACGATCAAGGGCGCCTCCATCACCGCGGGCCTGGCCTCGCCGCTGCCCGTCGTCCTGGCCTCGGCGCCGCCGTACTCGCGCGCCGCGTGCGACGTCCCGGCGCCTCCCGGGATCTTCACCGGGAAGATCGTCGCCTGTGAGCGCACCCCCAACCGCGTGCTGAAGAGCTTCAACGTCCGGCAGGGCGGCGCGGCCGGGATGATCCTCTACAACACCGTCCCGTTCGACGTCTTCACCGACGCCCACTGGCTGCCGTCCGTGCACGTCGACAAGCCCGAGGCCGACACCCTGCTGGCCTTCCTCGCCGCCCACCCCGGCGCCACCGCCTCCTTCACGCAGGGCGCCAAGTCCACCTGGCAGGGCGACGCGATGGCGCACTTCTCCTCGCGCGGCCCCGGCGGCGACTTCCTCAAGCCGGACGTCACCGCACCCGGCCAGCACATCCTGGCGGGCATGACGCCGACCCCCGAGTCGCCGCTGGAAGGCCCGCCCGGCAACCTCTACCAGGTCATCTCCGGCACCTCGATGTCGGCGCCGCACGTGACGGGCTCGGCCGCGCTGGTCTTCGCCCTGCACCCCACCTGGACGCCCGGCCAGGTCAAGTCGGCCCTGGAGACCACGGCCAAGACCGCGGTCACCAAGCAGGACAGGACCACCCAGGCCGACCCGTTCGACATGGGCGGCGGGCGCATCGACCTGACCAAGGCCGGTGACCCCGGACTGACCCTGGACCAGGACGCCGCCGGCTTCGTCGCCTCGGCCACCGACCCGCTCAACCGGATCGACCTCAACCTGCCCTCGGTGAACGCGCCCACCATGCCCGGCGTCATCACCGCCAGGCGCACCGTCACCAACACCACCGGCTCGTCGCTCACCTTCACCGCCTCCGGCACGACCGTGAACGGGGCCAGTGTCACCGTGCTGCCGCCGGCGTTCACCGTCGCGGCCGGCAAGAGCGTCAAGCTGAGCATCGTCATCACCGCGCCGGAACTGCCCGAGGGCCAGTACTTCGGCCAGGTCGACCTGAAGCAGGCCGGCGGCTCCCGCGCGCTGCACCTGCCGGTGGCCTTCTACCGCAAGCAGGGCTCGGTGCCGGTCGACCAGACCTGCGCCCCGGACACGATCGCCAGGAACACCGGCGAGTCCACCTGCACGGTCACCGTGCGCAACACCACCTTCGAGGACGCCGAGGTCACCGCGCTCAGCACCCTCGACGCCCGCCTGCGCCTGAACAGCGTCACGGGCGCGACCAATGTCGGCACCCAGATCGCCACCACCAAGGCGACGCTGGCCGCCACCCAGCCCGCCCGCCCGGCGATCGCGCCCGGCGCCGGACCGGCCGGCTACATCCCGCTGGACGCCTTCGGCGTCACGCCCACCCCGATCGGCGACGAGCAGGCGCTCAACTTCACCGTGCCCGCCTTCCAGTTCGCCGGACGCGCCTACACCAGGCTCGGCGTGACCTCCGACGGCTACAGCGTCGCGGGCGGGGCCACCGGGGGCGACGTCTCACCGACGCCGCAGACGCTGCCCGACCCGGCTCGGCCCAACGGCGTGCTCGCCCCCTACTGGACCGACCTCGACGGCACCGCCGCGCCGGGCGTCCTGGCCACGATCCTCACCGACGGGGTCAACGACTGGCTGGTGGTGGAGTGGCGGCTGAACCTCTACGGCACCACCGACCTGAAGGTGTTCCAGCAGTGGATCGGCCTCAACGGCGTGGAGGACATCAGCTACGCCTATGACCCGGGCAACCTGCCCGGCGCGCCGCCCGCCGTCTACGGCCTGACGGTCGGCGCCGAGAACGCCGAGGGCACCGCGGGCGCCCAGATCTCCGGGCCGCCCACCCAGGACCTGGTCGTCAGCAGCACGCCGGGGGCGCCCGGCGGCAGCCTGACGTACTCGATGAAGGTCAAGGGGGTCAGCGCGGGGGTCGGCAGGATCACGACCGCCACCTCGACCCCGCAGGTGAAGGGCATCACCGTCGAAGTGGACAAGATCACCGTCCAGTGATCCGCCGGTGGCCGCGGGTGGCGTGGGTCATCCGCGGCCACAGGGGGACTTGCCGCGGGACGGCCGCGGTGGTCCAGGTCGGCGCCAAGTCGTTCCCATGTCGTCGCCAAGGGCGTTCGCCGAGTATCGAAGACATCACCCGATCTCGGACGACTCTGACAGGAGACGGACATGTCGTCATCCACCACCGCGGTCCCCGCCGGCCGGGCGCTCAACTCGGCGCTGCTCGGCGGGGTCGGCGTACTGCTCGCCATGGACGTGATCGGCGCCCTCATGGCGGTCGCCGCCGGGCTGAACCCGACGTTCCTGGACGCCCTCGGCCCCCAGGCGCGGTTGTCCGCGCCGATCCCGATGATGGTCGCGCAGGTCGTGCTGGCTGTGGGGGCGACCCGGAGCCGCCGTGGCGTCGCGGTCCCGTCCGCCGTGCTGCTGGCGGTCGCGGGGGTGCTGGCCTTCGTGTCGGGGTTCTACGACGGCGGGTACGCCGCCGAGCTCACGGCCGGGCAGCGGATCTACCAGATCGCCCTGGTCTCGGCGCACCTCGCGGTGGCCGTCATGGCGGCGCTCAGGCTCGCCGGACTGCTCCGCCGGCCCGCGCGCGCCTCACGACACTCCTAGTGGGCCGCCTCGTACTTCTCGACCACGGAGGCCGCGATCCGGCCGCGCTCGCTGACCGGCAGACCATTGGACTTGGCCCACTGCCGGATCTCCGAAGACTTCTCCCGGCTCAACGCGCGGCTGCCGCCGACGGCCGCCCGGCGCCCGCGCCCACCGCGATCCACGCGAACAGGACGCGCCTTCACGATGAAGGGCGCCAGTGCTTTCCGCAGCGAGTCCGCCTTCTCCTCATGAAGGTCAATCTCGTAGCTGCTGCCATCGAGTGCAAAGACGACGGTCTCATGAGCCTCCCCACCGTCTACATCGTCGATGAGAATCTCTTGAATCTGCTTAGCCATGGTGGCACTCCATGTTCGATACGGTTGTTGCGTACTGTAGCGCTCTTCAGTAGCGTGCGGGCAACTTACCTCGGCCCGGCGCCGGTGAACGAGGAGAACTCGCCGGGCGCACCGACTGTCAAAGGCATTTCAAACGCGGCCCGCACCGCGTGTGCCCGGGTTGTCACGGAGGCCGCCTTGCGTTTCTCACCTGGGAATGACCATGTCACGTTCCTGGTCGCGGCACGGGCGGACGGGCAGGGTACGCGGCGGGCCACCGGGCGTGCGCACGCGGACGGGGGAGGGGCGGGAAGGCGGACGCCGCGGCGGCGCACATCTTATCGAAGATGAATTCAAAGGTGTGCTTCAATGTGTGCGCGCGGGTCCCGGGTGCGCGTCGCCGTCGCTTCCCGGCGGCGGCACACGGTTTTCCGGCGCCGCGGCAGCGGTGGTCCGGCCGGGCCCTATGGCGTCAACTCCGGGCGGGCCGCAGAAGTGCAAGTGCGAATGGGACGGGCCCCGCCGCGTTCTGTCCCTTTATTTCCGGCGGATTTATCGGCGGCGGCGGCCGAACCACTCCGGCGACCCGCCGGGAGTTCCTGGCGGCACCGACCGGGTCCCGCGACAATGAGCCGATGGACTACCTCGACGCGGCGGACCCGCTGGCGGTGCGCGCGGCGCAGGCCGTGCGGCTCGGCGACCTCGACGGCGTACGGCGTCTGCTGGCCGGGCATCCCGAGCTGGCTCGCGTACGGCTGGGCGAGGCGGGCGGGGTGTCCCGCACCCTGCTGCACGTCCTCACCGACTGGCCCGGTCATGTGCCGAGCGGTCCGGCGCTCGTACACGAGATGGTGGCGGCCGGGGCCGAGGTGGACGCCCGCTTCGCCGGCCCGCACGCCGAGACGCCGCTGATGTGGGCCGCGAGCTGCGACGACGTCCCCGTGCTCGACGCCCTGCTGGACGCCGGAGCCGACGTCGAGGCCACCGGCGCGGTGATCGGCGGCGGCACGGCGCTGTCGGACGCGTGCGCGTTCGCCCAATGGCACGCCGCCCGCCGCCTCGTCGAGCGCGGCGCGTCCGCCGAACTGTGGGAGGCCGCCGCCCTCGGGCTCATGGACCGGGTCGCGGCGGCGTTCGCGGCCGGGACGCCGTCACGCGCGGAGGTGACGCAGGGGTTGTGGGCGGCCTGCCACGGCGGGCAGCCGGAGGCCGCCGCGTTCCTCCTGGAGCGCGGCGGCGACCTCACCTGGGTGGGCTACGACGATCTCACCCCGCTGGACGCCGCCCGCCGCGCCGGAGCCGACGAGTTGGCATCCTGGCTCACGTCCCGCGGCGCCGAACCCGGCCCCCGCCACCCTGCCGGCTGATTTCGCGCGGGCCCCCGCGCCGCGCCCCAGTCCGGTTCACGGTCTCCAGCGGGGTGCCCGAGTGGCGGCCTAGGCGTCGTCGGCGGCGGTTTCGGTGGCGCGGGTGAGGAGGGCGCGGCGTTCCGGGGCGCTGTGGGCGACGGCGGCGGCCTGGCGGAACAGGGCCGCCGCGCGGGCCCGGTCGCCGTCACGGGCGACGAGGTCGGCCTCGGCGGCCAGGGCCAGCGGATGGCCGTCGAGCTCGGCGCGGGAGCGCTCCAGCAGCGCGAGCCCGGCCCGCGGCCCGTGGGCGTACCCGTGCGCGACCGCTCGGTTCAGCTCCACCACCGGTGTGGGGTGGAGCCGGGCCAGCTCGTCGTAGCAGCGGGCGATCCGCGACCAGTCCGTGCCGGGCAGCGAGGACGCCGTGGCGTGGCAGGCGGCGATGCGGGCCTGGAGCCCGTACGGGCCGTCGCCCTCGATCGCGGCCAGCAGGGCGAGCCCTTCGCCGATCGCGGCCCGGTCCCAGCGGGAGCGGTCCTGCCGGTCGAGGGGGACCAGGTCGCCGGTGGCGTCGCGGCGGGCGTCCCGGCGGGAGTGCTGCAGGAGGAACAGCGCCAGCAGCGCCGTCACCTCCTCCTGCTCCGGCATGAGCCGCCGGAGCAGCCGCGCCAGCCGGATCGCCTCCTCGGCGAACGCGGGCTCGCCGCCGGCGTCGTACCCCTGTGTGAACAGCACGTAGAGCACGGCCAGCACCCCCGGCAGCCGCTCGGCCAGCGCCGGCCCCCGCGGCACCCGGTACGGGATGCCCGCCTCGGCGATCTTCCGCTTGGCCCTGGTCAGCCGCCGGGTCATCGCCGACTCGGTGACCAGGAAGGCGCGGGCGAGGTCGGCGGCCGGCACCCCGCAGATCGTCCGCAGGGTCAGCGCCACCCGCGACTCCAGCGCCAGCGCCGGATGGCAGCACGTGAAGACGAGCCGCAGCCGGTCGTCCACGACCTCCTCCTCCCGCCCGTCGCCGGGCCCGTCCTGGACGGTCAGGGCGAGCGCCGCCAGCTCGGCCAGCTTGCGGCGCTCCACCGAGACGCGGCGCAGCGCGTCGACGGCGCGGTTGCGCGCCACCGTCATGAGCCAGCCGCCCGGGTTGGACGGCACCCCTTCCTGCGGCCACCGCCGCACGGCCAGCGCCAGCGCCTCCTGCGCGCAGTCCTCGGCCAGCGTCCAGTCGCCGGTGACCCGGATCAGGGCGGCGACGATCCGCGGGTACGCCTCCGCCGCCGCCTCCTCCAGGTGTCGCCTCACTGCTCGAAATCGGCGAACGGCCGCAGCTCCAGCCGTCCGTGCCTGGCCATCGGGTGGGTGCGGGCGACCTCGACGGCCTCGTCCAGGTCGGCGCATTCGAGCAGGTCGAAGCCCACGATCACCTCTTTGGTCTCGGCGAACGGCCCGTCGGACAGGACCAGCTCGCCGCGCCGCACGCGCACGGTGGTCGCGGCCGACTCCGGCGCCAGCACCGCGCCGCGCACCCGCCGCCCGCGGGCGTCGTTCTCGGCCACCCACGCCTCGACGTCGGGCAGGCTCTCCTGGTCGGTGTCGGGCTCGGTGTCGGTGCAGACGAACATCATGTACTTCATCTCGCGCTCCTCGGTCGGACGGTGTTTCACCATGGTGACGAACGGGACCGACGGAACCGGACAACGTCCCGGGGAATTCTTTCCGGGCGGCGGGAGAAGCGTCAGGCGGACATGACGCGGCGCGCGTCCAGGAGAGCGGGACGGGGGTGGCTGCGCAGGTCCAGGGTCAGCAGCGAGCCGAGCGCGGTCTGCTCCAGGACGACCTCGTCGCAGAGCTGCTGGATGACCCACAGGCCGTACCCGTGGGAGGCGGTCGGGTCGAGGCGGGCCGCGGCCAGGTGCTCGTGGGTGAGCCGGCCGGCGAGGTCGAGGACCTCGACGATCACGCCGTCGGCGCCGGCGCGGGAGGTCACCATGCCCGTGCTGCCGCCGTGGTCCAGCACGTTGGTGACGGCCTCGTTGACCGCCACCACCAGGTCCTCGAGCCGGTCGCCGGACAGTCCGCAGTGGCGGCCGTGCGCGCGGATCAGATCCCTGATGAGGGCAAGGTCAGTGCTGATGGGGCACTGCAACTCGAACTGAAGGGTCATGATCGTCTCGTGTACGGGGTCGGGTGGGGTGGCGGGCCTTCCTCCAGCTTTCCCGTCGGCGGTCACTCAAACGTGTACCGTCGCGGTTCGCAAGTCGGCGGCATGACGGACGCAGGACCGGGTAGCGCCATAAGTGCAGAATCTTCCGGCACGCCCACGGTCCCGAGACGAACCCGGAGGCTGACGAATGCGGCATGGCGACGGCGACCAGAGCACGGGCATCGACCTTCGCAAGGGGAACGGGCAGATCACGGGAAGCGGGGGCGGCCTGGGCAGGGCCGCGCTGTGGCCGGCCTCGGTGCTGACCGCGGCGGTGACCGCCGACCTGCTGCGACGCCGGTTCGCGCCGGCCCGGCTGCGGCTGGCGGAGGCCGCGCACGGGCTGCTCGAACGTACGGGCGTGCGCCCCGCCAGGTCGCGCCTCACCGACCGGGAGCGGCTGGACCGGCAACTCCTGACCTGGCGCCAGGCCCATCCGGAGACCTCATGGCCCGGCGGCCGCATGGGCCCGGCCGGCACCGGCGGCGGCTGACCCGGCGGCCCGGGTCATCCCGGCCCCCCGGGGGCGGCCGCGGTGCGGCGGGCGGTCTCGGCGATTGCCTAAAGCGCGTCCAGGTGCCCGGCCAGCGCACGCCGCCCCTCCTGCGTCAGGGAAGAGCCACGTGCGGGGGCGCTTGCCGACGTACCCCTTACGCACGGCCCCCGGAGCCGCCACCACCGGCTTCGGCTTCCAGGCGACCCGCCCGGACGGCGACACCGCGCTCCCGTCCGGGTACACCTGCGCCTGAGCTGCGGCTACGCCTGGCCCGCGTGCAGGTGGGAGCGCTCGCCGTCATGGTCGAAGATGGTGAGGAGCTCCACCGGCCCCTCGTGGGCGCCGATGGCGTGCGGGGTCATGGTCGAGAACTCGGCCGCGTCGCCCGCCGGCACCAGGACGGTCCGCTCGCCCAGCAGCAGGCGGGCCGTCCCGGACAGGACGGTGAACCACTCGCGCCCAGGATGCACCTGGAGGTCGAGCGGACGGTCGGGGGTGATGCGCATCTTGGCGACCGTGACACCGTGCAGCGAACGCTCCCGGGACAGCAGCCACACGGTCATCCCCGGATGGTCGCAGGGGAGCGGCCGGATCACCACGTCCTCGTCCTCGGTGGACTCGACGAGCTGGTCGAGCGTCGTGCCGAGGGCCCGCGCGATGGGGACGAGCTGGTCGAGGGCGATCCGGCGGTGGCCGGTCTCGATGCGGCTCAGGTTGGACGGGCTCAGCCGGCACCGCGCGGCCAGGGCGTCGAGGGACCAGCCGCGGGCCAGCCGCAGGCCGCGGATGCGCCGGCGGACCACGGCGTCCAGGTCGACTTCTTGCGTCATGAGCAAGAGTGTATGTCTCACGCGCAGGAGAGCCTTACGGTGAAGGCATGCAAGGACACTCCCACCACGGACACCATCACCACGGCTCTCCTCACCACGGCTCTCCTCACCACGGCTCTCCTCACCACGGCTCTCCTCACCACGGTGACGAGTCCCGGCTGGCGGACCTGCTCGACCTGGACGCCGACGTGCTCGGGACGTACCTGGACGAGCTGACCGCCTGGATCGCCGAACAGGCCGTACGGACCCCGCGGACGGTCGCCGACCTGGGCGCCGGAACCGGCACCGGCACGCTGGCCCTCGCCCGCCGGTTCCCCGACGCCGAGATCGTCGCGGTCGACCAGTCGCCGGTGATGCTCGACCGGCTGCGCTCGGCGGCGCTCGGCCAGGGGCTGGGGGAGCGGGTGCGCCTCGTCCGGGCCGACCTGGACGAGGCCCTGCCCCCGATCGGCGGGGCCGACCTGGTGTGGGCGGCCGCGTCGCTGCACCACGTCAAGGACCCGGCGCGGCTGCTCGGCGAGATCCACGCCGCGCTGGACCCCGGCGGGACGCTGGCGGTCGTCGAGATGGACGGCATGCCGCGCTTCCTGCCCGACGAGGCCGGGGCGGCGCTGGAGGCGCGCTGCCGGGCGGCGGTGGCGGCCACGGGCCCGGACCCGTACCCCGACTGGGGGCCGTTCCTGGAGGAGGCCGGGTTCGAGGTGGCCGCGCGGCGTGACTTCCCGATCGAGGTGAGTCCGGCGCCGCCGAACGCCGTCCGCTACGCGCAGGCCGTGCTGGGCGGTTACCGGTCGCGGCTCGACGGGGAGCTGGCCGCCGCCGACCTCGCGGCCCTCGACCGGCTGCTCTCCGCCGACTCCCCGGAGTCCCTCGGGCGCCGCGACCTCGTCGTACGCGGCACCCGGACCGCCTGGGCCGCCCGCCGCCCCTGACCCACCGCCCACCTGGCCCGCGGGCCCTGATCCGGCGGCCGCCCTTCTGAGCCGCCGCCCCGCCCGAATGAGGGTGAGGTGCCCAGGTCCTGCCCGTCAGGCCGATACGTTGGGGTGCGTGACGACTGTTCCGTTTGGCACCCCCCAGGTCGTTCGTTCGGGGGCGTCCAGGCTCGCCTGGCTGGACGCCCTGCGCGGCATCGGCGCGCTCGCCGTCGTCGGCGAACACCTGACGACCTGGGCGATGCCCTGGCTGCGCCCGACCTTCTTCAACCTGGGCGTGTACGGCGTCCTGGTGTTCTTCCTGGTCAGCGGCTACATCATCCCGTCGTCACTGGAACGGCACGGCGACGTGCGCGCCTTCTGGATCGGCCGCGCCTTCCGCCTCTACCCGCTCTACCTCGCCGTCATCGCCGTGGTCCTGGCCCTGTCCTGGTGGATCCCGGTACGCGCGGAAGTGCCCAGGGACGCCTCCTCGGCCGCGGCGCACGCCACGATGCTGCTGGACGTCGTCGGCGTCGCCGGGGTCATGAACACGATGTGGACGCTCTCCTACGAGATGGTCTTCTACCTGATGGTCACCGCCCTGTTCGTGACCGGCGTACGCGACCGGCGCGGCCTGGTCGCCGTCGCCTTCGGCGTGACCGCGGTCGTGGCCGGCCTGGCACTGAGCGCGGCGCCGCTGACCGGCGGCTGGCTGGCGTGGGTGTCGTTCGCGGTGTTCGCCGCCGGGCTGGCCTGTCTCCTCTCCGGACGGCTGCGCAACACGGCGGCGTGCGCGCTCGGCGTCATGGCCCTGGTCCTGCTCCTGCTGAGCAGCCGCGTCCCCTGGTTCGGGGCGGCGATCCTCGCGGTCATGTTCACCGGCACGGCGATCCGCCGCTGGGAGGGCGGCCAGGGCTCCCTGTGGCCGGTGGCCCTGGCCGGGTCGCTGGTGACGGTCGCCCCCTTCTGGGCGCTCAGCGCCGGATGGTGGTGGGTGCAGCCGGACGTGTGGGGCACGACCGTCGCCCTGGCGGGGCCCACGTTCGCGGCCGGTCTGGCCTGGCGGGGCCGCCGGGTGCCCGCCGTGCTCACCTGGCTCGGGCTGATGAGCTACTCCCTCTACCTGGTGCACCTGCCGGTGCTCATCGTGCTGATGGAGGTGGCGGGGGAGATGCGCTGGTCGCCGCTCCCCCTCCAGATCGGCGTCAGCGTGCTCTTCCTGGCCGTCGTGCTGCCGGGCAGCCGGCTGACCTACCGCTTCCTCGAACGCCCGATGCAGCGGCTCGGCCGCCGCCTGACCGCCTAATAGGCCCTACCGGCGCGGGTCCAGGACGAGCTTGCCGGTCGTACGCCGCTCCCGCAGCTCCGCGTGCACCTGCCGCACCTCCGACATCGGACGGTCCCCGCCGGAGACCACCCGCAGCTCGCCCGCGGTCACCCGCGCCGCCAGCTCCGCGTACGCCCCGGCCAGGACGTCGAACCGGTCGAAGGCGTTGAGCAGCCAGAAGCCGCTGACGGTCGCCGAGCGGGGCTGGAGGGCGCGCGGCGAGACCGGCTGAGGCTCGACGCCGCCCGCCATCCCGTAGAAGGCGAGCCGGCCGAACGGCGCCAGCGCCGCCAGGCTCTGGTCGGTGACCCGGCCGCCGGTCATCTCCAGGACCACGTCCACGGGCTCGCCGCCGTTGGCCGCGCGCAGCTCCGCGGTGAGGTCGTCGGCGGCCGGATCGACGGCGGCGTCCGCGCCCAGCGACAGGGCCAGCTCCCGCTTGGC
This sequence comes from Nonomuraea sp. NPDC051191, assembly GCF_044455665.1. Taxonomy (NCBI): domain Bacteria; kingdom Bacillati; phylum Actinomycetota; class Actinomycetes; order Streptosporangiales; family Streptosporangiaceae; genus Nonomuraea; species Nonomuraea sp. NPDC051191. Next base: position 6,402 of record NZ_JBITEZ010000015.1, on the reverse strand, counting down.
GGGCGTGCTCGCCGTGGCGATCACCCGGCCGGCCCCCGCCGCCTTGGCGAGCTGCACCGCCAGCGAGCCGACGCCGCCCGCCGCCGCGTGCACGACCACGCTCTCCCCGGCCTGGACGCGACCGGTGTGACGGACCAGCCACCACGCGGTCAGCCCCTGGGCCAGCAGGGCCACCGCCGCGACGTCGTCGAGGTCCTCGGGCACCGTGAAGGCGCTCGCCTCCGGGATCGCCGCCCTCTCGGCGTACCCGCCCCGCTGCACCAGGGCGGCCAGGCGGCGGCCGTCGGCGGTCCTGCCGACGACCTCGCCGCCCGGGATCACCGGCAGCGTGGTCGCGGCCAGGTAGGCGTTCTCGCGCATCAGCGTGTCGGCGAAGTTCACGCCGCAGCGCGAGACGTCCACGACGACCTGGCCCGGGCCGGGCCGCGGCTCCTCCACCTCACGGACGCGCACGACCTCGGGACCGCCGAACTCGGTGATCTGCACGGCTCGCATGACAACTCCTACAGCATCTGGTTCCAATTGGTACTCGGTACCATAAGGGACGGAGTCCAGAAGCGCTAGACTGGGCGCGTGACCCAGCCCTCCCTGCGCGCCCGCAAGCGACAGCGAGCCCGTGACGAGATCATCGAGGCCGCCTACCGGCTCTTCGCCGAGCGCGGCTACGACGAGGTGACGGTCGCCGACATCGCCGAGCGCGCCGAGGTGGGCCGCACCACGTTCTTCCGCTACTTCGGCGACAAGCAGGAGGTCGTCTTCGCGGGGGAGCAGGACTGGCTCGACGACCTGGCCGCCCACCACCGCGACCTGCGCGGCGACGGCCCGCCCGGCCTGCCCGAGGCGCTCGCCCAGGTGCGCGAGCTGACCCTCGCCCTGTGCGCCAGGGCCACCCTCGATCCCGGCCGCCACGTCCTGCGCGAACGGCTGATCGCCGACCACCCCGAGCTCGGCGACCGTACGGCGCGCAAGCAGCGCCGCTTCGCCGAGACGATGGCCGAGATCCTGCGCGAGCACGGCGCCTCCGCCGAGACGGCGGCCCTGGCCCCGCAGCTCGCGCTGGCCTGCTACACCGCCGGCCGCGCGGTCGCCGGCGACGACCCGGCGGCGCTGACCCCGAGCGTGGCCGCGGCCTTCGACCGCCTCGGCCTCCTCCCACCCACCGCCTGACCTGCCGCCTGAGCCCGCACCCCTGACCCGGCCCCCGACCCTGGCGCCAGGCCCCGTTCAGAGCCCCGCTCAGTGCACGTGCACGCCGATCAGGCAGGTGTCGTCGTCGGTGTCGGAGTTGCAGTGGGTGAGCAGGTCGTCGAGCCGGTGGTCGAGGGTCGAGGCCGTACGCGAGGCGACGGCCAGCAGCCGGTCCTGGGCGTGGCGCAGGTTGTGGTCGCGGCGCTCGATCAGGCCGTCGGTGTAGAGCAGCAGCGTGTCGTCGGCCTCCAGCTGGAGCCGCCCCTCCTCGTAGGCGGCGTCGGCGAACGCGCCCAGCAGCGGGCCCTTGACCATCGGCAGCTCGGTGCCCCGCGAACCGCGCAGCAGGATCGGCGGCAGGTGCCCGGCCCGGCCCCAGCGCAGGACGCGGGTGGCGGGGTCGTACAGGCCGCAGATCGCGGTCGCGGTCATGCGATCGGCGAGGTGGCGGGCGACCAGGTTGAGCCAGCTCAGCAGCCGGGCCGGGCCCGCGCCGGTGGTGGCCAGGCCGCGCAGGGCGTTGCGCAGCACCACCATCCCCGTGGCGGCCTCGACGCCGTGCCCTGCCACGTCGCCCACCGACAGCAGGATGCACCCGGACGGCAGGACGACCGCGTCGTACCAGTCGCCGCCGACCAGGTCCTCCTTCTGCGCCGGACGGTAGCGCACCGCGATGCGCAGCCCGAAGGAGTCCATGCGGCCGTGCGAGGGCGGCATGATGGCGTGCTGGAGCTGCAGGGCCAGCCGGTTGCGGGCGGCGGACTGGCGTTCGGTGCGGGCCAGCCTGTCGCGGGTCACGGCCAGCGCGACCTCCGTCCAGTGTTGCGGCGAGACGTCCTGGTAGGCCCCCCGCAGCGCCGTCAGCCGGCCGTCCGGGGCGAACACCGGCTCGGCCACCACGCGCAGATGCCGGGCCACCCCGTCGGGGCGTTCGAGCCGGAACGCCGTCGCGGCCGGGCGCCGGTGATGCAGCACCGTGCGCAGGAAGAGGCCCACGGCCACCTCGTCGTCGCGGTGCACGTGATCGCGCAGGCGTTCCAGCGGGACCGGCCGGGCGTCCGGCGGCAGGCCGTACAGGGAGAACATCTGGGCGTTCCACATGATCTCGCCGGTGAGGGCGTTCTCCTCGAAGCCGCCGATGCGGCCCAGGCGCTGGGCGTGCTCCAGCAGGCGCGCCTGGTCGTGGTCGCGCCGGACGAGCAGCACGCTCGCGCCGTGGCGGGTGATGCTCACCTCGGCCGTGGAGGTCGCGGTGAAGGGCACGTCGGCGGCGCGGAACGGCTCGCCGGTGGCGTGCACGTGCTCGATCCTGGCCAGCAGCTCCCCGGCCGCGAACGGGTACGCCTCCAGCAGCAACCCGCCCGCCCGCACCGCCGACGGCTCGTTGGCGTGATGGACGCGGAAGTCGGCGACGTGGCCCTGCGGGTCGAGCTGCGGCAGGAGGACGAGCGCCGGGTCGGACAGGGAGTCGGCCAGGGCGGCCAGCTCGGCCAGCTCGGCCCCGGCGCGCACCGTCGGGCCGGGGGAGTTGAGGGTGAGGGCGCACAGGTCGGCCAGCGCCTCGATCTGGCGTTCCATCCTGGGCGTGGCCTGCGGAGGATCGTCCGGCCAGCAGATCTCCAGGACGCCGAGCACCCGCCCGCCCAGCCGGGCCACGGCGGTGACGCGGCCGCCGGTGAGCTGGTGGCGGCCGATCGACGCCGGCCCCGGCGTGGTGTGCCACAGCGTGCGGCGCTCGACCAGCGTGCTGGTGGCGGGCGTGATCAGCCCCGGCGGGACCTGCCGCCAGAGCCCGGCCTCCTCGGCGCTGAAACCGGCCTGCCCGGCCAGCGTGAGCGAGCTGTCCGGCCCGGCCGCCCACACCGCGACCGCCGTCGCGCCGATCGGCAGCAGGGCCGTCTCCAGCACGGCGTGGGCCGCCGCCTGCGCGTCCGTGGCGCCCAGCGCGGCGCTCTCGGCCGTCCGCAGCCGCACGGCCGCCCCCGCCTGCCCGGCGGGCGGCTCCGGAGCGCCGTCGAGCTCGTCGGCGCCGGTCAGCGAGACGTCGGCGATGGGGTCGCCGGCGGCCCGGTTGACGACGTCGGCCGCCAGCTCGGCCGGCGACCGCCCGGTCCGGGCCGCGAGCGTGGCGAGCTGGTCGGCGGCCTGCGCCGGGGCGCAGCGCAGGCGCTCGACCAGGATGCCCTTCGCCAGCTCGACCAGCGCGCGGTCGTCGGCCGCGCGGCGGACCTCGTGCAGCTCGGCGCGCAGGCGTTCGACGGTCGCGGCCAGCCTGGCCAGGCCCGTCTCCTCGGCTGAACTCCCCATGGCGCGACTCCTCACCGGGTCAGGCCGGATCCATCCAGTGCTGGATGCGTTCGATCAGTTGGTCGGGGTCGACCGGTTTGGTCACGTAGTCGCTGGCCCCCGCCGCCAGCGACTTCTCCTGATCGCCCGGCATGGCCTTGGCCGTGACCGCGATGATCGGCAGGTCGGCGTAGCCGGGCATCCCGCGGATCGTCTCGATCGCCGTGTAGCCATCCATCTCGGGCATCATCACGTCCATCAGGATCAGGTCCGTCTCCGGGTGGGCGACGAGCGTGTCGATGCCCTTACGGCCGTTGTCGGCGTGCAGCACGTCGATGCCGTGGATCTCCAGCATGCTGGTCAGGGCGAACAGGTTGCGCGCGTCGTCGTCCACCACCAGGACCGTGCGCCCGGACAGCGTGTCGTCGATCTCCCGGCCCGACGCCGCCCCCACCGACCTGGACCTGGCCAGCGGCAGCACGTCGCCGGGCTGGTCGGCGGTCAGGTGCAGGGCGATGCGCTCGCGCAGCTCGTCGAGGCTGGACAGCAGCTCCAGCGGCCGGTCGCCGATCCGCGCCTCCTGCAACGGGCTGGAGCGCCAGTTGTTGTACGCCAGCACCGGCACGCCGTGCAGCCCAGGATCGCCGTCCATGGCCTCCAGCAGGCTGTAGGCGGCCAGGTCGGGCAGGTCGAGGTCGAGCACGACGCAGTGGCACGGCTCGGCGGCCAGCAGGCTAGCCGCCTCCTCCGCGCCCGCCGCCTCGACCACCTGGACGGTCCCGCCGAGCGGGTCGGGCGACCCGGCCAGGCCGTTCACCACGCTCTCGGCCACCAGCGACAACAGCCCGTGCGGGCGTCCCTCGATCACCAGCAGCCGCCGCGGCTGACCGGCCACCGGCGGGGCGACGGTCCCGGCGGGCGCGCCGCCCGTCGCGTGCCCCTCGGCGCCGGGCTGGGCGACCGGCAGGTAGAGGGTGAAGACGCTGCCCCGGCCGGGCGTGCTCTGGACGGTGATCGCGCCGCCGAGCAGGTAGGCGATCTCCCGGCTGATGGACAGGCCGAGGCCGGTGCCGCCGTACTTGCGGCTGGTGGTGCCGTCGGCCTGCTGGAACGCGCCGAAGATGGCTTCGAGCTGCTGTTCGGGGATGCCGACGCCGGTGTCCATGACGCGCAGCGCGATGGCGGGGGCATGGGGGCGTACCGTGGCGGGCAGCTCGCCGTGCGCGGCCGGTTCGATGCGCAGGTCGACGCCTCCGGTCTCGGTGAACTTGACCGCGTTCGACAGCAGGTTGCGCAGCACCTGGCGCAGCCGCGAGTCGTCGGTGAGCAGGTCGGCGGGCACGCCCGGCGCCGTGGTGATCCGGAAGCCGAGGTTCTTCTGCGAGGTCATCGGCCGGAACGTGGCCTCGACGTAGTCGAGCAGCTGCCGCAGCGGCACCCATTCGGGATTGACGTCCATCTTGCCCGCCTCGACCTTGGACAGGTCGAGGATGTCGTTGATCAGCTGGAGCAGGTCCGAGCCCGCGGAGTGGATGATCCCGGCGTACTCGACCTGCTTGGGGGTCAGGTTGCGCGTGTGGTTCTGGGCCAGCAGCTGGGCCAGGATGAGCAGCGAGTTGAGCGGGGTGCGCAGCTCGTGGCTCATGTTCGCCAGGAACTCGCTCTTGTACGTCGAGGCCAGCGTGAGCTGGTGGGCGCGGTCCTCCAGCTCCTGCCGGGCCTGCTCGATCTCCAGGTTCTTGGTCTCGATGTCCTGGTTCTGGCGGGCCAGCAGCGTGGCCTTCTCCTCCAGCTCGGCGTTGGAGCGCTGGAGCTCCTCCTGCTGCTGCTGGAGCTCCTCCGACCGGGCCTGCAGCTCGACGGCCAGCCGCTGCGACTCCTTGAGCAGCTCGTCGGTGCGGGCGTTGGCCACGATCGTGTTGAGGTTGACGCCGATCGTCTCCATGAGCTGGTCGAGGAAGACCCGGTGGACCGGCGTGAACGCCTGCACCGAGGCCAGCTCGATCACGCCGAGCACCTGCTCCTCGACCACGATCGGCAGCACGATCACCGAACTGGGGTCGGTCCGGCCGAGTCCGGAGGAGATCGTGATGTATCCGGGCGGGACGTCGGCCATGGTGATCGTCCTGCGGCTGCGGGCGGCCTGGCCGACCAGCGCCTCGCCGAGCCGGAACCTCGTGGGCCTGCCGGGGTCGGCCGGGTAGCCGTAGGCGCTGATGAGCTGGAGCTCGTTCTCCTCGGCCGAGAAGAACGCGCCGTACTGGGCGCCGACCAGCGGGGCCAGCTCGTTCATCACCAGCTCGGCCACGGCCGCCAGGTCGCGGTGTCCCTGCATCAGCCCCGACATGCGCGCCAGGTTGGACTTGAGCCAGTCCTTCTCCTCGTTGGCGCTGGTCGTCTCGCGCAGCGACTTGACCATCGAGTTGATGTTGTCCTTCAGGTCGGCCAGCTCGCCCTCGGCGTCGACCGTGATCGACCGGGTCAGGTCGCCGGAGGTGACCGCGCTGGTGACCTCGGCGATCGCGCGGACCTGGCGGGTCAGGTTGGCGGCCAGCTCGTTGACGTTCTCCGTCAGCCGCTTCCAGGTGCCCGACACGCCCTCGACCTCGGCCTGCCCGCCGAGCCTGCCCTCCCGGCCCACCTCGCGGGCCACGCGGGTGACCTCGGCGGCGAACGAGGACAACTGGTCGACCATCGTGTTGATGGTGGTCTTCAGCTCCAGGATCTCGCCGCGGGCGTCGACGTCGATCTTCCTGGTCAGGTCGCCCCTGGCCACCGCGGTGGTGACCTGGGCGATGCTGCGTACCTGGTTGGTCAGGTTGTCGGCCATCGAGTTGACGTTGTCGGTGAGGTCCTTCCACGTGCCCGACACCCCCCGGACGGTCGCCTGACCACCCAGGTTGCCCTCGGTGCCCACCTCACGCGCCA